>CAIPTO010000023.1 GCA_903867985.1 uncultured Elusimicrobia bacterium | reverse complement strand
GCCTTGAGCGGCTGACCTTTGTCGTGGAGGGAAAAGAATCTCCTTTTGAAACCTCTCTTTTCTATCCCATAATTTCGGCCGCCGAGAAACTGCTTAAAGCCGAATACGGCTCTTCCGCGGAGGCCGCCTCCGCTTTCCGCATAATAAGTGAACACCTGCGCGCCTCTTCTTTTCTTATCTCAGAGGGCGTTATTCCGTCGAATGAGGGACGCGGTTATGTGCTGCGCCGACTTATACGCCGCGCCAGCCGCTACGGCCGCATAATGGGCGCAAAAGAGCCCTTCCTGCACAAGCTGACCCCGGCGGTATACGATATTTTCAGAGGAGTTTACCCTGAAGTCGAGGCGGCTTCGAAGCAGATATCTGAAACTCTGCGTTTTGAGGAGCAGGGTTTTATAGAAACTTTGGAAACCGGAGAGGGATTCCTTTCAAATCTGCTGGAAAAATTCCCCGGCGGCATACCCGGCGCCGAAGCCTTCAGCCTTTACGAGACCTATGGCTTTCCTTTTGAACTGACCCGCGAACTGGCGCTTAAAAAAGGCGTGCCGGTTGACGAAAAAGGTTTTAACGAAGCGCGCCTGACCGCGCAGGGCGTGGCGAAGGCAGGGTGGAAGGATTCCGGAGAGCAGAACGCTTTTGTTTTTCAGACCGCCGAAGAGAAACTGCCGGCCACTATTTTCAAAGGTTATGAAGTCACTGAAACGGAGTCCTCTGTTATAGCCCTGATGGATATGAAGGGTAACATGGTTTCAAGCCTGCCCGCCGGAGCGGACGGTTACGCAGTCCTGGATGTAACGCCTTTTTACGCGCAGTCCGGCGGTCAGACAGGCGATACGGGGCATCTGTTTTTTAACGGGGAAAATATCGCCGTCGTGAAGGATTCTCAGAAGCCGCTGGAAAAGATCTATTTCCATTATGTCAAAACCACTGCCACGCTCAATAAAGGCATGAAAGTTACGGCGCGCGTTTCAGGGGACCGCTATCGCACCGCCTGCAACCATACGGCCACGCATGTGATAAACGCGGCCTTAAAACAGGTCTTCGGCGACACCACCCGCCAGGCGGGCTCCGAGGTGGGGCCTGTCAGGTTCCGTTTTGACTACACCGTAAATAAGGCGCCCACCAAGGAAGAACTTGCCAGGGTTGAGGATATCGCCGCCGCCGCCGTGCGCGCGGATTACCTCGTGCTCAAAGCCGAGCGGCCTCTGGCCGACGCCGCCAAGTTTGGGGCGACGACCCTGCTGGGGGAAAAATACGTGGACCCCGCGCGCTTCGTGCTTATAAACAAGGGCGGATGGAATTCTGCCAAAGAGCGCTACAGCCTTGAACTCTGCGGCGGTACGCATATAGACCGTACCGGCGAGTTGATGCTGATAAAAATACTCAAGGATTCTTCCGTGTCGCGAGGCGTGCGCCGCATAGAAGGCGTGGCCGGTCCGGCCGCGCTGGCTTATCTTTCGGACCTGGCCAAGATCACTGAAACTCTCGCGGCCAGGCTTTCGGCGTCTCCGGCTGACCTGCCCGCGCGCGTGGAGCAGCTGTTTGAGAATATAAAAGAGCTTAAGTCGGGTCATGCCAAAACCGCGCACGCCTCGGCTTCCGGCAAGGAAGGGCGCAAACTGCTGACCGAGGGTATTGACGGTTCAGGCTCAAGTTTTCTTGTTTACGACGCCGGGGCGCTTGAGATGAAGGCCCTGCGCGGATTATCCGACCAGATAAAAAAAGATATTAAGTCCACACTGCTTTTCATCTACTCCAGGACGGAAGACAAATTTTCATTCATTGTCACCCATACCGGGGATGTCAAAGCCGACGCTTCGGCCATCGCTAAATCCGTGGCCGGAGTGATAAACGGGTCCGGCGGCGGCCGCAAAGATTTCGCGCAGGGCGGCGGAGAGATCCCCGCGGATATGGCGGAATTTGAGAAACACCTCCTTGAAATAGCCAAAAAGCATGTGTAGCCAGGCAGTATCGGTTCTGTTTCTGAAGCTAAGTATTTAATTGAGTTCTCAGAAAAGATAGGATACATAGGTGTCGACGCAAAGCGGTTGTACGGTTTAGCTGAAGAAGTCTCAAAAATTCTTTGGTCTTTAAAAAAATCGGTTAAATCAAGGCAGAAGTAAGAGCGCTGTCAGCGCTATCAGCGCGGCAGAGCGGCAGCAAGACAGCACGGCAGGTGATTTTTGTGCGGTCGCTTCTTACTGTCGTACTGTCCTGCTGTCGCACTGTCGTACTGTTCCGCGCCCGTGGTGAAATGGATATCACAGGAGCCTCCGAAGCTTCTAGTGCAGGTTCGATTCCTGCCGGGCGCACCAAATTTTCGGAAACCCGGAGCGAGCCAACTGCTTGGCTCGCGTCAGGAATCGAAAGCCGGAGCGTTGGCGAGCCAGCAGGCGAGTCCGCGAGGCGGGGTCGAAGGGCGAGGTTCGCGACGGCGAACCGAGAACCTGTGACCGATTCCTGCCGGGCGCACCAGTTTTTCGCTGCCATACGCATAACAATTGCCATAGGCCGTAAGCCATAAGCTTTTTAAGAAGTTCCTTTAGAGCATAAGGCATCTGGCTTATGGCAAATATTTTTATGAAAAATATTTTAGTCACCGGCGCCACCGGCTATATCGGCGGGCGGCTCATCCCACGGCTGCTGGAAAAAGGCTATAAGGTGCGCTGCCTGGTGCGCAACCCAAGCCATCTGTCGGGGCGGTCCTGGACCGGCCAGGTGGAAATAGTAAAAGGCGATGTTCTTTACGGCTCCGGCCTGGATGAAGCCCTGCGCGGCGCGGACGCCGCTTATTACCTCATTCATTCCATGTCGGATGTTTCCAATTTTCAGGCTTTGGAGAAGACCGCTGCTGAAAATTTTACGGCCGCCGCTGAAAAGCACGGTGTGAGGAAAGTTATATATCTCGGCGGGCTTGGTTCCCAGGCCGGAGGACTTTCAAAACATCTCGCCTCCAGGCACCGGGTGGGAGAAATACTGCGCTCGGCAGGTCTCAATGTCACGGAATTTCGTGCCGCCATCATAGTCGGTTCCGGCAGCATATCGTTCGAGATCATGCGCTATCTGGCGGAGCGTTTGCCTTTTATCCCATGCTTTAGGTGCATGAAAGGCACCCTTTGTCAGCCTATCGCCATCCGGGATGTCCTGAGCTATCTTATACTCGCGCTTGAAAATCCCGAGGCTGATAATAAAATAATCGACATCGGCGGGCCCACGGTACTTTCTTACCGGGATATGCTGAAAATTTACGCCGAAACCCGCGGTCTGAAACGCGGATTTTTCACCTGTCCGTTTTGGCCGCCCGGCCTGTTTTCACGGCTCATCGGTCTGATAACGCCTGTTCCCGCCATGTTCGCAAAGCCTCTGCTCGAAAGTCTTTCAAACGATGTGGTCTGCGCCAGCGATGCCGCGCTGCGGCTATTCCCAAGCGTAAAGCCGCTGGATTATCATACGGCGGTAAAGTACGCGCTGGTCCGCTTAAGCGAGAACGCCGTGGAAACCTCGTGGACCGCCGCGTATACTCCGTCCTACGCCAGGCCATATACTTTTGAGGACAGTGAGGGTATTATCCGCCACGCCCATGTCTTGGACATCGGGGCGCCGGCTGAAGTTGTTTTTAAAGTGTTTTGCGGCATAGGCGGCCGTCGCGGCTGGTTCTACTGGCAGTGGCTCTGGGCGGTTAAAGCGCTGCAGGACCGGCTGTCCGGCGGAATAGGGATGCGCCGCGGCCGCCGCCACCCGGACCAGATACATCAGGGTGAGCCTCTGGATTTTTGGCATGCAGAACGGGTGATCGAAGGTCGTATGCTGCTGCTGCGCGCCGAAATGAGGCTGCCGGGCAAAGGCTGGCTGCAGTTTGAGGCCGTGCCGGGAACGGGGGAAACTTCCACGCTTCGCCTTACGGCTTATTTTGAGCCGCATGGATTGTTCGGCAGTATTTACTGGTATTGTCTCTACCCGGCGCACGCCTGGATATTCCGCGGTCTCGCGCTGGAGATAAGCCGTCGCGCTACAGAGCTTCATCAATCTGATCTTGCCGGGAAATAGTGCAGGAGCATCGCCTTATATCAATGTCTAAGGAATTAAAAAACAATCTTTACGCGACGCGCGCCCAGGACATTGTTTTGGGAGCTGTCCTTATATTCGCCTCGGTACTATGGCTCATTCTGCCTACGGGGGCTGGCGTCGGGGGGGCTTCAGCCGCCGTAATTTACCACGACGGCCGCGCAGTGGCCGAACTGCCGCTGGACAGGCAGGGGCGCCGCTCTTTTTCATTTGAAGCCGGTGCCATATCGGTTGAGGCGGTTCCCGGTCGCGGCGTGCGTATAGCGGAATCTAATTGCCCGGCAAAGATTTGCGTTCATGCCGGCTGGATAAACAAGCCGGGCGAGACTATCGCCTGCCTTCCGAATAAACTGCTAGTTGAGATAAAGGGTGAAAAACAGGAATATGACGCCGTTATTTACTAACCTGAATCCCGCCCGGGGCCGGGATGTTTACCGCATAGCTTCGCTGGTGGCGATAGCCTGCGTGCTGCAGATAGCGGAATCGCTTATTCCTAATCCTATACCGGGAGTGCGGCTGGGGCTGGCGAACATGATCACTCTGGTGACTATGGCTGACCTTGGTTTCGCCAGCGCCATGGAAGTGGCGGTTTTACGGACCGTCGTCAGTTCCCTCGTGCTCGGTTCTTTTTTGACTCCGGGTTTTATGCTCAGTTTTTTCAGCGCGGTGGCCAGCACCGGCGTAATGTGGATTTTCCTGCGCTTTTCCGTCACTTTCCCGGCCTGGGGCTTCAGCCTGATAGGCATTAGCATCGCCAGCGCCGTGGCTCATAACGCCACTCAGCTTTTCCTGGCCTACTTTCTTATGATAAGGCATAAAAGTATTTTTTATTTCGCTCCGTGGCTTGTTATCAGCGGCGTGCTAATGGGCTGGTTCACCGGTCTGGTGGCGGCTGAGGTTTTAAAGGGACTTAAAAGCGGCGGAGTGCGGAGTATCGCGCCGGCCCAGTTGGTTAAGACCGGGCTTTGCGGCCCGGCCGGGAAGTCGTTCATGCGTAGGCAGGCGCCCGAGTGGAAAATAGCCGGCGCCATGTTGATGATCTGCTATATTTTGTTTATAAAAAACTGGTTATTTTTTTTGCCGGTGGCGGCGGGGCTGCTGATCCTTACGCTTTCCGCCGGGCTTAGCTCCGGGGAATATTTCGCTGTTCTCCGGAAGTTTAGGCGTATCTCATCGCTGGCGGCAGCGTCTTTCCTTTTCCCCGCTCTTTTCGGCAGCCTGGACGGCGGCGTCATGCTTTTCTCAGCCGGCCCTGTCGGGATAACCTCCGGCGGGCTGATGAACGGCGCCTTTTTCGCTTCGCGGATAATGCTTATGGCCTGGACCGGCTTTTTGCTGAACCTCTGCGCCTCGCCGGAAGAAATTGCCGAGGGCATACGGCGGCTCGGCCGTCCGTTTAAATTCTTCGGCTTACCGGTGGAAAGGTTCGCGGCGATAATCAGCATTTCCTGGAGCCAGATCCCTGTGCTTTCCGCCCGCATGCGGGCCGTGATAGCCGGCAGTTTCGCCGGCGGCTGGCGGCTGAGGCCGCCGGGGCGTGTCGTCGGGCTTCTGGCCGGCATTGTTTCCGCGATGTACTGCGGTCAGGCCGAGGCGGGGCTGGATATTGAGGGTAAGGCCGCCTGAGCGCGGTATATAAGGAGAACCGGATATGAATGAGAACATCTTTGAGCAAGTGAAGCTGGCGGAGCTTCCGAAAACGGCAAAACTATTTATTTCCATGTTCCTGGTGGTTATGGTGTGCGGCTATCTGACGGCAATACTTAATGTCAACACGTCCATGGGTCTGCTGAAGGAAACCTACGCTCCGGGCGAAAAAATAACCTATGAATTCGGCGGCAACGTTTATGAGAATATCGTTAACCATTACCGGGGCTCCGTGACCGATCCCGCCGGTTATCCCGGCATGGACCTGCCTGCGATGACCTCTACCAGCCACACTCATTTTATAGCCATGGGCCTGATGATGTTCTGCCTGGGGCTTATTTTCCTGTTCACTAATACGCTGCCCGAGTGGCTTAAAAACTTCGTTCTGGTGGATTCTTTCGCGGCTGTTATCATAGCCGTGGGCGCTTTCTGGTTTATAAAGTATATTTCCGGGCTGGGCGCCCTGCTGATGATCTTTTCGGGTATACTGCTCGGTTTCTGCGTGATGTTTGAGACGGCGGTGCCGCTCTACGAGATGTGGCTTAAGAAGGAGCCTGCGGCTGAAAAAAACGCGGACTGACGGGTGCGAATATCTGTGGGCGTTGAACATAATAAAAGGAGCACATGATGAGAAAATCAATATTTCTGTTTGTCTGCGCGGCGCTTTATCTGGCGTTAGCGGCGCAGTCAAAAGCCGAAGTTGACGGCTTGGTAAAGATAGGGGGGCATCTGGAGGGTCCGGTGCTTTCCGATTCGGTTTGGGGCCACGCCGTGGTCAACGGTGTAAAAACCAGGGGTTCTTACTCGGCTGGCAGCTATTTCGGCAGCCACACTTTTATAATGTATGTGTCTAAGGACATAAACGATACTATGTCGGTTAACATATCCCCGGACTTCAGCAACGCCGGCGCCGGCGCCACCCCCAGCCTGGGCAAGAAGCTGGGCGAAGGCCTCAAGGACATAAGCGCCGCCCCGACAGTTAGATTCTACGAGGCGACCTTTAATATGGGCCTTCCCGATTACGGCGTTCAGATGAGGGCCGGTTTTATGTCGCTGCCTTTTATTCAGGACTACGGCAAAGAATTGTTCTGGCACGAAGAGCAGAACGGCGGCAAATTCACGCTGGGCAACAGCTGGTATGACACCGGTCTGGAAATATACAAGCCTTTCGAAGCTGCGGGGGTGTCGCTGCCTCTTTCGCTGTATATCGTCAACGGCAACAGCTCCCTCAACCGCGATAACAATAACGGCAAATCCGTAATGATACATGTCGAGCCAGAATTCGCAGGGGTGAAAACCTTTGCCTCGTTCGGCGCCGGCAAGTGGGGGGATAAGCTGGCGCTGTCCACCGGCACAGTTAACGGCGTGGTGGAAAACCAGTTTAAGAAAGGATTTTTCCGCTGGTCCTATGGCGCGGCTTACGCTTATAAGCGGTTTAAGGCGCGCGGCGAAGTGGCAGGCGGAAAATGGCAGGACAACCTCTTTTCCGGCGCGGCCGAGGAATCAGATAAGAGAACTTTCGGATATTACGGCAAGGTGTTTTATAGCGTGGTGCCTGAGAAGCTGACCGCCATGGTCCATTACAATCTGTACAAGGCTGACGCGGCTGCCGTGTCGCCCGCCAACCATATAATAACGGAGACATATAAGACCACCACGCTGGGGCTCCAGTACGAGCTGGCTCCCGCCGCCACGTTCGTCGTCCAATACGATATAGGCAAATGGAAGAATGACGATGTGGCCGGGCAAGAGGATTCAATTAAGTTCAATCGCGCTCTCGCGTCGGTAAAGGTGACTTTCTGATAAGGCCGTAGTTGTTTGTGAAGTCCGCTCGTAAGTTGTCAGGAAGGGAAAATATGAAAAAAACAGCGATTATTCTGCTTCTGGCCGCCGCAACCGCCGCGGTGTTTTTTTACCGCGCCGATATCTTTACCAAAAAAGGCGCCATCATCAAGCGCACCAGGTTCATGATGGACACGCTTTGCACTATACAGGTTCCAAATGAGGCCGGTGTTTCAAAGACGGAGGCCGCGATCAGCCGCGCCTTCGACAGGATGGCGGAGCTGGACATAAAGTTCAATTGCACCAACCCTGGAAGTCCGTTGTATAAATTTAATAACGCCAGGGTCCCCATAACCGATCCAGAGATCGTTGAGCTGGTGAAACGGGCATTGGAAATCAGCCGCGAAACAGGCGGAGCTTTCGATATCACCGTGCAGCCGCTGGTGGATCTCTGGGGCTTTTTTACAACCTCCGCCTCTTCCCAAACCGTTCCTTCGCCGCAAAGCATTAAGCTCGCTCTCTCACGCACCGGCTGGCGGAGGATCTCCGTAAAGAACGGCGCGGTCATAGCGGCGGATAAGGATGTGAGGATAGACCTGGGCGGTATAGCCAAGGGTTATTCTATCGGTGAAGCGGTAAAGGTCCTTAAGGCGGCCGGCGTCAGGTCAGCCCTGATACTGGCCGGCGGCCAGGTTCAGGTTTTCGGTTCCGCGGCGCCCGGAGTGCCATGGAAGGTGGGCGTGCGCAACCCCCGCAAAGAAGGCTATATCGCCGGGCTCGCTTTTGATTCAGAAACCGGCATTTCAACCTCCGGGGATTATGAGAGGTTTTTTGAGGTTAATGGCGTGCGCTATCACCACATCTTAGACCCCAAGACCGGATACCCGGCCAGGGGGCTTATGAGTTTAAGCGTTATTACTCAGGACCCAGTATGGGCGGACGCGCTTTCCACCGCGCTTTTTGTGATGGGCCCGCAGCGGGCGCTTGAATTTGTGAAACGGCAATCCGGATCAGAAGTTATAATTGTCAACGCCGAAGGTGAGATCGTCACCTCTCAGGCGGATAAAGTCAGGTGAGGAACATGTATGCGTAAAGCTAAAATATTTGCAGTAAGCGCGGTGATGCTGCTCGGAGCCGGGTTAGGCTATTGCCGGGCCGAAAGGCTGATCTCGGACGAGAAAGCCATCAAGGAAATGCTGCCTGACACGGACCGGGTTGAAAAAACCGTCAGGACGCTGACCGAAGCGGAAATAGCCGTCATCAGGGGCCAGCTCGGTTCGCTGACGCTGCCGGCCGAGGGTGGCAAAAAGACCGCGGATGTTCTGGAATATACTTTTTATTTTGGGATGAAGGGCGACAAGAAAACGGGCGTGGCCCTTTTTGACTCCGAACCGGGAAAATGGGGAGCCATCAATTTTATTTACGGCCTTGACCCAGAAACCGGAAAAATAAGGAACATGGCGGTGGTTTCGCTTTCTGAAAAGCGCGGCCGCCCCGTGGCCCTTAAAAGCTTCCTTAAACAGTTCTTCGGCAGGGGAAAGCCGGACCCTTTTGATATCGGCAAAGGGCTCAACGCGATAGCCGGCGCCACGGTCTCCAGCAAGACCGCGGCTTTTTCGGCGCGCAAAGCCGTAGTTTTGTACGACGCCCTTTTCCCGCGTCCCCAGACGGCTCCTTAATCCCTAAGAACCTGTCCGTTCAATTTAGCGCCGCTGTTCCTGCCGCGCGCAGCTTGTTGACCCGCAGGGCTATTTCCACAAGGTCCAGATCCGAGATCTCAGGGAAGGACCTGCACATCTCAAGCGACTTCACTGTCGCCCCTTTATTTTCAAAGAAGATCCTGGCTATGGTAAACCCCTTATACTTTACATCGTAGCCAGGCCCGGTGAAGGGCCTCAGGCCGGGCCACATGCAGACGCGCTTTATATACGCGTTCAGCCCGCTGCTCTTCCTGGCCAGGTAACCGTCGCGGCATATTGTTATATCCCATCTCATATTACCTCCCTGAAACTTTATTTTCCCCTCGCTGCCTATTAAAGTGTAGACCATGACCCCGACAGCGTCCTGTCGGGTTCGTAGAAAAAAATAAGGTGCAAATAAGGTGACACAGGTGACAAATAAGGTGACACACAACTTAATTGCAGGCAATTAAGTTGTGTGTCACTTTATTTATTGGTCAAAAAATATATGGCGATGAATTGCTGATATGATATATACTTATCTGTTCATAGACTTTGCGAAGTAGGGGGTGCAGGAAAACACTGAATGTATCCTTTGTTACAGTACCCGGTTTCTCAACAGGATGACAGTTTCTCATTGGGGGAAATAAGTCGTGGTGTCTGTTTTATCCACAGGATTATGAAAAATCATGATTTCTTCGGGATTCATTAGTAATCGCGTAGTATACTATCAATATGTTAGATTTTAATTTAAAAAAGTGCCGCGCTAAATTGCCGCTTCTGCTCCTGGCCGCGTTGCTGACCGGGTCGTTGGTGTACGCCGGTTCGCTGATAAGCTCGCAATATATCATGTCACTAAGCGCGGTAACCAACAGCGTCGAGAACGCCGCTTCGCCCGGTTATAAGATCGAGGCCGGCAGCATCGGCCAAAGCGCGCCCGGCAACGCTGAAAGCCCCAGCTACCAGAATGCGGGTGGATTCGCCGCCCCCGTGGTGGCAATGGCCAATCCGCCGGCCCAAAGCCTTAGCGACGCCTATGTGTACCCCAATCCTTTCAAACCTAACAGCCCCGGCAGCTTCCAGGCCGATAAACTAACCTTTAAACATCTGCCCGCCGAGGCCACAATAAGGATCTTCGCGATAACAGGCCGGCAGGTGGCCGAACTGCATAAGACCGACAGCACGGTGGATTACTACGAATGGCCGGGCGTCAACAGCGACGGCCGCAAACTGGCCAGCGGCGTATATATCTTTTATATGACCTCACCCGGCGGCGGCAAATCAAAAGGTAAATTCGCGGTTATACGATAGGCTAAAGCTTTATGACATTAAAGAGAACCATAAAGGCAGGCGCACTGGCAGCATTGATGCTGCCGGGCTGGCTGGCCGCTGTCTATGCCGGAAGCGTGCAGGGCACCAGCGCGTTCCAGTTCCTGCAGTTAGGCGTAGGGGCCAGGCCGTCGGCCATGGGCGATACATTCGCCGGCGTGGCTGACGACATAGGCGCTATTTACTGGAACCCGGCTGGTCTGGCCGGCCTTGATCGCGCCGAATTATCCATGACGCACGCTCTATGGCTTGAAAATATAACCTATTCAAATTTGGCGTACGGCCAGCCGGCGCTTGGCGGTACCATAGGCGCGGCGTTCAATATTCTTAATACCGGCTCGATCCAAAAAGCTGACTACCTGGGCAACCGGCTCGCGGAAGATTACAGAATGACGGACACGATGGGCATTATCTCCTACGCCCGCGCTTTAGGGAACCTCGCGCTGGGTGCTAATTTGAAATATATCTCATCGCGTCTGGAAGTTGAAAGCGCGCATTCATACGCGGCCGATATAGGCGCGCTTTACAGCGGGCTGCGGCCATGGGGCAAAGCGCTTAGCCTGGGCGTGTCGGTGCAGAATATGGGAACGAAGGCCAAATATGTAAGCGAAGCGGATCCCCTGCCGGTTATAATCCGCGCCGGAGGTTCACTGAAGGTGTTTGATAATTTGCTGGTCGCGTCAGATTTAAATTACATTGAAAAAGCAATTACAATCCATGCCGGGGCTGAATACACGCGCGCGATGGGCGCGTTCGTTGTGGCAGTACGGGCCGGGTATAAGAACGATACCGTTAAGGAACTTGGCGTGCTGTCCGGGCTTACGGCGGGCATGGGTATAAAGCGGAACGATTATCAGCTGGACTACGCATGGAATTCGTTCACTGACCTTGGTATAACCCACAGATTGTCGCTTGGCATGAAATTCGGTGGACAGGCGGCTGAAAAAGAGGCTGACCCCGTTTACTTCCTTAAATAAGAAAGTATGAAATAATAGTTGGGGAATATATTATGAAAAACAATATAAAAGCAATGATTTTGAAAGCTACAAGTGCCGGGTTGTTAATAATCCTGGGAGCCCTGTTTACGCCTGTTCGGGCGGCTGTCCCTGAGCTTATAAATTTCCAGGGCAAGCTTACCGACGCGAGCGGCAAAGCGGTTACGAACGCTGTGCCTATGGTGTTCAGGCTTTATACAAGCGCCAACGGCGCTATGCCGTCGTGGACCGAAACCCAGAGCGTGACCCCGGACAGCTACGGCATTTACAGCGTGCAATTGGGCGAGGTTATGCCGTTAAATATAGACTTCTCGGCCGGCTATTGGCTTGGCATTACAGTCGGCACCGACAGCGAGATGCTGCCCCGCTACCGGATGGTCCCCTCGGTTTACGCTTTATACGCGTTAAACAGCTCGACTGCGGCTACAGCCGCCAACCTCACAGGTTTAACCGCGACAATCTCTAATTTAAACAGCGTCACAGGCACCCTTGGCACGGCTGCATTTACCGCGACTACAGCTTATGCAACGGCCGCGCAGGGCGCCAAGGCAGACGCCGCTTTGCCATCGGCAGATTTTACCGACGGCGCCGTCACGGGAAAACTGATCACAGGCTACACTGCCAGCACGGGGACTATCACTGCTAGTGACAGTATCCTGCAATCTATTAACAAGTTAAGCGGGAACATGGCGGCTAACGGCAACGGCACGGTAACCGGTGTAACCGGCACCGCGCCTGTAGTTTCCAGCGGCGGGACCGCCCCTGTAATCTCAATGCCGGCGGCAACCAGCTTAAACGCCGGATATGCCACGGCGGCGCATATATCTGCTATTGAAGCCAACACTTCAAAGGTGACAAACGCCACGCACACGGGCGACGCCACCGGGGCCACGGCGCTCACTGTAAAGGGAATAAACGGCGTGGCGCTGTCAGGCCTTGCCACCGGCATCTTAAAGAACACGACAACAACAGGCGCGCCAAGTATCGCGGTAGCCGGGACTGATTACCTCGCGCCCGATGGCGACGGCAGCGGGTTGCAGGGGATTACCGCTTCACAAGTTTCGGGTACGCTGGTTAACCAAGCCACGGGAATCAACGGCGCACTCGCAATCGGCTTCAACGCCACCGCCTCCGGCGACACCGCCAACGCAATCGGCTTCAACGCCACCGCCTCCGGGGACCACGACACCGCAATCGGCAACTCCACCGCCTCGGGTTCCTTCTCCACCGCAATTGGCTACGGCGTCACCGCCTCTGGCGTCTCTTCCATCGCAATTGGCTACAATGTCAACAATATTATAGGCGGCACCATCGAGATTGGCTACACGGACTCCAATAAACTACAGATTGCAGGCGGTGGATTTAATTTCATCGGAAGCGGTATTACACTTAATGACTCAACGCCGTGGCAGACTCCCCTAACCGCAGGCGTCGACTATCTCCAGCCCAGTTCGCTCGGCAGTGCAGCCTATGCTGCAACCGGAGATTTCGCAACCGCGGCGCAGGGATCAACAGCGGATACAGCTTTGCAGCCCGGAGGCGACGGCAGCGGGTTGACGGGAATCCCATCGGATTCCTCTTACACGGGATACGTCTATGGGGATGGCAGCAACTTGACTAATCTTCCGGGCGGTGGCGGTGCTTGGACAGAATCCTCTGGAACGCTTTATCCGACGACTTCAGCGGACAGGGTGTTGATTGGTGGTGCAACCGGTGACACTACTTCTGCTTTACAAGTCGCAGGAAAATCTCACTTCGTAGGAGATACTTTATTTGAGCCGACAAGTTTCTTTGGTGGCTATCAGGTTTTAGTCCCCGATGGAGCAGTTGCGTTTGTGATTGGTGACCCTGTTGGACAGTTGCAGTTTTCAAGAAATCAAATGCAGAGCTGGAACCCAACAAGGACAACTCCGCAAGACTTCAACTTCGGTGTTTCTGATGGAAATAATTTTAGAACAACTTTTGGAGATGGTAGTTTTGGAGGTTATGGTCAAACAATAGCCAGAACCTATATGACGGCAGATTCTACCACAGGAATAGCCATAGCTTCTGGTGGGAGAATGATGATAGACCCAGCAGCTACTTTTGCTGACGACGCTACTTCTGCTTTGCAGGTTAATGGCAATGTCAATATTCCTACTGGCTCATCTTATATGATAAACGGAGTTGCAATAGGCGGCGGTGCTTGGACCTCAGACTCTGGAACGCTTTATCCGACGACTTCAGCGGATAGGGTTCTTGTTGGTGGTGCGACTGATGATACTACTTCTGTTTTACAGGTAAATGGAACAGTCAAAGCAACCGTTGGAACATTTTATAACGATACCGTTATGGGAAATGGCCCTGGTGCATTAACTGTAACTGTCAATCAACACGATGGGGCTATAGGAGCTTTTCAAAACTTAAACGATGGTGGAGATATTCCTTTTGATTTTAGAGATTCCACTGGCGGGTTGGTAATGAACTGGGGAGTGGCGAGAAGTGATGGCTATCCTAGATTGTTCTTTAATTCTGGTGCACCGTTAAAACTCACAACTTTTGGAACAGGTGGTTCTGGTCAGAGAATGTTGATAAACTTAGACCCAGCTTCTGATGACTTAACATCTACCTTACAAGTCGGTGGTTCTGCTTCGTTTGCAGGCGGATTAGCTAGTATAACATCAGCAGGTGTATTTACAGGAGATGGGAGCCAACTGATCAATCTCCCTTCCACCTCGCAATGGACAAGCCTCGACTCCACCCACATCTCGTTTCCCGGGACAGTCGATGATGGGATAGGCGCGAATGTTCAGATCGAGGGGAACCTAGCAACAGGAAACGCATCTACTGGCGCCGTCTACCTTTCCGATGGGGGCAACGGGGCGGACTCTGGCCCGTTTGTTCTATTTATGTCAAACATAGCAGGTATGTCCCAATTCAGCGTGGGCGATGGCATCCCATCAAGCGGGGCTGGAAGAGGGACCGGCATTTATTTTGGGCGGTTTAATGGATCGTGGGGGGAACTCGCCCACATAGACACGAGCGGAGTGATGACGGCGGCGGGGTTTTCTGGCGACGGCAGTGGGTTGAAGAATATCCCGTCTCCCTTCGATCAGTCGCTCAATACCACGGACTCCCCGACTTTTGCGGGCCTTACCATTGGATTCCCAATCACTTACGATTCAGGGCCTGGCTACCTTTCCTTTAACGGCAAAGCTTACATAGACAGTAACGGTGGTTTTGGCGGCTTTTTCTACGGCGACGGTGCATCCCTGACCGGCATCCCGTCCGACCCGAATTTCACTGGACTAGTTTATGGTGACGGCAGCGGGTTGAGTGGCGTGCTGACTGGATCAATCTCTGACTATGCTACGGCTGCACAAGGCGCACTGGCTGATAGTTCTTTACAAGACCCTTCAGTGTTCGCAACCGCAGCGCAGGGGGCGTTGGCGGAAAGCGCTTTGCAACCCACTGGGGAAGGAAGCCTTCTCACATGGGACCTTGCCTCACCTCTTGAGAGTCTGCGTGCTAATCTTGACAACTATTATATTCGACAAGGCGGCGACGGCAGCGGTCTTACAGGTCTTACAATGTCACAGATCACAGACTTCCCAGACCTTTCCAGTTACGTCACCGGAACACCTTGGCAGAGCGAGGGCTATCTCTCAGATGGGTCAGTGTTTGCAACCGCGGCGCAGGGAGCGTTGGCGGAGACAGCCTTACAAAATCAACCTTCTACCCTGACAATCGGTGAAAATTACCCTATTACCATTAGTGATGCGGGTGTTCAGACCAATGGTGGTACCGTCTATGCAGCCGTGTTTGCACTGAATGCTGAACACTCATTGACAGCAAATTTCTACGGGATTTTCAACGGTGACGGAAGCGGATTGAGTGGTGTGCTTAAGGACCCGGCAGCCTTTGCAACCGCGGCGCAGGGTAGTTTGGCAGAGACAGCCTTACAAAATCAACCTTCTACCCTGACAATCGGTGAAAATTACCCTGTTACCATTAGTGATGCGGGTGTTCAGACCAATGCTGGTACCGTCTATGCAGCCGTGTTTGCAGTGAATGTTGAACGCTCATTGACAGCAAATTTCTACGGGATTTTCAACGGTGACGGCAGCGGATTGAGTGGTGTGCTGACGGACCCGGCAGCCTTTGCAACCGCAGCGCAGGGAACAGCGGCTGATAGCGCAGTTCAACCCGGCTCGCTTGGCAGTGCCGCCTATGCTGCAACCGGAGATTTCGCAACCGCGGCGCAGGGAACAGCGGCTGATAGCGCAGTTCAACCCGGCTCGCTTGGCAGTGCCGCCTATGCTGCAACCGGAGATTTCGCAACCGCGGCGCAGGGAACAACAGCGGACACAGCATTGCAGCCCGGAGGCGACGGCAGTGGGTTGAGCGGGGTTCCTGATCCTTCTGGTTATTCCACTCTTTTTGATGGCACGGGCGGGAATGTCGCAACCGCCGAAGGGTTGACTTTTACAGATCCCAGATATGGCCCCACTCCTGTTACTATATCTGCCGCAACTCTATTTGGAGGTGACGCCGGCAACGAAGGAGTTGTTCATTATGCGGATGTCGCCATTTACTTATGGAATGGGGTTGATTCTAAGGTCGGTGCGCAAAATCTCTTAAACGGAACTGCCGGCTATGTTGCAAAAGCGGTAGCGGTTGATTCTATCGATGGACTTGAAACTGATCCTGCGTTCACAACATGGGTTGGAAATAAAGACCTTGGCATCGGCTGGTTTGCAAATCAAGTATCCATTGATGACGCTCTTGCTTTAGCGGAAAGCGCATTGCAGCCTAGCGGTGACGGCAGCGGGTTGACGGGGATTACCGCCTCACAAATTCCGGGGGCGGTGGTCAACCACGGCACGGGCGCATATTCACTCGCATTAGGTTACGCTTCCACCGCATCCCACAGTTCCGCTGTAGCGATTGGTTTTGATGCCCACGCATCCGGCGACGATGCCACAGCGATTGGTGACTTAGTCAACAATGTCACAGCTGAGTCCACCGAAATTGGATACACGGACAGCTACAAGCTACAGATTTCAGCCGCTGGTTTTAACTTCATCGGAAGCGGTATTACGCTTAATGGCTCAACGCCATGGCAGACTCCCCTAACCGCCGGTACGGATTACCTCACGCCCACCGGCGACGGCAGCGGGTTGAAGTTTGCAACCGCCCCCGCCTCTGCATCTGCCACTGGAACAGTCGGCCAAATAGCCAACGATGGCACCTACCTCTACCTCTGCACGGCCCCCAATACATGGGTAAAGGCATCCATCGCAACCCTCGGATTCGCAGCCTGGTAACAAATAAGGTGACAACAAATAAGGTGACACACAACTTAATTAGCAACTATTACGGGGGTTTCGGGCGACATGTTTCCGGTTTCCGGGGAGAGTATATTTGAGTTCCGGGGACAGTATATTCAATTCCAAAAATCACTTGGAGTCAGGTACTCGGTTCGCATTTTTAGGCTGGTAACGGGCTTGACTTGCTCGTTCATATTCAGGTATATTATAATTAGGTAGGGAAAGGTCACAGGAGGATATTACAATGAAAAAAAGTTTAATTTTTACGGTGTTAATAGCGTCTTTTTCGGCGGTCACCATGGCGCAGCAGCCCCCGAATCACAAGGGCGGCACTAAACCGGCGGCGCCGGGTGTGTCGGGCGCTGATCAGAGCGACCGCGCCAAGGCGCTTAAGGAACTGAAAGAGTTGAATGACAAGGAACAGGCCGAATTAAAGTTGGTGGACGGCGCCGCTAAGCCCGCAAGGCAGAAGTTTCAGGACGAGATGAAAGCCCTTCAGGTTCAGATGCGTGCCCTGGGCGAAAAATACAAGACCGATATGGACTCCGCAGGGAGCCAGAGAAGTGCCGTTCACGCCAAATATGTGTCCGCCAAATACTCTATTATGGACCGCATAAATCCGGGCTCCGGCGCCCGCCTGGCCCAGTACGACAAGGCCCTGTCGGATCTGGAAGCGCAGCAAAAAAATGACATGGCCGCCATCACCGCGAATGAAAAGGCCGAGTTGGCTAAAGCGAATCCGGATAAAACTGCTTTGGTTAAATTCCGGGCTGACAGGAAAGCGCTTATGGATACCTATAATGCGAAAAGAAAAGAACTCCAATCCGTGTTGCGCCCGACTCCGTCTACTCCTGTTAAATAAGTTTCAGGGGCCGCTTGACTAATTATCAATAGGTCATGAACCGCCGGGGCAGCCCGGCGGTTTTGTTTTGTGTGAAAAAGGTGTCAGGGGGGTTTTGTTGTAAAAGGCGCGTGAGCCTTTTTTTTGCGTAACGACTTATGCTTGCCCATCATCAACTCAAACTATGGTAAAATAACTCCGAGGAATTTATATGACATCGATGCGGAATATACGACATTTTTCCAAAAGGATAGCTGAGGAATATAAGCCCCGGCAAATCATACTTTTCGGGTCATACGCATATGGGAACCCCGGCCCAGATTCCGACGTGGATCTGCTGGTAATTCTCCGGGGCAAAGCCAAAGATACCGGCAAAGCTGTGGAGATGCGGTTGAAACTGCATCCGGATTTTCCGTTGGATTTATTAGTCAGATCGCCAATGGCTGTGCGCAAGCGCATCGCTATGGGCGACTGTTTTATGAAAGAAATCCTGGAGAAGGGCAAGGTCCTTTATGAAGCGCATAGCGCTTGAATGGGTAGCCAAGGCCGAAGGCGATTTTGCCACTGTCGAACGCGAGTCCCGCGCCCGGGTGCGCCGGAATAACGACGCCATCTGTTTTCACGCCGAACAGTGCGTAGAGAAGTACCTGAAGGCCCGGCTTTCGGAGGCTGGCGTTAGTTTTCCGAAGACGCACGACCTGACCATACTGCTTGACCTTGCCAAGCCTGCTGAACCGATGTGGGAAGTTTTTCGCAGGGGTTTGGCCATTCTCACGGAATGCGCGGTTAAATTCCGCTACCCCGGTGAATTCGCAGACAAGAAAACCGCCACAGAAGCCCTGGAAATCTGCCGGGCGTTCAGAAAGGCCGTCAGCGAATCACTGGGCCTTCGCAACGGCCGCTGACTCTTCAGCCACATGTCACAAACTACATCTTATAAGCAGCGGAAATTTTGTTTTCCAGCGCTTGCGCTTGTTGTCTTGTCCATTTTGATAACGGCCTCGCCTGCCCTTGCCCGGCCCAAAGGCAATGGCAATCCCGCCAACACCCTTAAATCCCTGTACACGCCGGATTATCTGGCGCTCAAAAATAGAATTCTTGAGCAATTTAAGAATCCAAAGCCGGGGGAGTTCGGAGAATTCCTGAAAGAGGTCAAAAAGGATCTGGGTACCAAGCGGAAAGTTATCGCGTTCACTTTTGACGCCTGTGGCGGCAGGCACAGCGGTTATAACGCAAGGTTGATAGAGTATCTGCGCCGGGAGAAGATACCTGCCACGCTGTTCGTCACAGGCCTCTGGATCGACAAGAATATGGAAACATTCAAAAACTTGTCCAAAGATCCTTTATTTGAAATAGAAAATCACGGCCTGCTGCATCGCACCTGTTCCATTAACGGCGCGACTATGTACGGCGTCATACCCACCCGCAATATCGGCGATGTTATTGACGAGATGGAACTCAACGCCCGCAAGATAGCCGGGCTTACGGGTCGGCGGCCTGTTTTCTTCCGCTCGGCCACCGCCTACACGGATGAGGCCAGCACCCGGGTGGCCGAGGCCCTCGGCATGAAAGTGGTCAGCTATGATATTTTGTCCGGCGACGCCATGCGCAGCTCTAGCAAGGTTATGGCCCGCAACATCCTGAAGGGAGCCAAGCCCGGCGCCGTGGTTATCATGCACTTTCACCGCCCGAAGTGGCATGAAGTGGAGGCGCTGAAAAAGGTTATTCCGGCCCTGCGGGCCAAAGGGTACACTTTCGGCAAGATGGAAGATTTTTCGCCGAAAGCCGGCGCTAATTGAGTAATACCGGATTTCAACGCGACAATATACCGGCCGTTTGCCATAATCTGGGCACCGGCTTTCGCCGGTGAGACGGAGACGGAAAGACGACTTGCTCTTACGGGCTTTTGGGGAATGCGGCGCTGTCACGCGTTTGTCGCAGCGCGGTTGTAGAATACTATTGAGTTTAAAGCGGAGGAAACATGGACGTATTTAAATTTTTGACTGGAGCCCTGCTCGGCGCTATGGCCGCCTGGTTCTACGCGAAGTATAAATTTGTCAGCCGCGGCGCGGGGCTTACCCCGGAGGAAGCTGAAGCGCTGAAGACCGAAAAAGACCGCCTCATCATAGAAAAAACCAAAGCGGAAGGTTCCGCCGCCATGCTTAAGACTACGCTTGAGAAATTTGAGAGCGAGCTTGCCGCGGAGCGCGCTGAAGTAAGGCGCTTGGACTCGGACCTGGCCTCAAGGAAGGCTGAGCTGTCCTCCTCTTCCAAGAGATGGGCTGAGGAAAAAACAGAGTTTGAATCCCTTCAGAAGAAAATGGCTTCGGATTTTGAGAATCTGGCAAACCGAATCCTGGATGAGAAGACCAAAAAGTTTTCCGAGCAGGGCCGCGAGAGCATTTCGGCGATACTGACGCCGCTTAAAGAAAAACTAATCGCTTTTGAGGCCCGTGTCAATCAGATACACAGCGATGATTCAAGGCATTCCGCCTCGTTAATGGAGCAGATAAAAGCCCTTACGGAACTTAATAATAAAGTAACCCAGGATACGACCAATCTCACCAACGCTCTGAAGGGCAAAGCCAAGTTTCAGGGCACCTGGGGCGAAGTCGTTCTGCAGGAAACGCTGGAGCTGATGGGGCTTAAGCAGGGCGAACATTTTCTGGTGCAGAAAAAATTTATGGAAGCGGGCGAAGAAAAAGAAGATAAGCAGCCCGATATTATAGTCAGGATGCCTTCAAAAAAAGATCTGGTCGTGGATTCCAAGGTCAATCTGACGGCTTATTCGGAATACTTCAACACCTCGGACGACGCGGTCAGGGCTAATGCCGCCGCCAGGCATCTGGAGGCGGTGGAGAACCACATCAAGGGCCTGAGCTCCAAGGATTACCAGAGCCTGTACGGCATAAACAGCCTGGACTTCGTGCTTATGTTCATGCCGCTTGAAGCCGCCTATCTGCTGGCGCTTGAGGAAGCCCGCAAGAACAATAAAAATCTTCTGAAAATCGCGCTGGAAAAGAAGATAATGATCGTGACCCCGTCCACCATCCTGCCGGTGTTTCGGACGGTAGCGCATATATGGGACCAAGAAAAGCAGACCCGCAACGCCATGGAGATAGCCCGGCAGGCGGGCGCGCTTTACGATAAGTTCGTCGGCTTTGTTGAAGATTTTAAAAATGTGTCAAGAAGCGTGGAAAGCGCGCAGAAGTCGTGCGACGACGCCATGAACAAGTTGACTGACGGCACCGGCAATCTGGTCAAGCGCTTTGAAGATCTGAAAGAGCTGGGCGCCAAGGCAAAAAAGGCGCTTCCCGCCGAACTGACGGATAAAACCTCCGGCCTGGAATAAGATCAGCGTTTATTTATGACCTCCAAATCTGTTCTAGACAAGGACACGGCGCTTAAGTTCCCGCACGCGCTGCTTATCAGCGCCTCGGCCGGCTCCGGCAAAACCTACACTTTAGCACAGCGCTACGTGCAATTTCTGCTTTCGGAAAAAGTCCCCAACAATAATCTTTCCGGTATTCTGGCCGTCACCTTCACCAATAACGCCGCCAAAGAGATGAAGGCGCGCATCCTCGCCTGGCTTAAAGCGCTGGGGCTGGATAAAAACTGCGAAAAAATGGAAGAGACGCTGGAGCTGGTTTCGCTTTCCCGGGACGAGATCCATGCGCGCGCGCGGGACCTGGTTGAGAGGGTGATAAACAATTATTCGGATTTCCACATACAGACCATAGACAGCTTTCTGGCCCGGATCATGACCGCCTCGGTGGACGAGCTGAAGCTTCCGCTTAATCCCCAGATCACCATGGCTTACGATATACTCATAGATCTGGCCCTTTACTCCATGTTCGCCCGCATCGGCAAGGCTGATCTGCCTTCCGAGACCGTGGATAAATTCCTGGCCGTGCTGCCCAAGACCGGTTCCTACCCCTGGAACCCGGCCCAGCGCGTAAAAGAGAACTTTAACAGCTTTCTTAATCAGGAGGGCAAGACCGCCGGCGTTATCTCCGGTTTCCACGGCGATTATGAAGTCGTTCTAAAAGCCAAATTCGCGGAGACGCTTAAATACTGCTCCGGCCTCATGAAGCATTACAAGAAGCCGGAACTTTTTAAAGGCAAGGTTTCCGCCGCCATCGACAACGCGAATCTTATAGATTTTCTCGCCGGCTACAGTTTTACCTACGGCATCCTCAACGGCACCAAAAAGAAAAATTTCCCCGATACCTGGCACAAAGACATTGAGGCGCTTAACGAACTGGTGATAGAGCTCACCGAGCTGAACGCCGCGGCCTATTATCACCCGTATGTGGGGATTTACGACAGGTTTAAGACGGAATTGGAGCGCGTCAAGCGCGGCAAGACGGATATTATCCACATAAATGACATAGCCAAGAAACTCTCGGCCTACATAAAAGAAGATAATGTGCCGGAGATATATCTTAAGCTGGGCGAGCGCATTTCACATTTTCTTATAGATGAATTCCAGGATACCAACCGCCTGCAGTGGGATGTTATCCGTCCGCTGGCGGAGGAGGCCATCGCCAAGAGCGGTTCGCTTTTTGTGGTGGGGGACATTAAGCAGGCCATCTACATGTTCCGCAACGCGGACTACAAGATAATGCGCGACTTCCTGGATAAGGCCGAAGGAAAAAAGGCCGAAGCCGCGAATATTTCACTTGAGCCGCTGGATGGCGAGCTGAAATATATCAACCTGCCGGTCAATTACCGCTCTGACGGCGAGATCTTGAATTATGTGAACAGACTTTTTAAGGAAAAGCTCGGGAGCGTGCCGGAGCTGATAGGGCGGGATATTACCGAGCTCACCACTTATTCCCAGTCGGTCCGGCCGGAGCGGCTTAAGCACGGCTATGTTAAGAACGAGGTGTTGGCGCTGGAAGATATATCCGAGCCGGAGCGGCAGAAGGAATGGCTGCTGAAGGCGGTGCGTAGCGCGCGGGAGCGCTACCCGCTGAACGAGATCGCCATTCTGGTGGCCAAAAATAAGCGCATAGAGCCGGTGGTGGAATGGCTGACCGGGGCCGACATTCCCGTGGCCTCGCTGAGCTCGCTTGATATCCGCAAACGCAAAATAGTTGCGGAGCTTATCGCCTGCCTCAGGTTCCTTGACACTCCGTCCGATGATCTCTCGTTCACCTCTTTTATCACCGGCGATATTTTTACTAAATTAACCGGCCTGAAGCGCGAGGAAATGCTGCGGTTTATATTTGAATGCCGCGCCGCTCTTCCGGGCGGGCGGTCATCCGACCACCTGCTTTACGCGGCTTTCCGGAATCACGCTGAATATAAGGGATATTGGGATAAATATCTGGACGAGCCTTTCCGCAAGGTGGGGCATCTGCCGCTCTACGAACTGGTCGCTCTGATTTACGGCAATTTTAAACTCTTTGACAATTTCCCGGAGGAGGCCGCCTTCCTGTCGCGCTTCATGGACGCTGTCAGTTCGCTGGAGGCCTCGGGCGTGACCAGCTCCCGCGCTTTTATCGAATACGCTTCCGGCGCCGACGAGGATAAAGAAGCCGTCTTTTCCATAGCCTTGCCGGAATACATGGACGCGGTGCGCGTTATGACGTTCCATAAGTCCAAGGGGCTGGGCTTCTCCGTTGTGATAAATTTGATGTATGACGAGCAGGACAGGTCGGATCCCATGTATTTTGAGGAGAAGGACGGCGAAATACACGTCTACCACATAACCAAGGCCGCGGCCGAGGTGTCGGCGAAACTTCGGCCTGTTTACGAGGGCAGTAAAACCGACGGGCATGTGCAGGAGCTAAACATCCTCTATGTCATTTCCACCCGCGCCCGCCATGAACTTTATAATCTTATAATCAAAAAGGTCCGTAAGACCGACGCCAAAGAGCCAAAGCTTCTGGACCTCTTTGAAACTTTCGAAGCGGGTAAGTTCGACGCGTGTAAGCCAGGGTGCCTCACGGTTTCAAAACCCGTGGAGATATCTTCCGCCGGAGGCCGCGCTGAACAGCGCTTTGACGCGCTGAAGCCGACATATTCCGGCTTTTTTGAAACCGCCGAAGGCAAGCTTTGTCACGATATACTGGCGCGTGTGGGGGCAGGCAGCGCGGCAGCGCGGCAGCAAGACAGTGCGGCAGGGGGGGGGTACAGGCAAAACTCCGCCGACACCACGCTTTCAACTCTGCGTTCCACGCTGTCAACATTATATTCGGTTTACGCGCCGAAGTATCCCTTTAAGTTCGATGAGAAAAAAATCATCTCTTCACTTGTTTCTTTCCTGTCGTACTGCCTTGCTGCCGAACTGCCGGGCCGCGGCGCGCTGGAATTATTCACTTCAAAATCAGGGCGCGTAATACTTACCGAAGCTGAATTTATTGATAAAAACGGCTCGCTGTTCCGCATGGACCGCGTTATAATAGACAAAGACGCCGTAACCGTCGTGGACTTTAAAACCGGCGGTGAAAACACCCCGAAATACTCCGCCCAGATGAAAAACTATCTGGCCATAATCTCCGAGGTGTACGGCAAGCCGGCAAAAGGCCTGATAGCCTATATCGACCTGCTGAAAATACATGAAGCGGGAAACAGCTTAATATAAATAATCAGCTCGGATTTAAAAAACACCTGTCCATAAAGCTGCACAAACTGAAAATTCCGGGGAAATAATCCGACACGACGCTGTCGGGGTCGTCTGCTAAGATATCTGTGTGTCAAAGCATGTGAGAGGAATTATGATATCTAAAAATACTGCCGGGTTTCTTGCGGAGAAACTTGTTTTGTATCAAACGGGGACCTCGCCTGTGTCAGTTAAGGTGCTTTTTGATAACGACACCGCCTGGCTCACGTTAAGCCAGATGGCGGATCTGTTCGGCAGAGATAGATCCGTTATCTCAAGGCATTTGGCGAATATCTTCAATTCCAGAGAATTAAAACGGAAAACAACTGTTGCGAAAATTGCAACAGTTCAAATAGAGGGCGGCGTTGAAAAAAGAAGAGATCTTGAGTATTTTAATTTGGATGTGATTATTTCGGCAGGGTACCGGGTTAATTCCGCGAAAGGCGTGCAGTTTCGCATCTGGGCCACACAGGTGCTTAAAAAGCATCTTATTGAGGGATATTCGATCAATCAAAAGCTCCTTTTGGAGCAGAAGCATAAGCTGGATGCGCTGCAAAACGCCATCAAACTTATACAGCACGCCAAATCCGGCCATAAACTTGATTATACTGAAGCCACGGGTCTTTTGGATGTAATAGAGAATTATAGTTATGCCCTGGGCCTGCTGGACGATTATGACCGGAAAAAACTTAAAGTTTCCCATACCTCTGTGGGTGGAAAATTTAAGTTGACCTATGAGAAAGTCATAAAAGCGGTGGGGGAAATGCGGGGTAAAAGCGGCGGCAGTTCGGACTTATTTGGGCGCGAAAAGGACCAATCCCTCAGAAGTTCCGTGGCCACAATTTATCAGACATTCAGCGGGAAAGAATTATATCCGAGCGCGGAAGAAAAAGCAGCCAACCTTTTATATTTTATAGTTAAAAACCATTCTTTTGTGGATGGCAATAAGCGCATAGCTGCCGCGGTCTTTCTCTGGTTCCTTGAAAAGAACGGCTTACTCTACAGGTCTGATGGTTCCAAGCGGTTGCCGGACAACGCTGTGGTGGCTCTTACCCTGATGATAGCCGAGAGCCATCCGGAAGAGAAAGATGTTATAGCCACACTGGTGGTAAACCTTATAAACAAATGCAATTGAAACCTGAAGAGATCCTGAAAAAGAGGTGGGGGTACGACACCTTTAAGCCTCTGCAGAAAGAGGCTATTGAGGCCGCGCTGTCCGGGCGGGACTGCCTTGTGGTGCTGCCCACCGGCGGCGGCAAAAGCCTGTGTTATCAAATGCCGGCGGCTATGGGTAAAGGCCTGGTGCTGGTGGTCTCCCCGCTTATCGCCCTGATGGACGATCAGGTGGCCGCCGCGCGCGAGGCCGGCCTTGAAGCCGACGCGCTCCATTCTAATTTAAAAGCCGCTCACCGGGGCGCGGCCTGGAAGCGCCTGGCTGAAGGCAAAACCCAGCTTCTTTACGTGAGTCCGGAGCGGCTGCTTGCCGGCGATATCTTAAACGAAATTTCCGGGCGATTGATGCTTGTGGCCGTGGACGAGGCCCACTGCGTCTCCCATTGGGGCCATGAGTTCCGTCCCGAGTACCGCCGCCTGACTGAAGCGCTGGATCAATTCCCCAAAGCCGCCCGCATGGCCCTTACCGCCACCGCGACACCTGTTGTTCAGGACGATATCCGCGCCCAGCTTGGTCTGCGCTCGCCCGAAATACTTATAGGCCACCCTGACCGGCCCAATCTTATTTACCGCGCTTTCGCGCGCCGCGACCAGTTTAAGCAGGTGCTGGAAGTCGCGCGCCGCCATCCCGGAGAGGGCGGCATCGTTTACGCTCAAACCCGCAAGGATGTGGAGCGCCTGGCGGCGAAACTGAAAGAGGAGGGCGTGTCCAGCGCGCCGTACCACGCCGGGCTTAGCGCCGAAGAGCGCCGCAGCGCCCAGGACGATTTTGTGAATGAACGGCTGGATGTTATCGTGGCTACCATAGCCTTTGGCATGGGGATAGACCGGTCAAATGTCAGGTATGTGGTCCATGCCAATACGCCGCGTTCAGTGGAGCATTACCAGCAGGAATCCGGCCGCGCAGGACGCGACGGCCTGCCCGCCGAGTGCGCTCTTTTCTTCGCGGCTTCGGATCTGGCGACGCACAGGTATCTGGCAAAAAAAGACGCCAATCTTACCCCCGAGCGCGAGCGCGCCATAGAGCGGCAATTGCGCGATATAGGCCGCTACGCGGTTTCGCCTTTATGCCGCCACCGCCTGCTGACCGAACATTTCGGCGCGCCTTACCCGGCCCAAATCGCGCCCGCCGAAGCCGGAGTTTTAGCGGACGCCGCGGGACACGGTTGCGGCGCCTGTGACGTCTGCCTTGGCGAAACCAAGGGCCTGTCCGAAGAGGAGGCGCTGCTGACGGCTAAAAAAGTTTTAAGCGCCGCGTGGCGCGCCGAGGGCCGCTACGGCACCGGCTATGTGGTTAATTTGCTCCTTGGCCGCGTGAATGACCGCATGGCTGGCAACGGCCACGATAAGCTTCAGGTTTTCGGCCTTCTTAAAGACTCCGGCGAAGCCTCTATCCGCTCCTGGATAGACCAGCTTATAGTGCAGGATTTCCTTGAGGTGACCGAAGACGGGGAATATCCGCTGCTGCGCATCACGGAAGCCGGGCGCGGTCTGTGTAATGGCCGCGGCGCGGTCCTTCTGGGCATGCCGGTCCCGCCGAAAGTGAAAGGCAAAAAGAAATCCAAGGCCCTCAAAAAGGCGGCGGCTACCTTTTTGCAAGGGGATGAGGAGTTGTTCGAAAAGTTGCGCGCGCTGCGCCGTGCCATCGCGGATAAGGCCGGTATACCGCCATATATTATTTTTCACGACAGTGTCCTTATAGAGATGGCCGCTTCAAAGCCGCAAACTCTTGAAGACCTTAGCGGCATAAAGGGTGTTGGTGACAAGAAGCTTGAGAAATACGGCCGGCTCTTTCTGGATATTATCTCAGGCCGGCCATAGAATTATGACGCTGTCCGACGTGGCGGTGGCCTAAAAAATCCTTTTTACGGCATTGCAAAATTTTTTTAAATTACCCCTTGACAAGTCAACAAGCGTCTGTTATACTCGTTATGTAGTCTTGCTCTTTATAAATGCGCCGGTAGTGTGGTGGAGATGGTCCCGGGCGGAGTCGGTCGGGATCTCTCAGTTCGCGGGTTGGCCGTTCGAGGGCAAGGCCCTGACGGCACCCGGGCGGTATCGGGTCGCGGGGCTTAGCCCCCGGACCCCGGCGCGGTTTCCCCCGGTTCGCGTCCTGCGGTTGCGGTGTTTGCAGTGTCGGTTGGCGCGTTCTACGGGGTGTCCCCCGGTCCGTCTCCCCCACCTTGGTGGGGCGCGGTTCGCCGGGGCCCTGGTTCGGCGAGCCGCCATCGGCGGTCCTGCTCCCGGGTTGGGCGTTCCGGCCTTCGGTCTCCGGCGCTAATGCGCCACGGTGTTGCCGGTTCTCCCCTGATGCGTAATGTAGTATGCGTACTCTGGCCTGTGTGCCAACCATAGAGCCCCCGTCTGCGGGGGCTCTCATTTTTGCCGCATCCAGGAAATAAAGTGACAGAAATAAGGTTACACACAACTTAATTGAAAGCAATTAAGTTGTGTGTCACTTTATTTAGTTGGTAGCTTTTGCCAGGTCGGGGTCCTGCCAGGCATGGGGCCCATCGGGCCTGCGGGGCCCGGCGACTTCGCACCGGTTCCCCTCGGTCCGATCTGACCCATGCCTGTCACCCCTCCAACTATACCCGCCGGCAACCTCATCGGGACATCCTACCAACAACGCGACAGGACGCTGTCGGGGTCGTGTGGTAGGATGTTGGGAATAGTTTTACTGCTGAGGAGGGGTATGTCTAACGGAGCGAGTTCGAAAACTTGATGTTCCAATTTGGAACATCAAGTTGGCGCAAAAGGCAGGAGCCTTTTTTATAGCGGGCAAAGTTTTAAAAATGTAGAATTTTTAACAGACGGATCATCACGCAAACCATGAAAATTGACATTATCAGTCCAAAAGATAATCTGGTCAGGAAAGCCGGGGATATCCTGCTTTCATCCGGGTCCCTGGCCGACAATATCGTGATTTTCCCGGGAAAAAGGCCGGCGCATTTTTTGCGCAAGTATCTTACGGAGAAGCACGGCGGGGCGCTGCGCGCGCCGGTGATCACCTCAATGGACGGCTTTATAGACCTGGCCGCGGAAGAACTGGGAATAAAAGGTGCGGAGGCTTCCACGCTGGACCTGGCCGAAGTGCTTTATGGCCGGATGAAAAAAGAACTTTGCCGCGTAATAGCGCGCGATCCGGGCGAATTGACGCTGGATTCATTCCTGCCATGGGCGCTGAAGCTGATCGGAGATTTTGAAGAGCTTAAAATCGAGCTTAAGACGCAGAAGGACCTGTCAGGTTATGATTCCATACTGCCGGAAGACCTGCGCTCGGCCTCTTTTATAAAGAAACTGGAGAGTTTCAGCCGTCTATACGGGGATTTCTATAGGGAACTGGAAAAGGAAAATCTGCTTACCCGCTCGATAAAATACGCGGGCGCTGCGGCGAAGATAGAGAAGTTTGATCACGCGCGGTACGAAAATATCATCTTTGCCGGATTCTTCGCCCTTACCAACGCTGAAAAAACTATATTGAAAAGCCTTTGCGCCCGCGGCGCGCACATTCTGCTGGAAGCGGGCCCAGGATTGGAAGAACAATTCCGGTTTTTGGATCCCGGCCTTGCTTTCCCGGACGCGGACAATACTTCGCCGACCGCCTATCATTTCTATAAAGCGGCGGATACGCACGGAGAAATTTTCAAACTGAATCAGGTTCTCGCGCTTGATTCTCAAGTTGTTGCTAGTCCTCCAGTCCTCCAATCTTCCAGCCCTCTATCCCGTGACGTTATCGTTCTACCCGAAGCCCGGACTCTTTTTCCGCTTATTGAAAATGTTCTGCCCAAGGCCGGTGATTACAATATCTCCATGGGCTACCCGCTGGCCGCCACCCCGGTTTACGCCCTGCTGGACGCTCTGGGCGACCTCCTGGATAAAAAAGGGGAAGCTGGCTATTTTACGCCCAATTACCTGAATTTCGTATTTCATCCGTATGTGAAAAACATATATTTTAGCGCGGCAATAGATAGCGGACAGCGTGGGGATAATTCAAAAGCCGGCCGCTTGCCTCGCGCGGCTGAGCCGGGCAGAATAATTTTCCAGACAATAGAAGAACATCTCTCAGGCCGCGTGAATAAATACATCACGCTCAGGGAAATAGAGGACGACGCGCCGCTTCTAGAGGAAGCTTTAGTCAAGCTGAAGGATTACGGCGAAACGGTCGCCCTTGCCGATATCAAGGCGCATATCGCCGCCATACACAAAACCCTTATCGCTCCATTCGAGGATGTGAAAAATATAGCCGACTTCGCCGGCAAGCTCCTGAACTTTATCTCTCATATCTCGCAGAACAGCACCGCGCCGCTGCATCCTTACTGGGCGCCTTTCGTCGAGAAAGCCATGGAGCGCATTATAGAGCTGAAGAACTCCCGCCTGGCCGGTGAACGCTTTGATGGCGCGGCCGGATATTTTAAATTTTTCAATGCTTTCCTGCAGGGCGTCAACTATCCGTTCCCGGGCACCCCGCTTAAAGGGCTGCAGGTGCTGGGCGTCCTTGAAACCCGCAATCTTAAATTCGACCGTGTATATTTCCTGGACGCCAATTCCGACATCCTGCCTGCTTCCCGCAAAGAGGATACTATCCTATCTCATTTCGTGCGCGAAAGCCTGGGCTTATCCACCTATAAGACGCGCGAGCAGCTGGCACGCTATTACTTTACCACTCTGGTCACCGGCGCCAAAGAGGCGCACATCTTCTACAAAGATTCCGCCGCAAAGGAGCGCAGCCCGTTCGTGGAGAAGCTTATCTGGGACCTGGAGAAACAAAAGAGTAAACTGGACGAGTCTGATATCCATTTCCGCATAAAGTTCGCCCAGGCCGACCCCGGGCCCATAGCCAAGACCCCCGGTATAATCGCCGCCCTTAAAAAGCGCGAATTCTCACCCTCGGCCATCGACACCTACCTGAACTGCGGCCTTAAGTTTTATTATCAATACGCCCTGCGCCTGCGCGAGAAGGACGAGGTCTCAGACGATATAGAGCAGCGCGACATCGGCACTATCGTCCACGAGATCCTTGAAAGTTTTTTTAAGCCCCGGGTGGGCAGGCCGCTGGCTATAATTGAAGCGGACTACAAGAGTATTCTTGAAGATGCCGGCGGTGTTTTTGAAACAAAACTGAAAGGCCACAACGCCGGCTTTGAATACCTGATAAAGCGTCAGGTGGAGCGACGCCTGCGCGAGATACTGGACTATCACCGGGACAATCTGGCCGGCATTACGATCCTGGCCTGCGAAACCGATCTTAAAGCGGAGTTGGCTACCAGATACGGCGCGATAAAGCTGCGAGGCCGGGCTGACCGCGTGGACCTGCGCGGCGGTATAACTCATATCCTGGACTACAAAACCGGCGCCCGCGCTGACGCGCCCAACTGGCAAAAATTTGATTTTGGCCTGAGGGAAGACTGGACTAAAACTTTAAAATCCACACAATTGCCTTTCTATATTCTGGCCTACCTGCGCGAGAATGAAGGTTCCGATATCCGCGGCATGGACGCCTCGCTGATGCTTTTGGGCTCCGAAAAAATAGCGGAAGAATCGCTGTTTAAAGAGAGGAACGGTAAGAGCCCGGACAAAGCTGCCATCTTCGGCGTTTATCGGCAGACCATAACCGCCCTTATAGAAGAGATCCTTGACCCCGCCCTGCCCTTCGCCCCGGCCACGGATGAAACCCCTTGCGCCATTTGCCCTTTCAAGGTCCTTTGCGCGCGACAATGGGTGGAGTGATAAAACCGATATAAAACCGCTCTGCAGGTCCAATAAACGGAGCGGGTAAGAGAGCCTTCCTATAGCGGGAGGGCTCTTTCTTTTTGATTCGCCGTTTGATGGCGTGTCAGGGGTGATCAGGGTTGTCTTCGTCGCCGTTTACGTGCGAGAGGGATGAATCGCTGCCTTCCGCCGCGCGCACGCGGTCCAGTATCGTCTGCCACGACGGTTTCTGGGCCATGGTCACGCTGGTCAGCAAAGCCACGTCGACTTTCGCGCCAACTTCAAAAGCCGCGCCTATGCCGGTGGTTATTATATCCAGGTTCTTTGTGCCCTTGGGGTCGGAACCCGAACGCTTGAGCTTGAAGAAAGCGCTGTTGTAGTAGGCGTAGGTAGAGCAGCCCTGAAAGATGAAGATCTGGTACTTATCTTTGGGCAGCGCCAAAGGCCCGCCGGTGTCCTCGGCCAGACGGTCGGGGTTCAGGTAGTTGCCAAGGCCGGAATGGCCGTCGTAAAGGAAGATATCGGCGGTTTTCATGCCTTTGACGGCTTCCTGGGAGAATTCCGCCGAGCCCGGGTTCACGAGCCGCATTTCGACAGAGGCGCGCTTGGCGCCGAAGCGGAAGGAAAGCCGTTTGCGGCGGGGCTCGTTCACCGTAACCTGGAAACCGGCCCCCTTGAGCCCGGCAAAAGCGTCCTTAAAGGTCTGCTTGCCAAGGTCTCCGTTCCTGAAATTCTCATCCACGCCTACCAGGTATGTGACCTGCAGTATATCGCCGTTGCCGTTTTCGCCGTAAAGCCTGGCGTACTCGGGATATGTGTTGTGCGTCACCTGGATAGGGGTCAGGTCGGTATTCACGACCACAAGGTCGTCGTTGGTTATAGGGCAGCCCTCCTGGTAAGGGTTCCAGAAGTACCAGAAATCGTCCTCGCTGTTGTAATGTTCGTCGGTACAGCGGTTCTTGCTTGAGCCCGGGGTGGGAAAGCCTTTTTTGTATATGGTTACCGGGTCTTTGGGCAGTAAGAACTGGATGCGCGTAGCGCCGGAGCCGCGGAACAGGTTCTTTGAGAAAACCACTATGTCGTCGTAGGAGTAGTGGATCCGGATGTAAGGTTCGTTCGGGACTTTTTCGGCGCTGAGCAAGGCGACCTTGTAGTCGCCGGAGGGGATGCCGGGAGTGTCCGCAAAGCCTGGGTGGGTGGTAAAGGCTCCGTACATATGCCTGAGCTGCAGATCAATAAGGCTGAAGACTTTCTGTTTTTGGTCGGGGTCGGAAAATATCTGCGATACGGGACCGTTATAGCGGGTCGGAATTTCGTAAAGCAGATAGGTGGCGAACCGCATGCGCGCCTGACGGGAATCGGAGCCGTACCATCTGGAGGTGGTAAAGTTCTGGTCCGGATTTGAAACATCTACGGAAATGTCGGGGGTTATAGAAAGCGGTTGGGCGGCGGCCGAATCTTTAAGCGAGGCGGCGGTCACCGCCAGATCATCGAAGCCGGCGGCATAGGTTCCGCCGGTCAGTCCGAATAGTATGGCCGCAAAAATAATTATTTTCATTGCTTGAATATATAGTCGTTCCAAGCCGCAACCTTTGGTCGGCTTACTTATATTATTATATATTCCGCCAGGACCCGCATGGGCCAAAAGCTTGCCTGGGTCATGAAAAAGTGCCCTATAGATTATAGGCCTTTCGGCCCAGGAATCTGTTTACGACGGGTGTTTTGCCGAATGGCTATAAAAAGTGTAGTATAAAGTAGATTTGATTTCCCGGGGGTTCAAAATGTCTTCCGCAAAAAAGCGGCCTTACAAAATAGCTCTAATTTCAACGCACGGCACCGGCAAAACCACGCTCTGTTACGAGGTGGCGGCGGAGCTGAAGAAACGCGGGCTTAAGGTGAAAGTGTTTTCTGAGATAGCGGCCGCCGCTTTCGAGCAGGGCATCCCGATAAACGAAAACACCACGCTGCCGGCCCAGATGTATATAATGATGCTCCATATCACCGAGGAGCTGCGCGCGACCGTGCGCAATTACCAGGTGGTGGTCTGCGACCGCAGCGTCTTCGATAACCTGGCCTACATGGAGCGGCGATGCGGATCGAACCAGTTTATACGCGATTTTCTTAAGGGTTACGCGGAAAAATTCCCTTACGACGTGATCTACAAGCTGCCGATGGTGGGCGAACTCATCGATGACGGCATACGCGACGCCCAAAGCCGTGAATTCCAGATCGACATTTACAACCGTCTCAACACCCTGCTGGAAGAGCTGAAGATAGAGCACAGAACGCTGCCTGCCCCCAACACAGAGCTTCGCAAGGAGTGGGCGGATCTGATAGTAAAAGAAACCCTTGAAGCCCTGGGCCGCCCGGCCCCGGCCGAGAGAGAAAAAACCGCAGTCTGAAGCCGCATGGGCGGAGAATCCCGCTCTTTTGACGGTGCGGTTTCATGTTTAGTATCATAGTTCTGGCGGCGTTACCCAACTTGCGCGGAAATAAGGAAGTTTAAACCACAACATATGAAAAACACGATTTTGGTCGTCGGTTCTGTCGCGCTGGATTCAGTACAAACCATACATGGCCGGACGAATAAGGCCCTCGGCGGCTCGGCGGTGCATTTTTCCATGTCCGCTTCGCAGTTCACTCCGGTGAGGATAGTGGGCGTTGTCGGCGAGGACTTCCCCGGACCTTTCCGCCGGCTTTTAAAGCGCCGCAATATCTGCCTGGAGGGTCTGCGGGTAATGCCGGGCAAAACCTTCCACTGGAAGGGCCGATATGACAGGGATTTTAAGAACGCCACCACCATCGCCACACACCTTAATGTCTTTGAGCATTTTAAACCCAAGCTTAACCGAACCCACGCGGAATGCGGAGTGCTGTTCCTGGCCAATATAGACCCGGACCTGCAGCGGGATGTGCTGGCCCAGATGGGTAAACCCAGGCTTGTCGCCTGCGACACCATGAATTATTGGATAACGCTCAAGAAAAAATCCCTTGTGAAACTTCTGTTCAAGGTTAACCTGCTTTTTGTGAACGAGGAAGAAGCCCGGCAATTGACCAAGGAACATAACCTGATAAAGGCCGCGAAGATCCTGACCGGGATGGGGCCGCAGGCGATCGTTATCAAGAGGGGAGACAGCGGTTCGATGCTGTTCTACGGCGGAGAGGTTCTTGCTATCCCCGCCCAGCCGATAGAAAAAGTTGTGGATCCGACAGGGGCCGGTGATACTTTTGCCGGCGGGTTTATGGGCTACCTTGCGGCTTCACCCGACTGGCGGAATCTTGATGTCTTAAAACGCGCCATGTCCTACGGAACGGTGTTGTCATCATTCAGCGTTGAAGATTTCAGCGTGAAAAGAGTGGGCCGGCTTTCGAAATCGGAGATCCACGACCGGTATAAGAAGTATGTGAAGGCGCTTTCGATAAAATAGATCCGCGACCTATCCTGAAATCGCATCTGTTAAGTCCGGATAATAAAAACGGCGACCGCTTTAAGCGGACGCCGTTTTTATTTACACTCTATTGCCTGTATATCAGTTGAACAGCGGCTGCACCCGTCCCCAGCTTCCGTCAGTATTGATACCTTCCATGGTTTTATTTAGCGCTTCAATCCTTCTCTGCGCGTCTTTGGACTGGTAGGCGATGGTGCTCATGGCGAAATTAACAAAGGTATCCAGTTCGGAATAGGCTATCCTGAAAAAACCGTTCTCGCCCCAGTCGGGGCCCCAGCTGTTCTTGACTATAAAATACTGCTCCGCGTCGTTATAGCCGACCAGCAGAACGGCGTGACCGCCCAGCCGGCTTCCGGTCGTGTGCGTGTATATACCGGACTTGTAGTACATGAAGTCTTCGTACACATAAAAAGCGGTGGGCAGCGGGCCGTAAGTATTGAGAGCCTTTTGCAGGGCGGAAAGATGGCCGGAGACGGAGCCCCAGGAGCCTATTTTGTAGGCCGAACTCTGCCAGCCGGGCGCGGCGGCGTCGCAGGATCCGTCGGTGGCGGTATACGGGTAAGCCGCTTCAATTGGCAGGCCGGTATTTTCAAGGTAATTAGCGTTAAGTCTGCCTCCGTTGCAGGACCCGGTTCCGCTGCAGGACAACATCACCTGTTCGGAAAGGTCTATATCCGTGATGCCGGTGTTCTGCGACCGTAACACATTGGATTCAAGTCCGGCGGTCAGCGCGAAGGCCCAGCAGGAACCGCATTTTGCCTGGTCCCTGACGCCGGTCACATAATTGCCGTTGTTGTCCCGCCAGTCAAGGCTGGGGGGCAGAGGTGCTGAGACTTCCGTTTCCTCTATAGGGGGCGCGGTTATCGGCTGATAGTCCAGGCCGACACGAAATTTCCATTCTTCGCGCGGCAGCCTTGAAATGGATGTTTCTCCGGCTACCCATTTAGCCCCGTTTTTCTGTATGAGGGATTGTATGGTGGCTATCTGGTCTTTAACGCTGCCCGAAAGGGGGGCTGCAAACGACGGGGTATTGCCGGCTAAGAAAGCCAGGACAGCCGCCGATAGGGCCGCTAAAACTTTAATATTCTTTTTCATCGATGTTCTCCTCAATTTTTACCCGACGGCTGTTGTTGAATCCATTGCCGGCGAACGAAGCCTGCTTAATTCACGGCGGAGGATATTCTACCATGATTTTAATACAGACGCCATAACGCGGAGAATTTGGGAGGATTTTAGCGGAACCTGCAAAAAGAACGGCCCGGCTTTTAGCCGGGCCGTTCTTGTGTTCGGGCCGTTTCTTTAGAGGAGTTTTACACAATTGGCCACGATTTTGTTGGTGATATTATCGCTGAGCATAAGAAAATAATCGCCCTGACTGCATTTTATTTCCTTATAGTTGGATATGCCGAATTCTTTCGCAGCCTGCTGCGGGTTTTTTAGAATGTCGGCGCCGGCTGGCATTATCTCAATGTTCTGATCAGCCCCGTCAGCCTTGCGGTACCCGCTAAACGAAGCTCCTTCGCCGCTAATTGCGAACACCAGCGGTCCGATGATTATTTTTGAATCTGACATGAATCCGCCGAAAGTGATGTTGACCGGAAGTTTCTTGCCTTCCAGCACAACGGCGCCGGCAAGTTTCTGTGCGCTTTTCTGCTCCCCGCTATAAATACCGGGCAGTTCCGTATTCAGTTTAGGGGTTTCCGCAGCCGCAGCCACGCCCACAAGTAAGGTTATTCCAAGAATTGCGTTGATATACCGTTTCATTTTTGTTTTCTCCAGTATTTCTGTATTTGGCGGATGACCGTTCCAGCCTTGCCTAGGAGCCTGTCCGACATAAGGAGTTTTGGCTGCAATTGTCGTTTTTTGCCTACGCCTTTGCGCCGCCTGTTTTCTCTGAATTGTGCTTCGCACCCAACTTACAGGTTCATTGGAGCCTGCTCGTTTCGCGTCGCTTCGGCTCGGCTTCAAAACCGTCAATTTCGCCTTAAAAACCTTATCCCGGACAGGCTCCTAGCTAAAGTGTAGCGTAACTGCGGGTAAGATGTAAGAGGCAAAGGGCCCGGTTAAGCAATGTTTTTTACCCGCGTCCGCATAGGCCGTATGGTCCAGGCCTGTCCCAAGAAACTTTGGCGTATCTAAAACTGGCGCAGGGCCTGCCGGGGGCCTGGAACGCAAAACCGTAGTCGGCCACACCGTGGCCGCTACTCCCGTCCGGGCCCAGTGTCGCAAGGCTCCACCCAGGCGCAGGCAGTGTCCGTAGCAGTCCTTTGATAGGCCCAGTCCATCCGCCGCTATGTAAGTCTCGGGTGGGGAACTGTCGTCCGCCTTTGGCGGACTCCATCCCGGAGGGTTTTGCTAACCCAGATCCCCCGTCACCCGCGCGTACTAAACGGCGGGATATAATTGGAGGGGTGATGTGGGCAAGCCTTTTCGAACCCGCAGGCTTCCGAGGGAACGCGAAAAGGCTTGCCCACAGCAGGACCCCAAACTTGCAACCCGCCGCCCCGCCGACTTTTCTTGGGACAGCCGTGCATATGGTCCTTGGTCTAAAGACCCAGGCCGATGCTTACCTTTGGGCCCATGCGGTTGGACGTAATGTCCAGTATACTCTATAGACAAGTCCGCATGACTAAAGATCTGAAAAAAATAAGCGGTTTTTTGTTTTTGATCCTGTGTTCATCAGGCGCCTTCGCCTTGGACCTTAATCATCCGTTGCCCAACTGGATAGATCCGGCAAGGGAGCAGATCAATAAAAGCCAGCCTGCGGCCCCGTCCCGCGCGGTCCCACCCGGAGATTTCCGCATCCCCGCCGAATATGAGCCGGTCGGAGCCGTTATCATAAGCTGGGCCGGCTACACCGAGATGCTGACTTCCATAGCCAGAGCCGTTACCGGCCCGGGTAAAGCCCAGATCTGGGCTGTGGAGGCCCCGTCCTCACTGCCGGGGGTTCCGGCGGCCAGCTATTCTCAGGTGAGCGCTCCTATAGATACCGTCTGGGTGCGCGACTACGGACCCTTCGGACTTTCCGCCAATCAGACCAAGATCGGCATCGTGGACGCCCTTTACCGGCACCACCAGTACCGGCAGGATGACGACGCGTTCCCGTCCAACCTGGGCAAGGCCAGGAAGATAGACGTTTTTGGCGTACAGGTTGTATTGGACGGCGGCAATGTGATGGTGGATTCCGCCGGTAATCTGTTCATGACAAACCGCACCTATATATGGAATTCCGATATGAAGCATGACCAGATCGACGCGGTGCTAAAGGAGTATTTTAAGGTCAAGAACATCTATACTTTTGAATACGCAGGATATCCCGGCGCCCCAACCGACGGGACCGGACACATTGATATGTTCATGAAGCTGCTGAACGACCATACCGTGCTGGTCTCCGTGGCCGAGACCGAGCCCTTCAAGTCCAATGCCGAGAAGGCGATGGCTTTTTTTAAGGATAAAACGGCTCCTGACGGCCAGCCATATAAAATTATCACCATTAAAGGCTGGAGCGAGTCCGGAACCTGGTACACTTACACCAATTCCCTTTTAGTAAATAAAGTTGCGATACTGCCCTCTTACTCCGGTCACTCCAAGGAGGAGGCCGCCGCCAAAGCAGCCTACGAAAACGGAATTCCGGGCGTGACGGTGGTACCTGTGTCCTCGGACGCCAGCATAAGCTCCGGCGGTTCCATACATTGTGTGACGCAGACTATCCCAGCGTTGGCCAAAGGCGTTCCTTTACCCAGCGAGGTTTCCGTGCCCGGCGCGCAGGATTTTACCGATGTGGATCTGTCCTGGACAGGCGAAGTTTCACAGATGCCCCGTTCGGAGGCTTTAGACCAGCTTAAGAATCAAATAAATTTAAAATAGCCGCGGTTTATGCCGGCTTTAAATCCCCGTTCGCCTCAGTCGGAACGGGTTTTTTATTTTACGCCGTTGATATCCTAAATCCTCCGCCATGATAAGTGCAAAATTTAAACAGGCTGGTAATGGAGCGGGCGCCGGGGGATCTGGGTTAGCAAAACCCTCCGGAGCCTGAGGCTTACGCAAGCGACGAAGGCGAGGACGGGAGTAGCGGCCACGGTGTGGCCGACTACGGTTTTGCGTTCCAGTCCCCCGGCAGCCCTGCGAACCGGATGGTGAACAAAAGTTAAAATATGATTGGCGTAGTATTTAGGGATATAAGGGGCTTTGATTTGGCCGGGCAATTTGCTATAAATCTGGCTGATGGTTTGGAGGAAATTATGAAAAAATCTGATATTTTTATTATTTGTGCTGCTATGTTTTTCCTTACAGGATGTCCTTATAGTTCGGACATTCAGCTCGGCCGTCCGTCGGCCAAGGCTTTTGATAAAGCCATTATCGGGAACTGGATAGGGATAGGCTGTGACCAAAAAAACAAGGCTGATTGCGGACGCATGGCGATCTATCGGTTCAATGAATCGGAATATTACGCCGAGGTTACCGATATAGAATATTCCGGCCCCAACCGGAATATCAACATCAAGACGGACCGGTACAGGGCTTTTATGACGGATATCGGAGTGGCGGGGCTTCTCGACGCGCAGGAGTTGAATATTTCAACCGATGTCCCCAATAAACATTTCTTCGTAAAAACAGAAATTCAAAAAGACAACACGCTTAAGTTGCTATATATGTCCGATGAATTTGCCAAAACCAAGTTTTCCAACTCCGAAGAGCTGGCCGGGTATATCATAAAAAACCATGCGGAGCCCGGTTTTTATGAATCCTCCCAGATCTTTGAGAGAGAAAAAAACAAATAAGGAAAAAATGACTGATATAAAGATCGGCGATGTCGTGCGGAACAAGACCTCGGACGCTTTCGGGGTGGTGGTGGATATAGAGCCGCCCAAAAACGCCGTAATTGCCGTGCATGGTCCCGATGTTACGCACCGCATCAAATATGTTAACGCGGAGCTGTTTCAGCCGCCGGCTTTAAACAAGGATTTTAATTACGGCCGGTTCGTGAAGGACAGATTTGTCGGTATGATGGTTAAAATAGAGGGCGATAAATATCTGGCGCTTTGCCCCGACGGGAAATGCTATCCGAAAGGTAAAAAATACGAAACCGGGCACTGGTACAAGCTCGCTGATATCAAAGAGGTCACAGAGGAAGAAAAGGAAGAATTCCTGTTCAAGCTGAGCGTGCGGCATACTGAAGATGAGTATGTTAAGCGTTACGAGATGACAAAAGCTAAGTGGCGGGCGGCCGGGCTTGAGCCCGAGGTTAAACGGTTTGAGGCGTTTTTCGAGCGGATACTCTCGCGGATAGGCGGCAAGCCAGGGTTTAACTGGGGCGCGAGGCTCAGTACTGTGTTCGCTCCGGATCCGACCTTAAACCTGACAAAAAATACTCAAAAGGATATACAGGCGAACATGTTCTGCTTTTTATCTCTCGGATTGGACGCGCGCACCGGGCAGAAGAACCTGTCGATTTTTATAAAAGAATGGAAGTGGATAACCGAGGCTGCACGCGTTCATTTCCCCAGGCAGGGCGACGGTAGGTTCTACCCGCCGGGCCATTGCACCGTTCTATCCCTTGAAGCTCTGGATGAAGCCGCGCTGCTTCAATACGCGGATTCCCTGGCGCAGATATATCTCGCTGCCGATAAATAAACCTCCTTGATCTTATGCATATACGGCTTTTTGACGCGCATAATCATCCCTGTAATTATTCCGGCCCGGCTAAAAGCGTGGATGGCGGCGTGAAGGCTTGCCTTTGCAACGGCACCGGCCCGGAAGACTGGGAGAGCGTGCTTGCTCTGGCGGCGTCGCATAAAGGGGTAATTCCGTGTTTTGGTTTGCATCCCTGGTCGTTAGATAAGGCGCGGGCCGGCTGGCTTGAACTGCTTGAGGATTTTTTGACGCGCGCGCCCTCCTGCGTGGGCGAGATAGGTCTGGATTATTCTATTGACGCGGAGCCCGGCAGACAGGAAGAGGCTTTCAGGGCCCAGCTGCAGCTCGCTAAAAAGCTCAAGCGGCCGATCTCAATACATTGCGTGAGGGCCTGGGGCCGGCTTTTAGCCATCCTTAAAGAGGAGCAGCCGCCGGCTTTTATGCTGCACGCTTACGGCGGTCCGGCTGAAATGGTGAACGGCCTGTCCCGCCTTGGAGCTTATTTTTCTTTCAGCGGGGAGATGATGAATCCCAGGCGTGAAAAGATGCGCAGGGCCCTTCTGACCGCGCCGCCGAAAAGACTGTTGTTCGAGAGCGAATCACCGGAAAGTGACGCTAAATTTCAGGACCTGACCCCGGCAGAGGGGTTGGCCGGAGTTATTCGCGCGGCGGCCTTGGCGCTGGGGCAGAGCCCTGAGTCGCTTGGCGAACTGAGCTGGCGCAACGCTAAAATATTCCTCGGTAAATATTTCCCCGCTAAATTGTAGGAACCCTTTATGAACCTTAGCATACGCGGCTATAAAAGACTGGGGATGGTGCTTTATTACGGCGCGCTTATTGTTTTCGGGCTGGCTGATAAATATTACTCCACGGACGGAAGTCTGACGGTTATGGGCCGCGCTTTCGCGGTCGTTTTTGTTGTTATAGTTTTTGCCGTTTCAACAGGCGCGCAGCGCGCGGAAGCGATAAAGACGGAACTTGGCGGCGCGCCGATAACCACGCTGGCGGATTTTATATGGTCGCGTTTTGAACATGTTGTTTTCTGGGGCGCGCTGGGTTTTGCCGGTTATTTTTTATTTAAGGGGCGGTTCTGGGATGGTCTGGTCGCTCTCGGTCTGCCCGCCTGGAGGGGTTGGCTATGGCTTGAGCTGCGGCGGTTGCGCGTAAAATCGGGAGAAGCGACATCTTCAGGTTTTTGGAGTGTCCTTCTGGGTTTTTGCGCGGTCTCTTTCTTATTCGCTCTGGTGAGGTCTTATTTATTCGGTATGGGGCCAATCTTCCAGCTTTTTGGTAATGAATATCATGTCTACCCCGCTGTTATTATAGCCAGCCTTGCCGGAATAATATTTTCTTTAGCCGGTTCCGGAGGGGATATATAGCTGCCACGGGGGCGCTTCATATCCTGTTTTAAAGGTTGGCGGTATTTCCGGGCTGGTTTTTATAGATGGTCTTTATGCAGTCAAGATAAGCCTGGCGTTTCTCGGCCGTGAAATCTTTATAGCTTAGTTCCACGGCGCGGCCGGCGCCGAACATGGCGTGGTCTATCGGGAACAGCGCTTCGCCGCCCGGCGGCAGGAATTCCTTTTTTATCTCCATCCTCAGGTCGTGGCCGGCCAATAAATTAAGGCAGTATACCCACTTCTGCGTGGCCTGGTTGTAGGTCTTAAGCACCGGGCAGGGATTAGCCGCGGTGTTCGGCTTCATGTCCCAGGTCTTGCCGGGCTGGTCACCTACGACTGTTAATATCTCGGCCCAAAAGATCGTGAAGGCTTCGCCCGATTTCGGATATCTGAGGGCGATATGCCTGATGAATTTATCGCACGCCGAGCGTATGAGTTCCGGGTCGACTATTCTGGCTGAGGCTGTTTTCCTGCACTCTTCATCTTTTTTCAGCTGCTCTATCAGCGGTTTGAGCGTTTCAGCTTCGAATGCCCCAGCCGGCTCCAGGTATTGGGACTTAAAAGTCATCCTATCTCCGGTTGCCGTGTGCACGGTTATATTGTCGCCGGCGACTTTTATCACCACGCCGAGAGCCTTGTTGATTACGTTCCTGACCGGAGCGTATTGTCCAAATTTTTCAATTTCCATATCCGCTTATCCCCTCTGCCCGGCGCTGAACCCTTAATATAGTGATATTATACGAAAAGTTTCCGGATTCCGAACGCGACAGTACGCTGTCGGGGTGGCGGGCTATACTATTTTATGTCATAAAAGGATTGCCATATGCCGTTAGCCGTATGCCACACGCTTTTGAGGAGGATTATATGTGTAAAGATATAATGGACATGGAGAAGCTGGACAGGCCGAGGGAGAAATTGATGCGCTACGGTCCCGAGAAACTCTCGGACAATGAACTGCTGGCCATACTTTTAAGGACCGGGACCAAAGATCGCAATGTGCTGGATATGGCCGGGGACATCCTGACGGTATTCAGAAAGGAGAATCTTACCAATGCGGGTTTTGAAAGCCTTAAGGATCATCCCGGCCTGGGACCGGTGAAGGCGTGCGAGATCGTAGCTGCGTTTGAATTGGGAAAGCGGTTCTTTACCGGCAAGAAAACCAGCATATATCTTAAGCCACGCGACGTCTGGGAAGAGCTGCGGGATCTGAGGGAACACAAAAAGGAGCATTTTGTCACTTTCTATCTGGACACGCGAAATCAGGAGATAAAAAGGGATATAGTCTCTATCGGCACGCTCAACTATAACCTCGTGCACCCGCGCGAGGTGTTTGAGCCGGCCGTGAGGAACCTGGCCGCCGGCATAATCCTGGCGCACAACCATCCCTCCGGCTGCCTTGAGCCGTCCGATGAGGATTTGAGTCTTACCAAGCGCCTTGTACAGGCCGGTAAACTGCTGGGTATAGAGGTCTTGGACCATGTGATCGTGACAAAGGAGGGGTTTGCCAGCTTCAAGCAGAAGAATTTGATGTGAGAACGGCGGCCCTGCCGCTATCTCCCCGCGCTAAGGCGCGGGACGAGGGGCGACTTTTGAATGCTATAATTTTCTCAGGGATTTTCCGGTTTAAGGAGACTGCATGCTTTTTGATAATATGAGCGCGGAAATGGTTAAGGCGATGATCGAGTGTATCCCGGCTGAAGTCACGGTGATAGACGCCAATGACGAAGTGGTCGGCTGGAACAAGCATGAGACAAGGCTGTTCAGGCGGCCCATGGAGTCTATGGGGATGAATTTCCGGCAGTGCCATCCAGAACGCAGTCTGGCCATGGTGGAAAAAATCATAGCGGAGATGAAGGCCGGCGCCAGGGAGAAAGTCCGATTCTGGATAGACCTTGAAGTTAAAAAGGGCGAGCCAAAACACAAAATACTCATAGAATTCTACGCGCTGCGCGATGAGAGCAAGAAATATATCGGCTGTCTGGAGTTCACGCAGGATGTGGAGGATATAAGGCGGCTGGAAGGTCAGAAGCGTCTGATGGACTGACTAAAAATCGCCAGGGCGATTTTTAAGCGCGGCAGTACGACAGCAGGACAGCGCGGCAGATATTACTGCATTAATACACTAAATAAAAAAGCCGGGCAAAAGCCCGGCTTTTTTGCACCCGGAATTTTTAATTTGTTTTGTAAAGTTCCGGCCAGATCGGCGTCAGCGAACTTGTGAACGATTCGGAGATCTCCCGCATAGCCGAAGTTATATCAAAGCCTTCATACGACATTGAAGCTGACCACATTATGGAGCCGGTCTGAACATCTACCATTCGGGAAACCAGCGAAACATTAGCGGTGGTGCTTAGGATCTGCGAGTTTGGCATACCCAATACGGAGCCCTCGGAATAGACGGAACCCGCGGCGACCTGGGTCACATTCGTAACAATAGCGTTGTCGGACCCGCTTACCAGGTAGCTTGCCGGGGGCGTGCTTTCTCCTACGGTGCCTACGAAGATGGCGTCCACTCCCAGGATCTTCCCCAACTGCTTCGCTGTGGCCGAATCGAACGCGGTTGAAGATGAGAGCGACTGTTCTTTCAGAACCGCGTCAAGGCGTTGGCGTTCTATCACATCGGCGCCGCGCATCATCAGGCTCTGGGTCAGCATATCAGCGGCCAGATCTCCTTTCGGGCCGTTAAAGGGCAGAACCGCTACGCGCTTGATGGCGGAAAAATTGGCGCGCGGGTTTATGGCCACCTGCGGGGTTACGCAGGCGGTCAGCAGAGTCAGGGCGGGTAAAGCAAGAAGAAGTCGTATATTTTTCATCAGTTAGTCCTAACGGCTCCTGAGATGGTGCAGGTGTTTTAGCGCTTTTTCGCCCATCCACTGCTCGGTGGCGGTTTCAAGACAGGCTTTCCAGGCGGCTATGGCTTTATCTTTAAGATCCTTTTTTTCATAGATGAGGCCAAGCATATAATGGGCTATGGCTTTTTTGGGATCCAGGCGGACAGCGTTCTCAAAAGCGGTTTGGGCCTCGTCGGCCTTTTCAAGTTTGGCGTAGGTGAAGCCGAGCTTGATATATAATTCAACATTGGCGGGGTCCTGGTTTATCGCGCCATTCAGCGTCACCGCGTTATTTTCAAGCTCCTGCACGCTCAGGTGTTTGCCCGAGTCCCGGCGCCCCTCGTCCGAATATGCCCGCGCCACCGGCAGCGCGGTCGCGGCTAAAAAAAACATTAAAAGGAAATATTTCATAAATCGCACCTCTCTTATTGTAAAAGCATATAAAATTTGACAGCGCCTGCATAGGCAACATCAAGACTTCTGTGTAATCCTCCAGTGCATGGTTCGCGGGGCCTGTCAGGCATGGGGCCCATCCGGCCTGCGGCCGGCCCGGCGACTGACCTATGGGCGTGCCGCAACAGGGCCTATGGCCAACAGGCGGCCTTCGCGCCGGTTCCGCCTCGGCCCGATTCGACCCATGCCTGCCACCCGCGCCACCCATATCGCCAAGGGCTTATCCTTCCAAGTCATATTCCTCATAGCGCAGTGTTGACCGGATAAAGGTAATGTTTGTAATCTTGTTGCCGGAGCGGAAAAGGAGGAAAAATGAAGTTCGTTTTTGCGCATAATAATTTCAACGTGCTGGACCTCGCAAAAAGCCTGAAATTCTACAAGGACGCGCTGGGACTTTCCGAGACGAGACGGATAAACGCCAATGACGGTAGTTTTACGCTGGTGTTCCTGGGTGACGGGGAAACTCCGCATAAACTGGAGCTTACCTGTCTTAAGGGTAGAAAGGGAAAATACGACCTGGGCGACAACGAATCCCACCTCGCTTTTATCACGGACGATTTCAAGGCCGCGCACGAACTTCACAGAAAGATGAACTGTGTGTGTTATGTTAACGAGGCCATGGGGATTTATTTTATAGAGGATCCGGACGGTTACTGGATCGAGATCTTGCCCAAGCGGCAGAATCAATAGGAGAGAATATGCTTAAAATAACGGCATTTAACGGCAGCGCCCGCAAAGACGGGAATACGGCAATCCTTTTGAACGCGGCGCTGGCTGAACTGAAAAAGCAGGGCTTTGAAACGGAGCTGGTCCAACTGGCCGGCAAGCCGCTAAGGGGCTGCACTGCCTGCAACGGATGTTCCAAGAACAAGGACAAAAAATGCGTTCTGCCGGACGATGGCTTGAACGGTTATGTGGCGAAGATGGAGGCCTCGGCCGGAATACTTATCGGTTCGCCAACTTATTTCGCGGATGTCAGCAGCGATACCAAGGCGCTTATAGACCGGGCGGGTTATGTAAGCATGGCTAACGGTGGACTTTTTAAGCGCAAAACCGGCGCCGCGGTGGTGGCTGTAAGGCGCGGCGGGGCCGTGCACGCCTTCGACACCATAAACCATTTCTTCACTATAAGCCAGATGATAATTCCAGGGTCCAATTACTGGAATATGGGAGTGGGGCGGGCTATAGGTGAAGTTGAAAACGACAAAGAAGGAATGACGACCATGAAGGTGCTGGGAGAGAATATGGCCTGGCTGCTTTCAAAACTGCATGGCCTGCCGGTAAAATAGCGGTAAATCTCCGGGAAGAAACGATAAACGGCAGGTGGCAGCGGAAGAAGTTTAATTTTAATCCTCAGTCCTTGATTCCCGATCCTTGATCATGCCCGAACGCTACATTATACATGTGGATATGGATGCCTTCTTCGCCGCCGTAGAGCAGCGGGATAATCCGGCTTTGCGGGGGAGGCCGGTGATCGTCGGGTCGGACCCGAAAGGCGGCAAGGGCCGGGGTGTGGTTTCCACCTGCTCCTACGAAGCCCGTAAATTCGGTATCAGGTCGGCGATGCCAATATCGGAAGCCTGGCGCAGATGTCCTAATGGCGTCTTTGTGACGCCAGATTTCGGCAAATATTCGCAGGCGTCTGAGATAATACACAGGATATTTTACGATTTCACTCCGGACATAGAACCGATAAGCATAGACGAAGCGTTCCTGGATATCACCAGAAGCTATAAATTGTTCGGCACGCCTCTGGATGTCTGCCGCCTGATAAAGGAGCGCATAAAAGCTGAGACCGGGCTTACGGCGTCGGTGGGGCTGGCGCCTAACAAAATGGCCGCCAAGATAGCGTCCGACCTTAAAAAGCCGGACGGGCTGTTGGAAGTGAAGGCCGGAGAGGTATCCGAGTTTCTGAGGCCTCTGGACATAGGGCGCATCTGGGGGCTGGGGCCCAAGACCGCCAATATATTGAGAGAGCAGGGTATTCATACCGTGGGCCAGCTGGCCGACTGCGCTCCGACTGAGCTTTACAGGATTTTCGGTAAGCACGGCCCCCAACTGCGTGAGCTGGCTCTGGGCCATGACGACCGGGAAGTGGTTATGGAGAATGAGGCCAAGTCTGTAAGCAATGAATTTACTTTTGAGGAAGATACGGCGGTAGAGCGGGAGATCTCAGAAGCGCTTCTGGCTTTGTGCGACAAGGTTTCTTCCCGCCTGAGGGCGGACGGGGTCAAGGGGCGCACTATCACTCTTAAGATAAGACTGGAAGGCTTTATAACCTTTACCCGGGCCGCGACCATTCCCTTCGCCACCAACTATACCGATGTCATCCACGAAAGCGTCCGGGAGCTTTACGGGGCATTTAAACGGAACGGAAAAAAAGTGCGTCTGCTCGGAGTGAAAGTTTCCGGTTTGATGCCGGCGGCGATCAAAGAGTCGCTATTCGAGGAGGAGATGAATAATAAATTTGAGGTGGCGCACAAGGCGGTGGAAACTATCCGGGGCAAGTTTGGCCGCGGCGCTATCTATCGGGCCGGAGGAAAGAAGGATATCTGACTACTTTTTGGCTTGGGCTGTCTCGGCCTGATGCTCCAGAACGGTTATCATTATACGCGCGCAGGCTTCTGCGTCTGAGAGCGCGTTGTGGTGGTTCAGCGGAATGCTGAGGTGGTGACATACATGGGAGAGCTTCGCCGGGGAGATCTTTAAGACATTGCGTGCCAGTTTGACCGTGCAATGAAAGGGCTGCTCCGGTACTTCAAGCCCGGCCTGCGCGCAACAGGCGTGGAGCACGCCTTTATCGAAGCTCGCATTATGCGCCGCGAGGAATTCGGCGCCTTTAAGGAAGGCGTCTATCCTGGGCCAGAGTTGTTTAAAAGTGGGCGCGTCCTTCACATCGGCCCAGGTCAGGCCGTGGATCTCGGTGAAAATAAAGGTCTGGCGCGGCGGCCTGATGAGATAGTGCTCGCTGCGCACGATCTTGCCGCCCTCTACGCGCGCCAGTCCTACCGAGCAGGCGGAATCTCTGCCGTAATCGGCCGTTTCGAAATCGATGGCTACAAAAGAAGGCATATTTTTCAGGCTATCCGGGGGAATGTCAGAGTAACACGAATAAATTATACAAAATCATTTATGGGTCCGGCCCGGCTCTGGCGGAAGGGTGACATTTATATTAAGATATCCTATCAAGGAAAGCCTGTGAAAAATTATGTGCGAAAGATATTCCCAAACTTTTGAAGTTGATGAGCTTATAAAGCGTTTTGGCGTTAAGCCTCCGAGCATGCCTGTGCATCCTGGTTATAATATCGCGCCGGGCCAGACGGCCGCGGTGATTGCCGGCGGAATTATTAAGATGCTTAAGTGGGGCTTTATCCCGGGCTGGGCCGGCGGGGAGATAAAAGAGGGTTTTGCGAATGCCCGCGCTGAAGGTCTGGCGTCACGGCCCACTTTCCGTACAGCCTTCTATAAGAGCCGCTGCATCGTGCCGGCGGACGGCTTCTACGAGTGGGCGCACACGGCCGGAGAGAAAATACCTTACCGATTTGAGCGGAAAGATAAAAGCCTTTTTGCCATGGCCGGGGTTTACGACGAAGTTACGGGAACTTACGCCGTTGTCACATGCGTTTCCAGCGCCCTTGTGAAAACGGTGAACCACCGGATGCCGGTGATACTGGACAAAGAGCGGGAAAAACTCTGGCTGGATATGCGTGCCAGCAATACTGAGGAGCTCCTGCCCGTGCTGCGGGCTTACGATTCAGCCCTAATGCACGGCTACAAGGTTTCCTCCCTTATAAATTCACCGGAACATAATTCCCCTGAATGTCTGAAACCAGTTGAAGAGTGAGACGGCAAGACGGCGCAATAGCGCGGCAGTGCCGCACCCCTTGGCAAAGCGATATTTTGTAAAATAATACCAATGGATAAAGACCGGCGCGTGCCCCGCCTTTTTGGCGCCACGATAAAACACTATTGGCTAAAGCTAGGCCGATTAATCCCGCCTCCGGCAATAAAAGGCCGGTGCGGGCTGTTCTTCTGTTTTTTCCTGCTATTCCTGATTTTCTCTTTAATTACCCGATTCACGCTGCTGGTAATGGCCTGGCCGGAACTGGATGGCGGATTTTGGACGCTGCTGAAGATATTCCTTTCAGGCTTCTTTTACGATTGCGCCGCTTTTTCTTACATCGGCTCAGCCTTGGCTCTTTACCTGCTGGTCCTGCCTGAAAAAGTTTATACGGCTTGCTGGCACCGCCTGGCGGTTTACGGACTTTTCTTTATTTGCGCTTTCCTCCTGTCCTTCAATCTGGCCGCCGAGTATTACTTCTTTTACGAATTCGGCGTGCGCTACAACTTCATTGCTGTAGATTATCTGGTTTATACCAATGAAGTACTTGGGAATATCCGGGAATCATACAATCTGCCGGTGGCGCTGCCGCTGGTCGCTTTGCTTTCCGCGGCGGCGCTGTGGCTTTTCGGCCGCCGCCTGGCCAGTTCTTTCACCTCTCAAAGCTCTTTCCGCCGCCGCCTTAATGCGGCCCTGTGCGCCCTTGCCGCGCCCGTACTCTGCTTTTTCTTTCTTGACGGCAGATTCGCCCAGGTTTCAAAGAATGAATATGCCAACGAAGTTGCCATGAACGGACTTTACGCTTTCGGTTCGGCCTTCCTGAATAACGAGCTGCCTTATGACAAGTTTTACGCTTCTATAGACGGAGGCGAGGTTTTTAAGCTCCTGCGCGGCGGTCTGGCGGAGCCGTGGGTGAAGTTTGAAGATCAGGGCCTGGATATAAAAAGGATGATAAAGGGGCGAGGGCAGCTGAAAAAACTGAATATTGTGGTTATAGTGGGAGAGAGTCTCAGCGCGGAGTACCTCGCGGCTTTCGGCGCGGTAAAGGGCGGGGGAACTCTGCCGAACCTTGACGCCCTGGCCGGTAAATCACTTTTCTTTAAGAGGTATTACGCCGCCGGTACGCGCACCGTACGGGGACTTGAAGCCATGACGCTTTCCATCCCGCCGCTGCCCGGCACGTCTATTGTGAAGCGGCCGGATAACGGAAATTTCTTTTCCTGGGGTTCAGTAATGCGGGGCCTTGATTACGAGAATAAATTTATTTACGGGGGTTACGGCTATTTCGACAACATGAACGCTTTTTATTCCGGCAACGGCTTCGACATCGTTGACCGGGCTAATTTTGCCAAGGACGAAATAACCTTTGCCAATATCTGGGGCGTGTGCGACGGCGATCTGTTATCAAAAACCCTCAGGGAAGCCGATATCGATTTTAAAGCCGGCAAACCGTTTTTTTACATGGTTATGACTACCAGCAACCATCGGCCCTTCACTTATCCGGGTGGCAAAATTGACATCCCGCCTTCGGAGAAGAGTCGTCGCGGGGCGCTTAAATATTCCGACTACGCCATAGGAGAGTTTTTGGCGGCTGCGAAAAATAAGCCCTGGTTCAGGGACACGGTATTCGTTATTACCGCCGATCACTGCGCCAATTCGGCGGGAAGGACGGAGATCCCGGTTAATAATTACCATATACCGCTGATCGTTTATTCCCCGGCGCATATTAAGCCGGCCGTAGTTGAAACGCTGACGGCTCAGGCAGATCTGGCTCCGACTATACTGGGACTGATGAACGCGTCTTATGAAAGCCGGTTTTTTGGGAGGGATATGTTAAACGGGAAGCCGGAGGGCAGGGCGTTCCTCTCCACTTTTCAGAAAGTGGGTTTGCTGAAAGATGGCCTTCTGGCCGTGCTGGGCCCTAAAAAATACCTGAAAACCTATAAGTGGGACGAAGCCGCCCGGACCATAACCGGGACTGCGGATAATAAAGTCCTGGAAGAGGAAGCCGTCTCTTTTTACCAGGGCGCTAATTATATCTACAAGAAACGTCTGAACAGGATCGGGGCGGGGAAATAAAAATATACAGGAGCATCAATGGATAAGATAGAGGAATTGCAAAATCGTTTAAACCTGCTGCTTCAATTCGGAGGGGTGGTATACAAAGAAACCCGTCTGGACAAGCTGCTTGAACTTATCGCGGCGCAGGTGAAAAAGATCCTTAACTGCGACCGCTGCACCGTCTTTATCCTTGATAAAAAAACCAAAGAACTCTGGTCCAAGGTGGCCCAGGGCATTCAGAATACCGAAATTCGCATGCCTTCCAGCAAGGGTATAGCCGGAGAGGCGGCTTCCAAGGGCGTCATAGTGAATATCCCTGACGCTTACACGAATCCTCTGTTCAATCCGGAAATAGACCGCGTTACCGGATACCGGACCCGCACTATACTGGCAGTGCCGCTTAAGGATGTGGGCGGAAATATTATGGGGGTTTTCCAGGTTATAAACAAAAACGCGGGGCGCTTCGATAACGATGACGAAGCCGTGCTTCAGCTTATAAGTTCGATCGCCGCGTCCGCTATTGAAAACGCCCAGCTTTGCGAAAGTCTCTACAAGGCGCAGCTTGAAACTATTTACCGCCTGGCCATAACCGCGGAATACCGCGACCAGGAAGACACCGCCGTCCATTTAAAACATGTGAGCGCCTATACCGCGCTGATAGCGGGGGGGATGGGCCTGTCCGAGCAGGAAATAGAGAATATTCGTTACGCGAGCCCGCTGCACGATATCGGAAAAGTGGGAATACCGGACGCCATTCTTTTAAAGCCCGCAAAGCTGACTCCCCAGGAATATGAAGTGATGAAAAAACACGCCTTCTACGGCGAGAAGATACTCAGCGAAGCCGAAACGCCGCTTCTGCGCATCGCCTGTCAGATAGCGGGATGTCACCATGAAAAATTTGACGGCACCGGCTACCCGGCCGGCACAAAAGGCGCTCAGATACCGCTGTACGCCCGCATCATGGCTGTGGCTGACGTTTTTGACGCCCTTTGCATGCATAGGGTGTATAAGCCGGCCTGGACTCCTGAAAAAGCCCGGGACCTTATACGCTCGGAAAGCGGAAAAGCTTTTGACCCGGCAGTAGTGGATGGGTTTGAAAAAGCGTTCGAAGAAATAGTCAAAATCAGTTCCGCTTCGACTGCCAATGTGCCAACGGCATCCACAGGTAAAGATTAGTCGCGTAAGTGGATGCGCCCCAGCCATCATCACTCCCTGCGGCCTCCTAAAAATGGTAAAATCTCAATATTGGAGTTAAAGTAAAAACGCGGGAAGGGAGCGTGTTATCGTGAGGCGCGATCATTGATCAGCGCGGCAACCCTCACCAAATCATTCATTATGACAAGATTCTTATTAATTTCGCTTTTATCACTTTTATGCGGGCTGCCGGTTTTTGCCGCGGATAATATCAAGAGCGCGCCGGGCGATCTTTCCCCTGATAACGTGAAATCTTCTGCGGCGGTGACGGTTCCCCCTGCTTCCTACACATTAGGGATGGAGCAGCGCAAGAGCGGAGATTACGCCGCCGCCAAAGAAACCTTTCTAAAGCTTCTGGCGCAGTCGCCTGATAGCGGCGGTGCGCTGGAAGGGCTGTCTCTCACCTGTATCTCTCTAGGGCAATATGAGGAGGCGCGCGGTTATCTAGAGCGGTGGAAAGCGCAATCCCCCAGCAGCGTTTATGTGTTAGGTTTTCTCGCCAGGGTGCAGAACAGCCAAAGAGATGAAGAAGGGCTTTTGCAAACCTACAAAGAACTGGTTGAATGCGATTCGCGCGACTGCGTCGCGAGAAGGGACCTTGATTCTTCCATGGAACTGCTCCGCGCCGGGGTATTCCCCTGGGGGAAATCCTATAAGTCTTATTCAATGGAAGGCCTTGATACTCCAAACCCGCAGCGCATTCTTTATGAGGGGCGTTCGGGCGGAAGCCGGTTCAGGGTGCCTCTTAAGCCTAACCTCGATCTGATCGGAGGCGTAGAGATCCGGGAGGAGGCGCAACGGAACGACGGGCGGGATTTCACCTACTACGATATCCTTGAACAGATATACTCGGCAGGACTTGGCGGACGGCCCAGCCGCGACTTTAACTGGGAGGCCGAATACGGACAATCAGTACTTTCAGACCTCGAGGTGCCTGGGGTGCAGGATAAACTTTTGAGCCGTGTACGCCTTGCAGGCGGCTGGCACGCCTATGACTCGGATTTTAAACTTGTTTTGACCCGCGCGCCTAAATTCGTTCGCGGTTCCGGCACGACCCAGTATTTTAATTTGCTCAGGGAATACGCGGCGCGAGCCGAGGCGCAGTCCAGCCGTTGGAACTGGGATTGGCTGGTGCGGGCCGGGCTTTATGATACTTCTGACGGGACGACTCTTGGGACCTATTCGCTTCGGGGACTCCGGGAGTTCGGCGTTAACGTTGTTCAGTCAGGTTACTCCCACAGCCAGCAGGAATTTTACAGCGCGTCCGCGGACGGGCATCTCCTTTATGTTAATACCGACCGGCTTAATATAGGCATCCGGCGTACCATTACGGATATCTACACCATCGGCACTTCCTACGCCCACACTTTCTACTCGGACGCCAACAGTCTCCATGATCTCAACGCGGACCTGACTGCCTGGCTCCCCTCGAACAAAGAATTCTCCGGGGGCTACCGCTTCTCGCTACAGGATTACCGCGCGCCGTACGCCGGCTATACTTCAAGCGATGTGCGCGCGCATTGGCTCGGCGCCTATTGGCGGCGCTGTCACGGGCAGAACTGGGCGGCCATGGCTGGCTACGAGCGCGGATTTATCAACGGCAGCCAGGGCTATTATCAGGGAAATAATTATCTTGCAGAAATAGAATGGTATCGCGGGGCCAACGCCTCTGTCCGCGCACAGGGCAGGAAGAGCGACACAACTGTGCGCGACCGCTCCTACTCGGTGGGCCTGCAGGCCCGCTACAGCTTCTAAAGGTACTGTAAATTTACCTTATTCCTTCGGATGGTCGCGTTCAAGCCATTTTCGATAACCGCTGAAGTGATGTATGGCGAACTCCGCAAAAGCGGGTTCGCGGCGGTTGGCCTTTGCGGTAAGCGCTAGTTCGCGCTCCATGTCCGGCTCTGTCAGGTGATTGAACGATACTTTCTGGATCTCGTTGGGCGTCACTTCCACTCCGATCACTACTTTACGCTTGGCCAGCCCGGCGTACTTCATTTCGTCAGCCGCGTGGGAGATAATACCGTCGCCGCCGTCTGCGTGGTCGCGATAATCCATCAGCGCGACATAGTCATAAATATCCTGCACATGCTCACTAACAGGCTTGCTCAGGCCGTTCCATTCGAGTTCGATACCGTCGAGCCAGAAAGGTATGGCTGGACCGACCATCAGGGATTGTCCTGATTTTATTTTTAATTCCATAAAACTCTGACCCAGATCCAGAAACTGCAGCAAAAGCTGCGTCTTCCGTTCAGGCCACAGGTCCAGAATATGTGGCTCGATGTCCAGGCTTATGCCGTCGAATCGCTCTTCCGGTTTGGCTGTAGTATTATAGGTGAGCACCCGCTGGAACATCGCCATCGCATCTTTCCGCCGCTCCGGCAGAACATACTCTTCGGTATGCAGATACGCCGATCCCAGCAGCGCATGGGCGCGCAAGCCGTGCCTATGCAGGCGGCGAAGGAACTGTCGGTATAATTCAGGCCGGCTCTCAAGCAGATTGCGATCTTTGAACGCGTCGGCATATAGATAGAGGGTCCCGATCTTTTTAGATCGTAGAAATGTTATGGCGTTTTTGGCCGCGGCGGTGTCCTCCAACATCTCATAGGAGTCTTTTTCCCATATCCATACAGCTCTTTCGGCCGAAGCCGCAAAAGCAGTACCGAGCGACAGCAAAAGCCCCATTACTATCAGTGCTCTGTTTTTCATTTATGCCCTCCTTTGCGGGAAATATGGTGACGAAGCGGTCGTGGTAGGGTATGATGGTGGGATCACACATGAATGGATCAATTATGGAAACGTATCGGGATCCGGTATCGCCCCACCCCTACCTTTTTTCCGGTTTCCGGGTGTGACGGAATGACCGAGAGGAAGTAATGGCCCGGGGATACTCCCAGAGAATTTACCGGCAGTTGCAATGATATGGTTTTCCCGGCGGAAAGTTGCTGCGGCGCGGCATATGATTCTGAAACCTCGCGGCCGTCCGCTCCCAGCAGAACAATGAGCGGGACAAAGGTATCGGTTGCCTTCGTTCCGGTGTTGGAGAACACGGCTTCAATAGTAAGCGCCCCTGGTCGCGCGCTCCCGGGCGCACGCACTTCTCTAACGGAGAGCATGCCAGCGCTGTCCGCCGCCGGCGCGGCCGGCTTTGTACGCTCTTCGTCTTTATACGGGCTCAACTGACTGGAGGTTCCATCGGGTATAAGCGTCTCGCTGCGCGCCAACTGGTCGTTGGCGGCGCGAAACGCCGCGAATTGCGCTTGTACCCGTGCCAGCGCGGCAGTGTCGCCATCCGGCTCGATATTCATTCCGTCGTTCAGAGTGTAGAGCGTGTTCTGGTTGATGAACCATGTTCCGGAAACGAAGTCTACCAGATTGGTTATGGTCTGTTTTAGGGGGAAATCATGAATGTTGCGGAAAGACGGTTCCATATCCAGTCCCGACCCCATCCATGTGACGGCATGAGGGGTCAGGATTCCATAGTTATGTGAAAAGAAGGCCAATAGGGATGGTGTGATGTCGAATTGCGAAGACACCGACTTGATGCGGGCCGGCGTACGTAGCAGCGGAGAAACGATGATTAATGGTACATGGTATCTGTCTATCCGGGTGGACATCGGTATCTCGGGCAGCCTGTGGTCCCCGGTTATAATGAATATTGTGTTCTGATAAGCGGGGTTATTCTTCACTTCTTCTAAAAACCGGCCCAGTGCCGAATCGGCGTAGAGGATGGTCGTATAAATATCGCGATGGGCGCGATATGCAGCCTTGCGCTCTTCAGTGATTCCAAGCTCATCTAAGCGGCGTTCAAAGCGGGGATAGAAACCAGACTGGCCCGGGAATGTGTACGGCGTATGCATAGTTATGGTCTGGATCACGGACAGGAAGGGTTGTCGGGGGTCACGGGCTTCGGTTTTCAGCGCAAGCGAAACGAGTTCGTTGTCTCCATATCCCCAGTTGTTCGCGCGCTTATATTCCGGTCCAAAATTGTTTTCATCCATCAGTATGTCCACGCCTTGGCGGCGAAGGAACACCCGCTCTTTGTCGAAATCAAGGTTGAAGCCGATATAAAACTTCATGTGGTAGCCGTTATTTTTCAGCACGCTCATTAATGAGGCATGGGCGGGCATATGTTCGCCCAGGTCGGAGAAGCCGTTGGCGCCGAAAGGCAGGGAAGCAAATACCGATGGCAGGACCGCGAAGGTCCGGCCCTGTACGGCCAGGAAATTCTCCCAGTAGAGGCCGTTTTCTGCGAGCCGGTCAAGTTGTGGTGTGAAACTCCCTAACATCGCGCCCGGACCTGAAAAAGCCCGGCCTAGACCTTCGACAATGATGAACACCAGATTTGGAGGATTGGACTTGCGTATATTAAAATGGGGTCCCAGAACGTCCGGGGTTTGTTCAACGCGGAGGAAGGGGTACTTAGGATCCAAATAATGAAAACCGGTGACCGCCGCGGCTGAGGCCGGCCGTCCGGCCAGGCTGAGCCCCCGCGCCGGTGCCAAGTTGGAAACGCTGGCGTCAAAGAAATATGCGGCCTTATTGAGGGTCAGGTTATAGGTATCTTCGCTCACCGAACCGGTTCCGCCGGGCCGCCCGGGTATGGTCACCATGATTAACAATGCCATCGTCAATAAAACGGCAGCGTTCCTGGGACGGAATGTTGGTCGCGATCGCCGGTGTTGCAGTGTGAGTATCAACCACAGGGCGATCATAGCCAGGGTCAGACCGATTATGACCGCTAGATTCGGCCCTGTGCCTCCGGAGATTGTTTTACGGATATCATCCCATGAGTAGGCGAAGAGATCAGCTCCGAGAGGAACGCGGGCCGTGAGAAAATACTGGATCAGCGCGGCCTGCACAAGTGTCAGCAGTGACCAAGCTAGGCCGAGGCCCAGACGGGTGGCGCGGCGTGAGTGGAGGAGCAGAAATGGCAGCGAATATAGGAATAGGATGGGCAGATACCGGATCAGGTTGAGAAGATCCAGGCTTATGGCTATTGACGTGGCGGAGATTATTTCTGAAGGAGTGGAGCCGGTTTGTATGCCGGAGGTCAATTCGGCGGCCCGCAGGCAGAGCATAGCAATTGCCAGGGCCGGCAACAGATCCAAAAACCTTGAAGCGGCTGCGCCTGCCAGCGAAGCTTTCATCCGCCACCCGGTTACTGGGACTGTCTTTTCTGCGTGTCCCATTGTGTCCCTCTGAAATAGAAGCAGGCTCTGACCCGCTCGTAGAGCGTTATCTGCCGGTAGCCCAGAAAATCCACTACTGACATAAGGCAGAGGCGCAGCACATCTTTTTGTTTTTTATAGCGGCGGAAATTATATGTATCAAGGAAAATCGCGGATATGTTTATAGAGATGCCCCAAAGCAGCGACATCGCTACAAGCAGCAGAACAAATTTGGCGTCCAGAAGCCCCATAAAGTAGAACACTGGTATTAAGATGTAGCCAAGAAGTTCAATTATGGGCCCAAGAACCTCGACGAAAAGAAAGTAGGAAACTCCCAGCAGACTTACTGCCCCGTACTTTGGGTTTAAGATCATGGAGCGGTTTGCCAGCAGTGAATCCAGAAGGCCCCTGTGCCAGCGATTGCGTTGCTTGCGCAGCATTGTAAGGGTAAAAGGCACCTGTGTCCAGCAGACCGGGTCCGGCACGAAAAATATTTTATAGGGGATCTTATTATCCAGGCAGTGCCGGTGCAGCCGCATCACCAGATCCATGTCTTCACCCACGGTTTTTCGGTAGCCGTTTACGGCCACCACCATATCTTTTCTGAACACCCCGAAAGCGCCGGAAATTATCAGCAGGCTGTTGATAAGGTTCCAGCCGGTCCTGCCTGACAGAAAAGCGCGGGCGTATTCCAGCACCTGTATCGCCTCCAGCGTTTTTGTAGGCAGTTCCGCCTCAAGCACCGCTCCGTCCTTAACAAGGCAGCCGTTTAAGACGCGCACTATGCCGCCGGTGGCTATAACTTCGTCATTCTCGATAAAAGGCTTGGAGGATTTTAATATCGCGTCCGGCTCCAGCAGCGAGTCGGCGTCCAGAGAGCAGAATATCGGATAGGAAGAAACATTTATCCCGGCGTTTATGGCGTCGGCCTTTCCGCCCGTTTCTTTGTCTATAATTATGAGGTTCGGATAGTTACCGGAGATGTAAATATTCTTTATCGGAGCGTGCGGGATCTGCCGGCGCACCGGTTTTAAATAGGCGCCCAGCTTGAAATCTTCTTTTAACCTGGCAATTGTTTCGTCGGAAGAGCCGTCGTTGACTACGATAATTTCAAATTCGGGATAATGCAGGTTTAACAGTGATCTTATGCAGTCGGAGATAACGGCGGATTCGTTATAGGCGGGCACTATTATGGAAACCGGCTTGTAGTACGAGTCCGAAGTCAGCAGGCGCCGCGCGCCGCGCGAGGTAGACAGATAAGAGTTTTGCACGATATCTTTGAGGGCGAAAAGTATAAGCAGGGTATAGGTTGAATTTATAGCGAGGAAATATACCAATATTATCCCCTGTATGTAATATGCGGCGGATACCAGAAAATGGCTCATGACGCGGCCTCCGCGCCTGTCAGCGCGTATTTAGCGGCGTTGGCGGCGAATTTATCGGTTGAGGCCGTTTCGCCTCTCAATATCTCAAGGCCCGGGTCGCCCAGTTTGGAGAGGGCCAGCGCCGCGTTAAGCCTTATATGGTAGTTTGAGTCATGTACCAAGTCTTTCAGGTCGTGGAGCAGATCGGTGCCGCCGAGATGCGCGTATTTCAGAGCCGTAAGCCGCACACGCCAGTCCTTATGGCGCAGAACCTCCGGCAGGATGCCGGGATCAACGTTCGCCAGTGTTCTTATGCAGGCGATAATTATCGCCGGCTCGTTCTGGAAAGCGCTGTAATACTCCTTTACTATAAGGCCGTCACGCTCACACCCGGCCAGATAGCAGGCTGACAGGCAGTCCCGTTTTATCTTCAGGGGTATTCCCGTGTCGGTCATTATCTGCTTCAGAAAAAATCCGAATTCCTCTTCCTTTCCGGAGTTCTTGAGTGCGGTTATTGTGTTTAAAAAAACATCTTCCGTATACTTAGCCGTAAGGTAGGGCAGGGTGGCGAGTAATTTGGAGATAGAGTAAATATCTTCCCGGTCGCGGGCGAGCCGGCTGAGCCCGTAAAGTATGCGGTATCGGACTTCTTTGACTGGTTCGCTTTTAAAAACAGCGTAAAAAAATTCACGGTTCTTTTTCAGTTTCAGCGCGGATAACATATCGATGGCGTGCGCCCGTTTAAACCAGATCGTGGTTCTGGACAGGCGTTTGTAATATAGATCAATCTCAAATTTGTATATAAGTTTTGTGGCGCGCTCCACTATTTCTCCCTCAAAGCTTTCAATTATGCTTGAGACAGCTTCGTTGTACGCCGCGTAATTCATGGCGCTAACCGGCTTCGGGAGCACTTCGGACGGGTCGGTCACGGTAATTATGGCTGTGGAAATTCTGTGTTTCAGGAGTTCTTTTTCAACCTCTGATTTGTCCAGGCGGTTTTTATGGAACAGCATAAAAATAATCTCGAAAAGATTAAAGGCCGCAAGCAGTCCTACCGCGATATAGAGGCAGGCGTAGAAATGCGGGGAGGAGGTAAGGCGCATTATGAGCATGTGTTCCCCAGGAATTTATCAATGCGTAATTTTAGGTGCTCAATATTTATCGGTTTGGTTATGTACTCGTTTATTCCAAGATCATACGCTTTTTTTATATTCGCGTCCTGCTTTAGGGAGGTCATGATAAATATCGGAATATCTTTGGTTTCGGAGTTTTCTTTAAGCCTTTTCACCACCTCAAACCCGGACATCCTGGGCATATTGATGTCCAGCAGGATAAGGTCAGGCTTAAAGGATGGAATTTTTTCCAGAGCGTTTACGCCATCAACCGCGGTTTCCACGAGGTGGCCGGCTTTGGACAGGTGGGTTCTAAAAATTAAAAGAATAGTGTCGTCGTCGTCAACTATAAGTATTTTTGCCATTTTCAGCCTGATGGGAACTTGGCCTCCGCTAGTGTAGCGCGAGGCACTACGCTAGTCGGGACCTGGTTTGGAACTTTTTACTAATTCAGCAGTTCCGCGCCGAGGATGTAGTCCATCTTCGGGAAATCGGTCTTCAGATATTTGTTGCCCTGCATCTGAGTTCGGCCCTGATCTGGGCCCATGCCGCTTGGGGCGCCCTCTCCGTAGCCGGAATAAATGCTTTCAACCACTTTCATTCCTTCCGTGACTTTGCCGAAAGGCGAGAAGCCCATGTCGTCAAGACGGGAATTATCTCCGTAATTTATAAAAAACTGGGTAGTGCGGGTATTGGGGCCGGCCATGGCGTAAGTGATATAGCCTTTCAGGTTCGACTGCGCTGGCTCGTCATCTTTTATATTAGCCTCACGCCATTGCGCGCTGACTGTGGGATCGCCGTGGATGCCGAACTGCACCATGAAGCCGGATATGACCCGGAAGAAGGCGACATCGGTGAAGTAGCCGATTTTTACTAGGTTGTAAAAACGGTCCGCGCCGAGTGGGGCCCACGCGCGGGTAACTTCGACAGTGAAGTCGCCTTTGGTGGTTTTGAACTTGGCCTTAAATGTGGCCGGGGCTTTTTCGTTGGCTTTTGAGGGGGTTAAGAGTGCGCTCATATCGGTTTTTGTTTCCTTTTCTCCTGATGGTGTGTTCGACTGCGTGATGCCTTCGGGGCGTTCAGCAGCCTGTGCGGCCGAGGCTGATGCTTCCGGGGTCGGGAGCGTTTCCTGTTTATTGTTAGAGCAGGCCACAGTAGTCAATAATAATGAAAAGGCGATAAAACTTCGTGCAATCACTATTTTCATAACTATATTATGCCTTTTTGGGGATGAACTTTCAATATGTATAGCCGCCTCTGTTGCAAGCAAGTTAAAATGTCATGGTTTAAGTTTTTTAGAAATGTCATGATGGCTGACTGCTTAATACTGGCTGTTGCACCGTTTTTTTTGCGGGAATAAACCTCCTCCATGGATGGTCTT
>CAIPTO010000022.1 GCA_903867985.1 uncultured Elusimicrobia bacterium | reverse complement strand
CCTATACAGCCGTTCCGTGCCTTCGGATTCTGATTTTGGCCCCAGAGCGAAAGTACAGCCTGCTAAAAGAATTGCCAGTACCGGTACAATTATCCTAAAATATTTCATACGCCCTCCTCTTGCTGCCGGCTTATTAGCGGCCGGAATTTCTCAGACTCACGATTTTTCCGGCAAAAAGCAGCGGCTCATACTATTTCCGGTTATTGTTCCTATCCCGCCCGCCCTGTCCGTTCTCCTGCCTTCCTTCACGGTTGTTTCCTCCGCCGTTATCTCCGCTGTCTTTTTCATTGTCATACTTCCTGCCGTCATCGCGGTCGTTATGTGATTTTTTCACCCATTTCTGCGTTTCAAAGACGGCGCCGGAACTCCGTTCATTCTCCCATCTGTTGCCCTGCCAGCGCCGGTACGCCCAGTGATCGCTTTCATAAAACCTGTAAACCCAGTGGTCCCCGTACCAGCATCTTTCGTCATAATCAGAAACTATAAGGGAACTGCGGTAGCCCATAAAACATCCCTGAAACAGAATAAGAACCGTTAAGAAAGCGGAAAGGAACACTATCTTTTTCATATTGCATTCTCCTCTCGAAACCTTTTTCACTGCTAACGCATTTTACTTCTTCGCGCTCTTTGGGGCAGGCCGGGCTGTTCCTCTTTCTTTTGCCTGTTCCCCCTTCAATTCCACGAAAATATCCCCGCTTACCTTTGCTTTTATAAAAATGCCGTCGGAAAGCCTGAACCAATAATCCCCCGACCAAAATACCGACAACAGCCCGGCCAGGCCTATTTTCAGCGAATCTGCCGCGGTTTTTTCCCCGTTCACTTCAATGGCCTGCGCCCCCTTTTGGTTCGCAAACAGAACCATAGCGCTTCCGGGGTCGTCGGGATTGAGGGTCCAGAACTCAAAGCTCTCGTCTTTCTTCCCGTTAAGGGCAAACTTCATCAGCCCTAATTGATATATCTGCAGCCACTTTCGCCCGTCTATGCCGATCTCCTTCCTGTTGTTCTCTTTTTTGTCAAAGGCCCCCGTCAGGATTATCCTGTCGTTTACCCGTTTTGCCGTTACTTTAATATTTTTCTCCGGGTTGTTCAATTTCCAATCCAGCGTCTCATAATCCGGATTTAAGGTTGCTGCGACAACAACCTTTTTTTTCCCGGCTGCCGTCTCCGTGCTGTTAAAGAGATAAACATCCCCTTTCCTTCGTATAACCGCGGTGCTCTTTCGCTTTTGGCCCTTTTCGACAACACTATAGGTGAATTCAGTTGTTAACATATTAAGGGCCGGTGTCGCGGCCTTTTCAAGCGGCGGGGCCGTTGTTTTCTTTTGCAAAAATAACCAGCTTGCCAGCATTAACAGAAATAATATTACTGCTCCGGCTAATATTTTGACGGTCTTATTTTTCACTTGTCCTCGCCCAAATATTCACGTCAGCGGTTTAAATCTGCGCTATTGCCCGCGCCCTCATCAAACTTCTTAGCTTGAGCGGAGTCGGCATGCCCCTGTAAACAACCTTGCCGTCTACGATTATGGTCGGCGAACAGCGAACCTCAAACTTCTCAAAATACTCCGGGTTTTCATCGCTGAGTTTGCTTGTATATTTCACGCCCATCTCGTTTAAACATCTTTTAAGGAGAAAAAGATGCGGGCATTCCCTTGTTGCCAGCAATACTACCTGCATTTTACGCCTCCCGATTACCGCGCCTCTATTTGACTATTACTATCCTCACAAATCTGTACTCGTTCTTCTCCGACTCGACAAGAACCAGCGCTTCAAGTCCGGCCGCGGTCGCAGGAATATTCAGGTTTCCGGGAAGGTTTATTTCCAGTTCCACTTCCTTGCTTTCGCCGGCGCGAAGCCTCAGGTCTTCCAATGAAGTTTTAACCCACTGTCTTTCGTTTATCCATTCAAAGCCTTTTGTGAGAGCTATCTTTGTGCCCAAAGCTTTCGGGTCCGGGATGTATCCTTTAATTTTAAAAACGCAGTCCTTGCTGCCGTTATTGTAAACCGTGAAACTTGTCTTTTTCTTCTTCAAATCTTCCAGCCTGATTCCAACCGTGCCGGGAGCTACGCCAAATTCTCCGTATGGATTTTCCGTAACATCGGCTTTTGACTTGGTTTCTATCAGGAGCAGCGGGGAATCGGCCGCGTTCACGAAACTGCCGCCTTTTTGCTTTACATGGCAGGCAACTGCCCAGTGCTGGTTGTAATATTTATCTTCGCTCGGTACCCTGACATGAACTTTGCTCGTGTCGGAGCTTTTTGCCGGTATAAACAGAAGGGGCCTGTCAAAATAGACCCAATTCAAAACCGGAATATTATTGTAAACTTTTACCGCTTCGCCGGATGTTATGTCAGGAAGCACGGCCTCCAGGCTGAATTCCTGCGCTCCTTCAGAGTCATTTTTAACCGTGAATTCAAGGCCCGTGTCTCTGTTCTCTCCAAGTTCCAGCCCGCTTATCGTGGCGGACGCCGGAGTCACTTCCAGGCAAAAACAGTTTACCGAGAGAGTCAGGCATACGGCTCCGAGCATCGCGTTTCTAATTCCTATTATTGCGTTCATACGGCCTCCTGGCCGCCGTTTGGAGATGGCGGCCTCATTAATTGATTCTGCTTTTTACCTCACAAAGAATTGCCTTATCTTTCCGGCAATGGACGAAAACAGGCCGGCGGCCAGAGGGATAAGGGCCAATGCCGGGGAAACCTCATTCAACTTCTTTGCCAAATCTTCTACTTCTTTCGCCGTTTTTCTTACCTGAATCATCGTCAGCATAAACTGGACGGTGCCGGTCAGGACCGCCGCAGTTATCAAAATCACGCAGCAAAAAGTGTCGTTTTGCATTATCTTCTCCTACCGGCAATCCCCCGCAACTTTCCGGGGGCACAGCCGGCCTGAAACTATTTCTTACCCGAAAACAATTCTTCGCCTTTCTTTATAAAATCTTCTATCTTTTCCTTAGTGTCTCCTGTCAGATCCTTGATTTTTTCCCTTGTTTCCTTGCCGGATTTCGGCGTAAACAGAACTGCAACCACAGAACCGACAACAGCGCCGGCGGCAAAAACCATCAGCCCTTTAAGAAAACCATTCTTGTCTTCCATATAATTAGCCTCCAGTGCTATTTTACAGGAAATAAAATCTGACGCCGACCGCGCCCGACAGATATAATCCGCTGTCCGCATAAAGCCTGAGAGTCGGGCATAGCTCAAAGAAAAGATCAAAATTGTTGTTGTTAAAGATATAGCTGGTCCCGAAAACACCTCTTACGCCAAAAGTCGCGGTATTGCCCACTCCGGTATTGATTATCCCGCCGAACCCGTAATACATCGGCAGCCTTCCGGAATCAACTTTAAAAATGTCAAAATTGTGCCAGAGATAATCAGCGTGCACTCTGGTGTAAGAACCGAAACCGACCCCCATGGCTATCGCGTTCGTGTCTGTCACCCATATTTTTGAACAAATCCCCGGGAAATCGCCAAACTCCACGCCCAGGCTGAAATTCTTGCCGTCCATCCTCGTTTGCCCGAAAGCATTCATTTGAAACAGGAAGCCCAGGGCCAGAACAAACAAAATTAGTTTCTTCATTTTACGCTCCTTGCAAGGTTAAATAATTTTCTTGCCTCTCAATATCCGCACTATCACCGCTATTAGCGCCAGGATCAGCAGAATATGCACAAATCCCCCAAGCGTGTAATTGCTGACCAGTCCCAGAACCCAAAGAATTAACAGAACAACAATGATAGTTTCAAGCATTACAGCCTCCATTTTGCAAAACTACAGATCAAGCCCTATTCCGGCATTCAGGCTTACTTTGGTGTATATAACCGGAAATTCCGTGGACAGCGGCCCAAGCGCGGCCTTGTACGTCCCCGAATAGGAAGTAAACATAAGGTCCACAAAGAGCGTGTTAAGCAGCTTCACGCCTGCTCCGAGGCCCCAGTACATTCCGCCCGTTAAAGTGGTGGTAAAGGGCGCTGTCGCCTTGTAAGCGTCGTTTCCCGTGTAAGAAATATTGTAGCCAAGGTCGGCTTTCGCGTAGGGAGCAAGCCCGGCAACATTTCCTAAGGGAAATACCGAGACTGTCGCGTATACCGGCAGGAAACTGAACTTCCCGGTCGTTCCGGTAAGATTCCTGTCCAGGTTATAGGTGGCTCCGAGCCCTATGCCAAGCATATCCGATAGCGGGTGCTGTATTTCGGCCGAGAAAGAAGTTCCCAAGTCTACATTAGACGTCTGCGCGTTTATGACCGGGAATGTGGCCGAAAATGTCGCGGGATAGTTCTGGAAACCGTTCGTATCCATCCCGTATTTCAATATCAGCTTATCGTGATTCTTCGGCTGGTCATCCGCGAATACCGCGCCTGCCAGAACCGTTATCAAAAGCGCCGCAATAACAAATATTTGTTTTCTCATAGCCCCCCCCTGTTTTCTTTCCTGGTGTCTGATTTCGGCTTACTTTCTTTTTCCTTTACTATCTTTTCAGCTTCAAACCAGTTGGACTGGTCATTCCCGTTCTTTCTGCCGCGCATTTCCCAGAACTCATAAGCTTTGGTTTTGACCTTCAGTAAATGCTGGCTTGAACCCGCCGCCAAATTCTTTGATTCCTGGCCGGCTTTCTGCAACACAATGTTATTCTTCATTACACTTCCTCCTATGGACTACCGGTCGTATCTTGAGCCCGTCCTGCCGTTCTATTTCACAATTATTTCAAAAAGCACTCTCATATTGGCTTGGGCCTCCAGTGAATTCACATGTTCCGGAAGGGGCTCATATTCAGCCGGCCTCGTTTCCCCGTAACCTATGGTTGTCAATCTCTCCGGAGCGAGGTGACCGTCAGTAATAAGCAACTGTCTTACCGCCTGCGCCCTTCTTTCGCTCAAATCCTGATTATATTCTTTTGTTCCTGCGGCTGACGCATAGCCGGCGATACGGATATTTACGGCAGGATTTTCCATCAGCACTTTCACGTTTTCCACAACTATCTTCGCGCCGTCTTCCGTGAGCGTCACTTTGTTGTATTCAAAATGCGCGTCTTCAAGAATGATCAGCTTCTTAAGAACAATAACCGGTGGAACAACAGGAGGAGGCGTGGTAAAGGTATAGGTATCCTCCTGCACTATTACAGAGGACCCAGACGGGCTCTTCGTAATAACGTTTACAATACCCGCGAAATGAGGAGGTGTTACCGCCGCGATCTGGCTGTCAGAGAACACCGTATAGCTCGCGGCGTTTTCCCTGCCGAACATTACGCCGTTCGGCTCTGTCGTCCCGGTAAACCCTATGCCGGAAATAACCACCGTAGTGCCGCCTACAGAAGGCCCGAGTTTGGGGCTGATGCCGGAAATTTTGGGTTCGGGTTTAGCCGCAACGGCCGCTTTTTTGGGCGGCAGCGCCGCTGTTTTTTCGGGACATCCGAAATTCCAGGTCAAGCTGAGGCGATGGGAGGTTCCGAGATCGCCATACGGGATAAGGGCATAGTCGAACGCAAGGCCCTTCGTCAGGATTATTCCCAGTCCGGCTGTAAGGCCGTTCAAGCCGTCAAGGCTGGTATCCGTAAAATTGATTACATATCCTGCCCGGACCGCCAGCCCCGGGACTAAATAATCCTCGGCGCCCACCTGCACGCGGTCAAACCCGCCAAGCTTCAGCTCGGTTGAGGCCGCCAGCAGAAGGTTGTCGTCAAGCCTGTAGGATCCGCCGACGCGGAACCCGGAATCAAGCGTGCTGCCGGCCACCGCGGTGCCCAGGTTGGAATAAGTAAGGCCCAGGTTCAGCCTGTACATAGGATTCCACATAAGGCCAAGATCCATCGCTACCGCGGCGTAAGAGACTCCGGCCAGCGACTGGTAATTGAACTTTGCCGCTATACCGCCGGACAGATTGCCGGCCAATTTAGTTCCCCAACCCACGGCTGAACCGAGATCATAAGGGGTGTAGTCAGCGGTCCTGACTCCGAAGCTGTCCCGGCCCTGAAAAGTTCCATTTGTAACATAGTTGAATGAAAACGCAAACCCCCCAAGGTCGCCGATTCTCGTGCCGTAGACAAGCGTTTCCGAGGTTGAGTCCCCGAGTCCGCTGTTATGGTGGAGGGCAAGTTCCTTGCATTCCCCCATAGCCGCCAGTCCCGCGGGATTCCAGAAAAGAGACGAGGCTCCCTGCGGCAGGCCCACCGCCGCGGAACCCATAGACATCGCACGGGCAGTTCCGCCCTCCATCGTCAGGGGCATTGTGCTGTCAGCGGCGCGCACCGGCATGCCAAACAAGATCAGGAACAAAAGTCCCGCCCCGGCAATTTTAATCCAGTGATTACTCATATATTTATCCTCCGGTTTTATTTTCATATCCCCTCCTTAATGTGTTACCGCGAACTTAATCTTGGCGTGTTTTACGGTTGTACCGTCATCGTATTTTGCGTTCAGGAGGCAGAAATAAACCCCGGGCGCCATTTTGGCGACATTAATAGTGGAACCCTGCGGGCCGGCCGGCTTTCTTTCGTTGGCCGAGTAGACAAGATATCCGACCTCATTGTAGACCCTTATATTCGCAACGCCGGAGCCGGTCATGCAATACGCAAGCCCTGCCGTGCTTCCGGTGGTAGGCGACGGAAAAATATACGGATCGCAATCGCTGGAGCCGCCGCCGGCCGGGGTGACAAAGAAGGTAAATTGATCGGCCAGTACAATGGGCGACGAGAATGTCGGAGGCCTGGTCACCGAGACATCCACAATTGCCGCGATGTGAGCGGCGGTCGTGGCAATGATCTGCGTGTCGGAATTTACGGTATAGCTCGCGGCATTCAGCAATCCGAACTTGACGCCTGCGGCGAAGGTTACGCCCGTAAAACCGGTTCCTGTTATGGTAACAATCGTACCTCCGGCATCGGGACCTACATTAGGATTGATACCGGTAATAGCCGGAGACGGGGCAGGCGACGGCGCGGAAATTTTTGTAACAAAACCGTCATATAGTCCCCCGGCGTAGGCCGCCTGAAACGGGACGGCTGTCGGGAAATCCGCCGACTTTGTCCAGCCGCCGACATAGATATTTCTTGAACCATCCAGCGCGACACCGTTCCCCTGCTGGTCGGTGGTTCCTCCCAGATAAGTGGAAAACACTTTGGTCGCGCCTGTGGGGCCGACCTCGGTCACAAAAACATCGCCGGTCCCGCTTTTCGTGCCGTTTAGCGGATTAACTGTGGGAAAACCTGTCCCGGAAGTGGTGCGCCCGGTTATATAGGCGTCGCCCGCGGTATCAATCGCTATGGAGGTGCCCCTGTCGTCGGTGGCGCCGCCGATAAAGGTTGAATAGACTCCGGCAAGATGCCCTGCCCCGCCGTTCATATTAAGCTTGAAAACATACGCGTCCGGCGCGGTGCTGAGGGTCGCCGGCACGCCGACGGTTGCAAAAAGACTGTTGCCGTCGGGGAAATCCGCGGAAAAAGTGTATCCGGTTATATAGACATTTAGAGTCGCGGGATTGGTGCCGTCGAGCGCTATTGCATAAGCGTCATCAATACCGCTTCCGCCGACATAGGTCACATATTCAAGAGAAGCCCCTGTCGAACCAAGCCTTGCTATGAAGGCGTCATAAGCTCCGGTGATCGTCGGTTTAAAAACGGTGGGATACGAGGCAGTCGGGAAAAACGCGTCCGCTGCCTGGCCGCAAACATAGGCGTTGCCCGAGCCGTCTACGGCAATTGCCCTTCCGATATCGGCGGATGTGCCGCCCAGGAATGTGGAATAAACCACTCCTCCCGCGGAGTTGAACTTGGCCACAAAGGCGTCCATGGCCCCTCCCGCGATGGTTTGATACGCGCCTACTGTTGTCGGGAAAGCAGGAGCGCCCGAAGCAGTGGTATCGCCTGTTACATAAGCGTTTCCAAGGGAATCAACGGCAATCCCGTTTCCGTCATCAACGCCCGGACAGCCGAAATATGTGGAATAGACCAGCGCCGTGCCGAAAGCATTGATGGCCGTTACAAATACATCCGTTCCTCCCGCGCTTGAGGCCTGAAACGGGTTTACCGTCGGAAAATTGACCGAAGTCGTTGAGCCGGTTATATAAACAATGCCCGAGCTGTTAACGGCTATCGCATTCGCGATATCTATCCCGGCGCCTCCTATATATGTCGACCACAGGAGGACTCCCGTCGCGTCAATCTTTGAAACAAACGCGTCCGTTCCTCCGGCATTGGCAGACTGGTATTTGCCGGCAGAACCGGGGAAACCGGTTGAGACAGTCAGTCCCGCCAGATATACATTTCCGGAGATGTCCAGCGCGATTGCGTTCACCCTGTCTTCCACCGTGCCGCCTATATACGTGGAATACAAAAGGGAAGGATCGATTATAAGTTCCCTGCTTTTATCATAAGCAGACACTTCTATGCCGACTTCCTCATTTCCCGCCAGCACAAACCGCCCTGCAACAGGCTCCTTTATTTCTCCTGCCTTCTGGTAGAGCACCGGCGCGTTAAAAGCCAGCCTGCCGTTTGAAAGATTCAGGACAAGATTCCCCTCTTCATCAAGCTTAATGCTCTTGGCTCCTTTAAAATTCATGCCGATCCGCGAGGGATCAGCTCCGGGCGCGACAACAAAATCATATTCCAGCTGCCCCTGCTTTCCGTAATAGGCAAGATCTATGCCCGGATAGACCTGCTTGTACTCGACTTTGGAGTACCGCTTTATATCTGTATTCCAGTCCTTCGGGCTGTCCCCGGTCAAATAATTGCTGCGGCCTGCCAGAACATCCGTACCCGAAACCACCGGGTCCGCGCTGGCGCCCTTCAGGCTCATCCGGACAACATCCCCTTCCCGCTCGTTTGCTTTCAGGACCAGCACCGCTTCCTTTGAGGTCAAAAACAGCGTGTACCCTTTTCCTCGGGCGAGAAATTTCACCGACGAATCCGTCTGCCCGGTGTTTGATTCAAAACACAACGGAAGTCCGGAAAAAGCGGACCGCGCTTTGGCTTCCGCCATCGGATCCGCTGAAGGAAGTCCGTTTGCGAACAGCCAATTTGCGAGACCCGCGATCAATATTGCCGCTAAAACCGAGATTTTATTCTTCATACAACCCCCTTTACCGCTGATACTTTCAATTTCTTCGGCCCGGCATTACCGGATATACCGCCCCTGCTTTACCTTTTAACAACTTCCCCGAATTTCCACGTCGCGCTCAGGCGGTGTGAAACGCCGAGATCTCCGTAAGGAAGATAAGCATAGTCAACCGTCATATCCTTTGAAATATTCAGGCCCAGGCCTGCCGTCAGGCCGTTTAGGCTGTCAAAGTTTATGCTCTGGAAATTTATTACATAGCCCGCGCGCAGGGCAACGCCAGGCGTTATGAAGCACTCTATGCCGGACTGCATGCGGTTATACGCGCTTGGTTTAAGCTCGCCGGAAACAGCCAGGATTACGCTGTCGTTTAAACCGTAGGAAACTCCGATACGCCAGCCGGAATCCAGCAGGCTGCCCGCCACCGCGGTGCCAAGATTTGAATAGGTGACGCCGAGGCTAAAACGGTAACAGGGATTCCACAGCAGCCCGAGATCCACTGCCAGGGCTGAATATGAGTTGATTGAAAGGTTTTGATAATTTAACTTCAAGGCCGCGCCGGCCGAAAGGTTTGAAGCCAGCCGGCTGCCCCAGCCTGCGGAAATCCCGAATTCCGCGGGCGTGTAATCGCCGGTAAGAGCCCCGACGCTGTTTCTGCCCGCAAAGGTTCCGTTGGTCAAATAATTCATGGAAACCGCGAACCCGCCCAGAGCGCCAAGCGGCACTCCCATAACAAAGTCCTCGGAGATCAAATCTCCAAGCCCGCTGTTGTGGTGCAGGCCGACTTCCATCTTTTGCATATCCGCCAGTCCCGCCGGATTCCAGAGCAGGGACGCCGACCCTTGAGGAAGGCCGACTGCGGCAGAGCCCATTGCCATTGCCCGGGCCGTTCCGCCTTCCATAGTCAGCGGCATTGAATTATCCGCGGACCACGCCATACCGCAGAGCAAAAGCAGCGGCAAGACTGCCAGGCGGCCCGCCCCGCGTTTTTTAGTTATTGAAAGCATAATCCTGATTATTAATCTCATACCCCCTCCTTAGTGCGTAACCGCGAATTTAATTTTTGAATAATTTTTGACAACCCCGCTGTTGTAGGTAATTTTCACAAGGCAGAAATACACTCCCGGCGCCAGCTTGCTGACGTCAAGGGTTGAACCTTGCGAGCCCGCGGGCCTTCTTTCTTCAAGCGCGGCGACCATATCCCCGATCTGGTTGTAGACCCTTGCCTTTATAACCCCGGGCGCGGCCATGCAATAGCCAAGGCCCGCCGAGCTGCCTTTGGTAGGAGAGGGAAATATGAACGGGTCGCAATCCCCGCTGCCGCCCGAGGTCAGGAAAAATGTATAACTGTCGGCCGGGACTATCGGAGAGGAGCCCAGGGAATTGGTCACCTTGACATCCACCACCTGCGCCGCCTGGGCGCCTGTCGTCGCCGTAATCTGCGTGTCGGAATTGACGCTATAACTCGCGGCATTCTGCAGCCCGAACTGTACGCCTGACGCGAAAGCCACGCCGGAGAATCCGGTGCCGGTTATTACAACCGTGGTGCCTCCGGAATCAGGCCCTACGTTGGGGCTGACTTTTGTGATAGCGGGCCACTGGCCGAGAGCCGCGGGGCTTATCTTCATGACAAATCCGTCAAAAGGCCCGTTTAAGCTCGCGTAGAGCGGAACCGCCAGCGGGAATGTGGCCGCGCTCGAACTGGTCCAGCCGGACACATAAATATTATTCGACGCGTCCAGTCCCACGCCTTTTCCTTCCTGATCCGAAACGCCGCCGATATAGGTGTTCAGCACGCGGGTGCTGCCGTCCGGCCCGATTACTGTCAGGAACGCCTTTGCAACCGCGCCGAAGGTGCTGTCAAGCGGCGTCTGAATGGAGGCCGGCGAGATGGAAACAAAATCATCCGACGCCGTTCTGCCGGTAACATACGCGTTTCCGTAGGAATCAACCGCGAGAGAGTTTACATGGTCTATGGCTTTCCCCCCGAGGAAAGTGCAATAGATCCCGTCGTTGTGCCCGGTCGCGATTAATTTCATTTTCATTATGAAAACATCGTAAGGCCCGCCGGCGATCGTCGATTGCCCGACCTTGGGCATGTCGACTATCGCGTCCGGGAAATTGTTGGAATTGTTATCCCCCGCGATATAAACATTGCCAGTCGCGTCCAGCTTGATTGCAAAACCTTCCGACATGCCGCTGCCGCCAAGATAGGTTGAGTAGAGCAGGCTGGCGCCGGATGCGCTGATTTTCGCCACAAACGTGTCGTTCGCGCCGCCGATTGTCTGCTTAAACGCGCCTGACGGGCCTGTCGGAGTGATCGGGAAGGTATCCCTGGTAACGCCCGTTATATAAGAATTGCCTATGCCGTCGACGGCAATCGCGTTGCCATGGACTCCTCCGACGACAGAACCCCCGAGATAGGTAAAGAATTGAACCGTGCCCGCGGCGTTAAACTTGGCCACAAAAGCATTCTCGTGCGTCGCTCCGTTTCCGGTGTTGTTGTTTGTCTGATAGGCGCCGCCGGTTGCCGGCTGCGTGGAATTATCAGAGGTTGTTCCGCCCGTAACATAGACCGTGCCCGCGCTGTTAACCGCGAGTCCGTACGCGAACTCTTCGCCCGCTCCGCCGATAAAGGTCGAGTAAACAAGACTGTTTCCGTCCGCCGCGACAGCCGTTAGAAATCCGTCGGTACCGCCCTGATTCACGGTCTTATAGGCTCCGCCCGTGCTTGGGAAAACCGCTCCCGCGGCAGTTGTCGAACCGCAGATATACACGATACCCGACGCGTCAACCGCGATGGACCTGCCGATATCCGTCCCCCCGCCGCCAAGATAAGTGGCCCACACGATAGCGCCCGCAGGGTTGAGCTTTATGACAAACGCGTCAAAAGCGCCGCCCGCGTTGGAGGTCTGGTAATGGCCCGCCGTCCCGGGGAATTTATCCGCAACCGTCGCGGTCTGCCCTGTCATATACACATTGCCGGCGGAATCAACACACATCGCGTTCACTTCGTCTTCCACGGTTGTCCCCAAATAAGTTGAATATTGGAGCGAGGGACCCGCAAAAGCCAGGCTGAAAAGCCCTGCCGCAAAAACTGCCGTTAAACCCGAAATAATCTTCTTCATATAGCCCCCTTCGTTCTGGTTTCGTCTGTCTGAATTTGTTTAATAATTCCGCTAAATATCAATTCTTGTGTTCGGCGGCCTTCTGTACGGTTTTTCCCGCTTTCTCAATATCTTTGCCGGCGCCTTTCATCGCGTTACAGCCTATGGCTGTCGCTGCCAGCAGCACCACGGCAAGCATCCAAATATCTTTTGTTTTCATTTGACTTCCTCCGCTTCAATAAACTTTATTTATCAGGGCAACCAGGTTCTCGTCGTTAACGGGCTTTTGGAAAAACCCCGCGGCGCCGGCCTTTAAGACCTTCTTTTCCAGGCCTCCGTTTTTGTCCGCCGAAATTACTATCACCGGTCTTTTGATTCCGGTTTTGAGAATATTCTTCAGCACTTCCCAGCCGTCTAGGCCCGGCATATGAATGTCAAGCAACAGGCACCCCTGCTGTCCATCCTTAATATCTTCAAAATATTTCTCCCCCGAAAGGAAGGTGTCGACTTTAAACCCGTAAGTTCCAAGCAGGCATTTCAACGCCCGGCATACCGATTCATCATCATCTACAACCCAGAGCTGTCTTTGCTTTTCCGGCATGATCTTCCTCCGCTCCATAAAATACTTTTCTTACACTTGGAGTATAGAGGCATTGTTTCCGGCGGTCAATTGTACCCGGGTATAACAGGAGAACATGAAAAGTAATTACGGAATGGCCGGAATGGAGTGAGGCAGGCAGTGCTTGTGCAGATAGAGGGTTTGCGGTTACACGGGCCGTAACGAGAAGGCTGAGCCTTAAAATTGCAAGAGGGATTTGAGCGGATCTTGATTCAAACAGGTCGAAAAGGAGGAAAGATTTATTTCTTTTGAGAGGGGATTATGCCCGCTATCCGGGCGAAGTCAATCAGCTCGGTAACGGTCGCTGCCTGCATCTTATGCATAACACGGCCGCGGTGAACTTTTATGGTCTGGAGGGAAGTTCCGCGCTTTCCGGCTATTTCCTTGCTCATCAGCCCACGCGCCACAAACCGGAATACTTCCAGTTCCCGCGGGGAGAGCGTCCTGACGCGCTTTTTAATCTTCGCAATCTCGGCCAGGCTTTTATTCTGGACCTTGTTCCTTGAAACGGCAAGGGCAACAGCTTTCAGCAGTTTTTCCTCCGTAAAAGGCTTTTGAAGGAAATCCACGGCTCCCGCCTTCAT
>CAIPTO010000021.1 GCA_903867985.1 uncultured Elusimicrobia bacterium | reverse complement strand
GGGTCAGAACCATAAAACAGTATCTGGTCCATGCTATCGCCGGCGATACCGGGCTGCGGCAAATCCCAGCCATAGGTCTTAAGTTCCACATATTTAGCCGTGCCTTCCCCGAGTTCCAGCGAATCTTCTTTTTTGCAATCTGGAGCCAGGGCGTACTTTTGTTCCCGTATGACCAGGAAGTCGGAGATCAGGCTTTTATCCTCCGGGAACAGCGCCATTTTGGCGGCCAGATAATTCTCAATTAATATAAGCGCCAGCGCTTCGTCGCCTGGTGCACAACGCTTTGCCGGAGGCTTAAATTTCATATTTTGATAGGTATGAAAGACTTCATGCGCTATAAAAGCCAGCTCCCCGGCTTTGGAGTAAGCCGGCGGCAGTATGAAAACATTTGTCGGGACGCCGTTTACCAGGTAACCGGTAATAAAACTGGTGTTTACCTGTCGGGGAAAAGAAGCGCTATAATACGCGTCCAATCCAGCCTCCTGGATTCGGCTAAAACCTTCGGGAGGTTTTGGGTGCCCCACCAGGACAGATTGCCCGTCTTCCTCAAAATATATCAACGCCGGGGCTTTTAACATTCTGTATCCCGGCCAAAGCTTATCAGCTTCTGATTCTTTTTCAAGCCTGGAGAGGCCGGCCAAAAAATCAAGATGCTTCGGATTCAACGCGGGCCCGGCAGAGCAATTACCAAGGCTCGTCAAAAAAATTGATATTACAAATATAGTAATTTTCATTTTTTAGTCGCGCGGGGAGATTTCCCGCCCCGCGCAAGTTATGCGTTCAGTCGCACCCCTTCACGCACTCACACTCATGGGTATAACATTGGTGGGTTGTGTTAATATCTCTGGTGTAAATTTGTGGGAAGCATGGGCTTACTCGTAGAATTATTATGTCGAGTAAAAACCCTAGGAGGAACCCATGCTTACCAATAATGAGAATATTGAAAAAATAGTGTATCGTCAAGCGGGCGGCGCATCCAGCCGCAACCCGTCAACCAACGAGAACATCGAACATCTGGCGTACCGCCAACTGCGGACCCGCGTCCGAAATACGCTTCAGTCAGGAACCATTAACCATATCGTCGGCCAGGAGATCAGTGCCATGATAGCGGAGGCGATTAACAGCCAGCTTGCGATCGAACGCGACAACGCCATGGGGCGCCTGCCGTACGAGCGTGTTGAGGGCAGCGTTAAGCGCAACGGCTTCAAGCTATTCAGGTTGCCCGGCCTTTGGGGCAGGCTTACTTTGCGCCGCCCTGCGGTGCGCGCCGGCCGCCTGGCGCTGCCGCTTGCCGACGCGCTCAAGGCCGCCGGCACCGGCCTGCGCGATATGCTTGCCATGCGCTTCTGGCTGCGCGGCTGTTCCACCAGGGACGTTGCTCGCGAACTGAATACCACGATAGGCGCGAAGATGTCCCATTCAACCGTCACCAAAGTGACCAACGCCATCGAGCCCGTCCTGCGGGAATGGGAAACACGCCCGGTCCCCAAGGGCATAGCCTACCTGCTGCTGGACGCCATCTACCTGCCGGTGCGCAGGCCGGGATTCATCCGCAAGCAGGCGCTGCTGGTGGCGCTGGGCGTAACGCCGGAAGGCCGGCGGCGGCACATGCTGGGCTTTATGCTGGGCGACAAAGAATCCGGGGATTCCTGGTCGGCGCTGGTGAAAGATCTTCTTACGCGCGGTTTGGACAGGAACGCACTGAAGCTGGTGATTTCTGACGAGCATGCCGGCATTGAACAGGCGGTTAAAGAGCTGCTGAACGTGCCGCACCAGCTTTGCGTTGTTCATTTGCAGCGCAATGTTCTTGTGCGCGTAGCCGCGCCACATCGGGAATTGTTCAATGAAAACTTCAAAAAGGTTTTCTGGGTCAAGACGCGCGAAGAAGCCTTGCGGGGCGCAGGTGAGATGCAAGGACGGTGGGGCGCAGCCTATCCCAAAGCTGTACAGTTGGTAATGCGCCGGTTGGAGGATCATTTGCACTTTCTTCACGAGCCCGAAGAGTTTCACGCATTGCTAAAATCGTCCAACCTGATAGAGCGCTTCAACCTGGAACTGCGCCGCAGGTTTCGCAGCGCTGGGACAATGCATTCTGAATTAGAGGTCTTGAAACTAATGTGGTCGGTTTCACAGGCGCAGGAAGCGCGCTGGGCGAAGCGTCCATGGAAGGCCTATAAGCGTCAGGAAAGGGAGGTGGCGGCAGTTTAAATCAGACTACGCCCATGCTTCCCAATTTACACCAAGAAAGTTGACATAGCCCATTGGTGCTCAATCTCGTATCTATCCTCTGTGGATTTCGTTACCTCGCAGCCGGCTTCTCCGCTTAACTCAGTAGTACTGACAGTTGTCGAAAGCCCGCATTTCTTAGTCCATATGGTTGTTTGCCCGACCCATTTTTTGACATCCCTGCATTTGTCAACACAGGAAAAATGCATAGACCCGTTCCAATTGTCGTATGAATGTTTGCTAAAAGACGGATCTGTCATGCTGTGCATAAGCCCTGCCAGCATGAAATCACTTTCCCCACCTTTTGAATTACCGTGAACAGAACAAGACAAGGCTTCACTGTTCCTGGAGCAAACCACAAGTCCCTCCTCTCTTCTGCCGTTCGGCCATTTCAGCACAGCCTTTATTTCCGATGTCTCATTCTGCGAAGCCTGCGGTTTTACTTCAACTTTTTCCGGCGCCGGCACAGAACTATCGTCAGTTTTTATGGCTTTAATCAGGCTTATTGAGCCGGCAGCCTTACCGTCAAAATCCTGAAACCCAGCGTTATCAGCCACCGCGTCCCTGAGGTCCGACGGAATATTCCTATGCGAACTCTTAATATAGGAGAATCCTGCCACCGTCACTATTACGGCAGCGAGCGTATATTTTTCCCAACTATCCATAATTCCTCCTAACACTCTAACCATGTATCGTTACATAAGTATACCCCCCCCCCCGGCGATTTGTCAAGCGCAGTACAGGATGGTATAATTGAGGTTTAAGAGGATTTCATGGACACCGACGACATCAATAATAAAGTAGATAAAATACTGGACCAGATCGGGAAGCGGAAAGGCGCCCTTATCACCCTCCTGCAGCATATCCAGGAAAGTTTCGGCTATCTGCCAAGGCCGGCGATAGAACATCTGGCCGTACGGCTGGGAGTGCCGGTCTCGGAAATAATAGGTGTCTATTCTTTTTACGCCCAATTCAGGACTAAACCGGTAGGCAAACAGCATATAAAAGTATGCCATGGAACAGCCTGCCATGTATCCGGCGCCGATAAAGTGAGTTACGCCCTTAAAGAAGAACTGGGCATAGGCCATGGCGAAACCTCAAAGGACGGCGTGTTTTCGGTTGAAGAGGTGGCCTGTTTGGGCTGTTGCAGCCTGGCGCCGGCAGTAATGGTGCAGGATGAGACATATGGCGGTGTCAGCGCGGACAAACTCCGGCTCATCCTGAAAGAGCGGCGCGAAGCCCTGTCGGCTCCGCCACAGGCCGCAGCCAAGGGGCATACCTCATCAAAGCCAGATACTGATGCCGCCGCCGGACAGCCTGGTTTTGGGATTACCCTGCTGCGCCTCGGCATGGGCTCCTGCGGAGTGGCGGCGGGCGCCCGTAAAACGATGCTGGCGCTTGAAGCCGCGCTGAAACAAAAAAAAATATCCATACCTCTTATGGCTGCGGGCTGCAACGGTATGTGCCATGAAGAGCCGTTACTGGAAGTGGTGCAGAACGGAAGCTCTTATTTTTACGGGAAGGTAACCCCAGATCTCGCTGAGCGCATAACGGAAGAACATCTGCTTAAGGGCGGGCCCGCAGCCGCCAATCTTATACTTTCCCCGGGAAAACCGATGGCCGCGCACCCTTTCTTCGCCAGACAGGAGCGCATAGTGCTCAGGAACTGCGGAGTGATAGACCCTGATTCCATAGCGGAGTACGAAAAGGCTGGCGGTTACTTGGCGTTAAAAAAGATCATTTCCGGCATGGCCCCTGAACGGGTGGTGGAAGAGATAGCCGCCTCCGGCCTGCGGGGCCGCGGCGGGGCCGGTTTCCCCACCGGCGCCAAGTGGAAATACGCCGCCGCTGTTTCAGATCCGGAAAAATATGTCATCTGCAACGGCGACGAAGGCGACCCCGGCGCTTTCATGGACCGGAGCGTGCTGGAAAGCGATCCGCACGCCGTGCTGGAAGGGCTTATGATAGCCGCCTACGCCGTTGGCGCGTCAAACGGC
>CAIPTO010000020.1 GCA_903867985.1 uncultured Elusimicrobia bacterium | reverse complement strand
TGCGCGCGGGAAATAATTTTCTGCGTTGTACGGCCGCCGAAGGCGGCCGGGAGCGGCCAGCAGGCCGCGCATAAGGAGGTGATGAGTATGATAAACACCTCTTTTCTGCTGGAGCAGAGCGAGCCCGGAGCCGGCCCACCAATGGGCCGGCGTGTGGGCGAGCCCTGCGAACCCCTTCTCGCGGCAAGCGTGGGAGGCCGCGCTGCGTGGCCGACCGCGCGACATCTCGCGGATAAGATCGGGCTACCTTTTCGACCCCAGGACGGGCGCTGAAGCGGTATTTATAAAGTTACCTCGGGATGTTGCGCAAAGTAGTCTCGAACGATGTCTTGAAAACAGCGCCAATTTTCTCCAAAAAAACAAGCCCCGAATAGGGGCTTAGTTTTTTTGGCGCCCACAAAGCACGACAACTGCTTGTCGTGCGGAGGGATTCGAAAGCCGGAACGACGGAGCCAGCAGGCGGAGGAGTGAGGCGGGGTCGCGGGTCCTGACGAGCGACGGCGAGGAAGGAACCTGTGACCGAACAATGGGGGCGCCACTTTATACGCCAACAGGAGCCAGTTTCTCGTCGAGAGACTGGCTTCATTCTTTTTAGGGTCGTTTTGCAGGTGTTTGCAGGGTAAAGGGGTCTTTTTGCTCAAAATGGCCACCACAAGTGGCCACTTTCACTTAAACTGTCCTTCCCCCAGGCTCCTGAGCGGGAACACCATAGACAGAGCCACCTGCCGTGCGTACTAAGGGCCGTTCCCAGGTCCTTGCGCGGCAGCCGCCGTCGGAACGGCAAGTTATGAAACCAGATATCAGAAAGACTGATTTCGCAGCCTCATTTACTTACCCTGTCGTAAAGCTCTGAAACAGTCAGGAATTCCGTGGGATACTTCTTTTTCACTTCGCTTATCACCTGCTGCATCGCATCCCAGTACGCCGCATGATTCCAATTTGAAAAATGATGGCTGATAAAAAATGGCCTTTTATCCCTCATACATCTCTCCGCCTCATCCAGATATAGCGCTATCATATCCTTTTCCGCCTTATCGGGGTCTATGCGGTGTTTCTCATCATAAAGGTAAAAATTGTAATCCATCAGGAGTATCCGCGCACCATTTTCCTTTTCATACGCAATGGGGAACTCCGCAAACTGATAATTAGTCGCGCCATATTTGAGCGTTATCAGATTGAAATTTTCATAGTCATTTTCAATATCGGACATAACTGACTTTACGCCCGCGGCGGCGAGAACCGGGAAAACCTTGTGGTTCATGGCAAGAAGCGGAAACCGGACATGCTTAACTGAAGATGGCATGAATGCGCATATTCTGGAGAACTGGTCGAACTCGTTGCGCCAGGCATCCTCGGACCATCGGCTGCCGTCAAAATGCCCGTTCAGATGGGTTTGTACATCGTGCCCCGCAGCCATGGCTTTCAGCACGAAGTTCTTTCTTTTTTCGATATTCTCCCCAGTGCCGCCGAAGCCTATATCTGAACGTCCCTTTATACTCATATCCGGTGGATAAAGATATGATTTTTTATCGTCATCGGACACAAAATATACGCCGCTGATGAAGAAAGTGAATTTAACCTGTTTTTTATCCGCAAAATCCAGTATATCCTGCCATCTTTCCAGACTTTTACTGCCGTCAAAACTTGCGACTACGGTGAGTTTATCCGGAGTAAGATACGGCGCATAAGGCTTTTTTTTAACAAAATACTCATCATTTGCCTCGACGAAGGATGTCAAGGCCAAGACACCGCCAAAAAAACAGAGAAACGCAATTTTTTTCACTCTATCCTCCAGTTATATCAGCGTATTTCTTTCATGATTCGCGCGGCTATTTCGGAGTAAGCACCGCCGAAATGGTGGCCGCCGTCCAGCTTAACCACGGTAAAGCGGTTCGGATCTAATATCTCGCACAGGTTACCTTTGTCTGACTTGCCATAGAAGCAGATCACAGGAGATCCGGACCAGGCTTCGATCTCAGGCTTTATGGGCGCACCTGCCCCGCTGTCACCCAGCCAGTCAGTCAGTTTAAACTCAAACTCGGCGTTGCGCCCCGGGCCCAACAAAGCCAGGAGGCCGATTTTAGATCTTGCTTCCGGAGTAAGGCGGTTGGCTGCGAAAGGTAATACATCCGCCCCGCGCGAATATCCTACAAGCAAAACCTTTTGCTTGCTCCAGGTCTTGGAGAAATGGTCTATAACGCGGGACAGGTCTGCCGCCACTCCATCGGGGTTGCGGGGCTTCCAGAAATACTTTAGCGAATCCAGTCCCACCACCGGCACACCGTCTTTTACCAACGCTGAGGCAACTTCCCGGTCTATACCAGCCCAGCCGCCGTCACCTGAAATTACTAGCGCGAAATATGGTCTTTCGGTCTGAACCGGTATTTGTATCAGCGGAAGGTCGGCCACCTCGGCCGGGGATGCCGTGGGAAGTTCAACAACAGTAAGCCTTTTGAAAGCAGCTTCGAACTGCGGCACCCAACGGCTCTGCACACCGAAACCGTGCCCGACTTTGGGGAGGAGAACGATGTCCCCGCCGCGCACGTCTTTTACGAAACTTTCTGTGACGGCCGGGGCGCAAACCTTGTCAGCCAGGCCCTGGAAAGCCACCCATGGCGCGGAAAGCGCCGCAGGCCCATAAATATAACCTGTTTTCGGAATGAACGCTCCGTGCGTAAGTCCGGAACCTTTGCACAACGGTTTAGGGGTATTCAGGTCGGGACAGAAACCCAGGCTGACGGCGGCACGAAAGGTGTTGGGCGGCGCCTGTGCGAGCAGGGTGTAAGCCAGGGTGGCACCGGAAGAATAGCCCGCTATAATCGGCCTGATATACTCCGGTATCCCCAAGTCTTTCTGCGCGAACTGACTGAGCTCTTCAAAATCCGCGGCAGAGTACCAGCACTCATCTTTCGAAGAGCGTAAGGCTTTTAAATACTTGGTTATGTCCACACCCAGCACCAGCGTGTTCATACGATTCAGCATCCCGGCCATATCCACTACGCCCAAGTTCCAGCCACCGTCTCCGGAGATAAATATTACGACATTCTCCACTTTGTCCGGTTTATAGATTATCACAGTCCCGAAGCGGCCGAACTCAAGTGAGCTTTCACCGGCTCTAACCATATCCACGGGCAGAGCCAACAGTACAATAAGCAGAACTATCTTCATCTTGAAACAACTCCCTTAAGCCCGCCGGAAACCAATGCAGTCACATCCATTATTATCCCGGGCAGGGCCAGCCCGCCAGGTGAGGCCAGGTAACGCGGTGACCAGACCGGATTGAATTTTTCCTTATACGTGCGCAGACCCTGAAAATTGTAAAAGTTCTCTCCGTGGCGGTACAGGAAACTTCCGAGCCGGCTACCCAACGGGGCCAGTGAGTGGCTTTCTATGCCCGAAAGCGGCGCCATGCCCAGATTAAAGCTGCCATAACCTTTCCCCCTGCCCCACAGCATCAGCTTCACAAAAAGGTAATCCATCACGCCATTCGGAGAACCTGGCAGGTAGCGCATAAGATCCAATGAAATCTCACCGGCCCCGGTCCAGATATTAGCGAAAGCAAATGTTGCTCCGTTCTTCGTAATAACAGCGCAGGGGAAAAGCTTGATGTATTCCTCGCTGAAGAAACCGAGCGAGAAACCCTTTTCCCGTGTATTCTTTGCCGCAAGCCAGCCGTCTGAAATGCGGCGAAGTTCCGGCAGGATGCCGGGAATTGCCTCTCTGGGAATAACCTCGAAGACAAAGCCCTCTTTCTCAACTTTGGACACGGTCTGGCGCAGGGCTTTTCGTATCCCCCCTTCCAGGCTAAAATCGGCAAGCGGAACTTTGCCCTCTTCTCCAAGGTTAAGGAAAGACATCCCAAGATCGGCGAAGGAGGCCAGATCCGCACCCGGTATCTCATAGAACACGGGGCGGCCGCCGCGGCTATCGCAGAGCTCCGCAAAACGCCACAGCAGTTCTTTGCGCTCCGCCTCCGGGCCCACCGGCCCGCCCAAACAGACCCAGCTGCGTCCACGCACCGCATACATAAGGAAAGCATTACCCTTTTCGCTGAAAAGCAGTTCCTTATCTCCCAACAGAGCCAGCCAGGCGGAAGTATCCGGCGCGGAAGACGCTATGACGGCGGCGCGCTCAAAATCGGGCACTGTAGGCCTCACGGGGTTGGCGCGGGCCGTCCTAAAAAGTCTTAATAGCGAGAATATCAGCACCACCAGGGCGGCCCCGACACTGGCACGCAGGAAACGGGGTGCATTGTGAGAGATCTCGAACTGCCACCAGAGCGAACTGGAATACTCAACATGCTTGAAAGAGAAAAGCCCTAACCAAACCGACGTGCCAACCACCAGCGCCACCGCGGCTATCCAGCCGGGACTGAAGCTTTCGACAAAAAGCGAAGACTTGCGGTAGAATTCCCTGCGCGAAACGAATACGGCGGCAAGTATTCCGGAAAGTACCAGGGCTTCCTCGAAATCCAATCCTTTCATAAGAGATAACACTATACCGGCACCAAGCAGAACTATGGCGGCATGATAAGCCGCATCCAGACGGCGCTGCAAGCCGCGGGCTATCACGAGCAAAGCGGCCCCGCCGAGGCTGGCCAAAAAATGAGAAGCTTCAAGCATTGGCAGAGGCAGAAAAACACCCAGCAGCAAAAGCCGCTCATGTACGCCTGGGGTCGCTCCTGAAAAAAGCAGCACCGCACCACCGATAAAAACCACTACCGACATAGCCTGCGGAACCAGCCCGGGTGCGAGGCGCAGCAAGGTTCCCGCGCGGCGGGACACTTCATTGAAGACCAGATAAGCCGAGGCGAAGAGCAGAGGCAACAGATAGTAGACGGCGCGGTAGGCCAGCAGGGCACCCATAACCTGAGCCGGGTGGGCCTGTCTGCCCGCAAAGACCATTATCACGGTCTCGAACACGCCTAACCCGCCGGGAATCTGGCTGGCCAGCCCCGCCACCTGCGCGAGCATAAATACGGCAAGCAGATCAAAATAGCCGAAACTCCCGGAAGAGGGCAGCAGTACGAACAAAACCACGGCGGCCAGCGCCCAATCCACCACGGAAACGCCCAGCTGCAGCAGGGCCAGGCGCGGCCGGGGCAGGTTTAATTCAAATCCGCGCAGAATAAAAGACTTTGCCCGCACCGACAGCGCAATATAGAGCGCCGATCCGAAGACCATGAATAACCCCAGGGCACGGACCGAAGAGAACGGCAGCGAAAAGCCGGGTGGCAGAGCTGGCGGGTGCAGCAGAAAAACAAAACCGCCCAGCGTCAGTATCCCCAGCCAGAAAGTGCCTATGCCGAAGCCGATTATCCGGGCGATGTCCAACGATGACAGACCCTGCGCCGAATAAAGCCTCAGACGTATTGACCCGCCGGAGAGTGCGGCCATGCCGATATTGTTGCTGAAGGCGTATGCTGTAAAAGAGGCCGGGGCTATTTTAGAGTAAGGCTGTGCACGGCCTATGTAGCGAAAGGCCAGCAGATCGTAGCAGGTGAGGATAAAGTAATTTAAAACAGTGAATGATAGTGCCAGCAGGACTTTCCAGTACGGTAGGGATCTGAATTCAACTGCTATCTGGTGATAGGAATAGAGCCGCAGCTCATGATGAAGCGCCAGCATAGCCGCCGTAAAAAGCGCAAAGCCGAAGAACGGAACCGCGTATGTGTATATTCTTTTCATTACTCAATCCAGCGCTTTACAGTTCTATCATGCGGGTCTTGGTCTGGGGAGGAGTATTGCCTATGGAAGCGAAAACCCGTTGTAGCAGTTCATCATGCAGATCACTGAGTGACACTGCCTTGCGAATATTCTCTATCCCCCTGCCCTTTCTCCATGCTTTCGCCAGGCTCGCCGGTTCCTTAAGGTAGGCGGTGCGCTGAATCTCCGGCATGCAATACATCATTAACAGAAGTCTCTGCCCTGGCCGGCAGAGATTTACGGAACGGCAGACCAGAACGGCTTAATAGAACGACCCCAAACAAGCGTCAGGAGGACAAAACCATATAAGGCGTACCAGACCATAGCAAAATAAAAACTACCGTTAATATCTCCGCCAAGTTTCATTTGGTGGCTAATGATAAAAACAAGTCCCGCGTAAAGCGCCAGATGGAAGCCCCGCCAGACTTTGAAATTAAACCGCCTTTTTACCGGGCCCAAAGACATAAAAACAGCAGCTAAAACAACCGCCATTCCGGCAGCTCCGGCCTGAATTCCCCTCCACCCTAGCATCTTCCGGTACTGGGCAAAAAAGGAGAGATCGTTCTGAACCGCAGAAGACATAACAATAAGAGCGAGATGCGCAAAGATAAATGCGGGGATTAAAAGACCCTCAAAATGATGTGCCTTGAGAAATCGTCCCGGGCTAAAAAGTTGTTCGACCCATTTTGCGCGCGAAACGAGCAGTAACTGAGCCATTATGCCCAAAGATGCAGATATCCCGGCCAATCGTCCAAAAGCAAGCAGACGGCCCGCCGGGTATTCGAACAAACTGCCCATCGGAGAATTAAGGGAATTAGAAAACCAAAGGCCAATGACCGCAAGCACGGCAGATGAAAAAACAAAGAACGGTACTTTTTTCATAGGAAGAAAAGCCGGCGTCATCAGAAATATTCGACGCCGGCTTAGTAAATGTTCTATTCTACTTGCGTAAACTGCTCGCGCGGCTGAGAGCAGACCGGACAGAGCTTTATGCTGAGGTCGTTCGTGGTGTAACCGCAGGTCTGACAGACAATGAACTTCATTTTCTCCTTCCAGTCTCCGAGCTTCGCCAGCGCCTGCGAGCAAAGTTTGGCATGGCTGACTTCCGTAGCCATAGCGCCTTTGAAAGACATCGCGGCTTTATTATTCTTCTCGACAAGCGCCTGCTTCACGAAAGCCGGATATATTTTCTTGCTTTCGCTGTTCTCATCCTTTAGCGCCGCTTTAAGGTTTTCTTTAGTTGATTTTACTATCAGAGCCTCTGGTTCGGCTTTGGGCATTCCGCCCATAGCCTCTATGGCTTTAGCGTGCCTTGCCGCATGTATGCCTTCGGATAAAGCAGCTGCGCGAAAAAACCCGGCTACTCCGGCATAACCTTCAGCGTCCGCCTTAACGGAAAAAGCTTCATAACGCACCTTGGCATTAGATTCTCCGTTAAAAGCCGTTTGCAGATTTTCCAGCGTTGTGGGAGTTTTTGCAGCCGGTTTATCAGCTGCAAAAGACACCACCATCATAAAGGAAACAACAAGCCCCGACAACACTAAAGTTTTAATTTTATCCATTTTTCCTCCTGATAATTTTCTAATTTTTCAGCGCTTGAAGCTGTTCTCGGACGCACTATTCCGCTTTCAGACCGGCAAGACGTTCAGCCAGTCGGGCCACATATCTGCCTTGGTATCGGGCGGCATCCAGCTCGTTCTTACTGGGCATACGCTCACCCTGCCCACCGGCAATAGTTGTCGCTCCGTAAGGGGAACCGCCGGTCATTTCGGAAATGCCCATCTGCCCCTGGAAGGTATAAGGCAATCCGGCTATGACCATGCCGTGGTGCAACAGCGTGGTATGAAAGGAGAGGATGGTGGATTCCTGACCGCCGTGCTGCGTGGCGGAACTGGCGATCACGCTGCCCACTTTGCCTACAAGTAAGCCTTTCAGCCACAGGCCGCCGGTGGAATCCAGAAACTGGCGCATCTGGCCACACATATTACCGAAGCGTGTGGGAGTACCGAATATTATAGCGTCGGCGGCAGCTAGATCATCCGGAGAACATACCTGCACGGAAGCTTGCGCCTTCTGCGCTTCCAGTGCGCCCATCTTCCCCAACACTTCAGCGCTAAGCGTTTCCGGCACGCGTTTTATAAAGACTTCCATACCCTTCACGCTTTTCGCTCCTTCAGCAGCAGCCTTGATCATTTCATATATATGACCATACATAGAATAATACGCTAAAAGTACTTTCATGTTTTCTCCTTAAATTTTCATTGCTACACATCTGCTCTACACTATATCTTATAAACCCGCTGGTCAAGCACTGCACGTTTGTCTGGAAGCCGTTCAGCGTTTTATCTCCATCAGTCATATATACTAAATCAGTGGCGTTGAGCTGGGTCGGAGAGTACCGACTTACGTGCTTTACCGCATCATCTTAGACAGATATTTTGCGAGCGTCTTATCGGAGGAGGCTATATAGTCTTCAGGGGTCAGGTTGCCGGCCGAGAAATAGTTCGCGTCGTTGCCCGGGCATGCCACCCACAAAACCTGCCCTGTCTGGGCGTCCACCAGCTTAACGCTGCCTAGTATGGGGATGGTAACGCCGATCTTGCTCCCCGCCCAGTTATAATCGGTCATCCTGGAAAAAACTATCCCTTTAACCCCGCTTATAGCTCCCAGTTGTTTCATGTCTTCACCCGAAAGCACGCCGGAAGCCGCGAGGCTGTTCTGTTTTAATATTCTTCCCAACTCGCCGCGCTCCATCACGTCAAAGCCTGCGGCAAGCAGGGCGCTCAGCCCCAGGTCGGATTTTGAATCCGGCGAAATGGCCACCTTTTGAACGCTCTTGATCAGCGCGGGGTCATTCAAGCAGGAGTAACTGTTGCCCCGGGCGTCGCCGCCATGGTAAGTTTTGGCCTTTGATACGTCGATTTGCACCCCGGCCGCAGTTAGCGCTTTTTTAAGGTCCTTATGCATTTTCCAGGTCCAGAAATGGTCAACCACACCAGGAGGCTGCTGATAAGCGAATATTACCCTGCCTTTTTCGGTATCCACCAGCCGCACTTTTGTGGTCCGCATATCCCCGGACGTATTTACGAAAGCGAGCGTGTCCACGCCGTACTGCTTGCCTATCTTAAGGGCGTCGGCGGGGTCTATAAGCCCGTTAGCTGACAGCGCCTGTTCTTTGAGGATGCTGCCAAGGTTAGTCGTGTCCACGACCGTATAGCCGAGCGAGATAAAAACCATCTCTACTAGATCACTGACAACCACGTTATGCCGGTCATAGGCTTTCCCTCCTATGGGCAATTCGTCGGCTACGGGAATTACGGCTATTCTTGTTATTTTGTTTAGGTCGGCAGAGTGCTGGTTAAAGACCACACCGGTGCCGCGGCACCCGGAGAATAAGACGCTGGCAAGCAAAAGGAATAAAAAGTTTTTTCTCATATCGTCACCTTAGTTTACTCTATCGCGCGATATCCACCATCCGCCTCAACCCGAAAGTTTCAGTTGAAACTTTCCGTGTGCATCAAGAGCGCGTTCCGCAGGCATACAAACCTATGGTAGTACCGCACCAGTAGCCATGTTCATCAGGACCGGGCGCGGAGTATTGCTTAAAACCAGATCACCTCTGCACAGGCCCGCCCCGCATCATTTTATTTTTTCAGTAAAAAGACCATCCGGATCGCACAATACTGCTCCGTAATAATGAGGTCCCGGGTCAGGAGCTGTTCCTTAAAACTCTGGATTCCCCCCGCGCTGGCTGTTTTACTCGGGCCTACCAGCCAGAAAAACACATCTATCCTTTTGGATTTCAGCGCGGCAAATCTTGCCATAGAAGTAAGAGGCACAATTTCAATATTTTTGCCGATCAATTTTGATATCTCAGCCAGCAGGGCTACGTTATAGCCGGAGGGTTTTCCGTCCGCCGCGACATAATCAAGAGGCGGGACATCGCCCGACACGCCTACATAAACGGTTTCGGGATACGCAGTCGCTTTAACTTCCGGCATTGCGGGGTCCTGTCCGACAGGCAGTTCCGTAATCCATTTTTTATACAACATGGCGAGTTTGCCGGAAGCTTTAAGTTTGGTTATGGCGTCATTAAGAGAATCCCTCAGCTTGCCGTCTGACTTCCGTAAAACCATAGCCAGCCCCTGATTATCGGAGAAAACCTTTGATTTGAGTTCAGGATTTCTTTGGATGACATAATTCGCCGAAACGTCGCTTGCCAGCATAAAATCGGCCCTGCCTGATTTCAGCATGGCGAGACTTCCAGCCATTGAGTCGTCATAAATAATCTTTTTTATCTTGCTGCCAAGATAATTATTCAGCATGACCATTAAACTTTCCTCGCTCCACTGGGAAAAAGGCCCTGTTCCAGTCTTGCCATTTAAAAACGAAAAGTCAGCCTTAGCCTTTTTATTGGCGGCTGTTACCTGCTTTGTGTTTTTCGCCGGCTGCGCTTCTACGAACGCCGACATCGTCATCATAAACATCCCGGCTGCTGCCAAACCGAACAGCTGTTTACTGATATTCATGAGAATCATCTCCTGTATAAATAACGCTCTGTATTTACCGATTATACAAATTCGTATCCGCTCAATCTGCGGGAGTGGCCATGAGACACAGCCTCTCTCCCGACTTGCAGCCTGTTTACGCCTGAGCCGTAATCTCAAAATCGGGCGGATTTGCAAGGTGCCGCTTTACCGTGCAGAGTTCGGCCGATTTTATCAGCGCCGCCTTGTACTGTTGAGGGAAATCTTTCGGGAGCGTTATGTTAATGCCGACTTTTTTTACCAGATGCGATTTCTCATCCCAGTCGAAGGAAAGATTGATTTTAAACCCCTCAGTGGGAAGGTTGCGGCTCTGCAGAAATCCCACGGCGAAGATCCCGGCGCAGGTCCCAAGTGACGCCAGAAACAGGTCGAAAGGCGAAGGAGCGGAACCACCGCCGCCAGCGCTTTCTGGCTGGTCGGTTTTAATAACAAAACCGTTATAAGACGCGTTAATCCTTTTGTTCCCGTCGAAAGTTATTTCCATAGCCCAGATCCTCCGGTGTTTTATCCGCACTCCATAAATCCACGTGAATTGCATTCTACTATTTATCGCCGTAACCTCCGCGCGCCGGAATTATCAGGCCGCGGTTTTCCGCCTCTGAAAATCTTTGGGGTTCGGGTTATGAATAAAGCGGGGAATTATTTTTAGACAGGCTTCCCGGATTTTAGAGAAACATGCGAAACCCTCATGGGATTACGCTTCAAAGACTGCAAAAGGATCCGGGATCCTGAGCCAGCCGGCCTCGGCATCGCTGAGCCCGGCGTATAAGGTGGCCGAACCGTCGCCGTTGCGGACCAATCCGCCGCTGAACACAACATCCTCAAGATCGGGCCGTTTTGCGGGGCCGGCCGGGAAATCGCTCCGCCGGGCAATTATTCTGACGGGGCTTGTCGTCCTTTTGACCGGATCAAGAACAAAAGACATAGGGTAGTAATGCCTGAATTGCGCGGCATCGAAACAGGCAATATGGCCCAGTATGCCGAGTAAGCCGTTCTTCAGAAGATGCACTTCGTTAGCGCCGCCCCATTCTTCCGGGATAAACTGTCCCTCGATCAGCGGAGCCGACTGGATCATCTCCGGCGTGATATCATCCAGAGACGCAGCAATAAAAAAACCTATTTTACCGCGGCCGCATTTAGCGCTCTGCGGCCTGGTTAATACCGCAACCCCGCCGTCAGCCGTCTCCCCGAACCGAATATCTTTCATCTTGTCAGGCCCCTGGAATAAAACCTCCAGGGAATTCACCGACGATCCGCCATAGAACTCCATGCGCCAGATCTTTTCTCCGCCCGGAAGTTCTATCGGAAATCTGACTCCTCCAAGAATAAGCCTGCCGCCGATAAAAGCGACGCATGGATCCTGCAGACCTTTAAACGTAGGAGCAGCCGGCACAGGCGACCACGTCCCCGCGCCGAGCTTGCTAAAAAAAACGGTTTCCGATAATTCCGTTGTCCGGCTCTCCACCCTTCCCGTAAGTATCTCTTCCCCGCCGGACGTAAAAGGCGCCGCTATATTGTAAACATCGCGCTCCCCGACACCCTCGAACCGGAACTTCGCCGAGAGGCTCGCGGCCTGCCTGGATTGCGCGTAGTCCGCGAGCAGATCAGCGCAGCTAACGGCTTGATGACATTCCTTCATATTTTTCCTTAAACAGCGTTGCGGGCGGAGCCTATATTTTTTCCGGATAAACTGCCGTAAAAAGCGTACCATTCGCGTCAGAGACGAAAAAGACTTTCCCTTTCAGGTACTTCTCGGTCAGCAGTCTTATACTGTAGGTGCCAAGGCCTCTTCCTGTCCCCTTGGTAGAGAAGGAGCGCTGAAAGATCTGAAAACGTGAATCCTCTGGCATCCGGGACGGATTGTGCACTGTAAAAGCCGCTCCTTCCGGAGTTTTGTGACAGGAAAGGGTTATTTTGGCGCCGGAGGGCTCCGCCTCCCGCGCATTCTTGATTAAATTGCCTATCACCCTGGAAAGCAGATTTTTGTCGGTGCTTATCTTCAGGTCCTGGCAATCTCCGGACACGACTATTCCCTTGTTTTTAGCCACATCGTGCGCCTTAAAAAGGTCCACCATCTCGTTAAGAAGCTCCAGCGACGACACCTCGGAAATCTTAGGCTGCAGATCACCGCGCTCGGCAGCAGTCAACTCTTTTTGGGAAAGTATCTGGTCTATCATGCGGTCGGAGGCTTTAAGGGCAGCGGGAACGTAGAACTTAGACTCCACGGCTTCACAATCCATCATCAGACTTACCAACCCCTGTAACCCGCCTGCAGTATTAAGGATATCGTGAAAAAAAAGCCGCTCAAGAATGTCATGGCGTTTCTCCGTGCTTATATCCATCAACGACATAAGCAGGAATTCTTCTCCGGTATACTTGAGCGGCTGCACACGCACCCGCAGGTCCAGGTCTTCTCCGGTTTTGCGGGACATTATGCGGCATTCCTTGATGGACGCAGTATCGCTGAGAGCCTGGGCTATTGCCTGACCCGAACCGCAACGAAGGCAATACTCGGTGGTACCACAGCCGCCGGAAGTCTCCGTGGCATGCATGCAACCGGACAGGTCGCCGGGGCGCTGACCGACGAAATCGTTTATCCCGTGTTCCTCAAGGAAACCGGCAAAAGACTTGTTCACATAAACCGCCTGACGCTGAGAATTGAGTATCAGGCTGAAATTCAGCATACCATCCAACGCATCGCAGACTACAGGCGCGTCGGCGAATATTTTGCGTTGCCTTTCAACCTCCCCAGCGGAGGCCTTTTCGGCCGGCATGAATTTTGTGGTCGGCTTTTCTTCCGGCATAATGTTCATTTAAGCTTACCGGCCCGGCGCAGCGCGGCTTTTATCCGGGCTATTACCAGCGGGGCGCTGAAAGGCTTGACAACATAGTCGTCAGCGCCAAGTTTGAAAGAAAGTTCCTGGCTTTTATCCGTCGTTTCAGTGGTAAGCATTATTATCGGCATATCCGGAATGGCCAATGTCTCACGCACGCCTTTTACAAGGTCATAGCCGTTCATGCGCGGCATATTTATATCGGAAACCAGCAGGTCAGGATGCTTGCCGGAAGCTATGGTGGTAAGCGCCGCTTCCCCGTCCACAGCCTCCACAACCTCAAAACCCGCTCCCTCTATAAATTTTTTGAGCAGGATTCGCATTATAGCGTCATCATCAACTATCATTACGCTCAGTTTGCCTGAAGACGGGACGGCGACTGAAGCCGGACGCTGGACGGACGCCGGCAAGGAGGCGGGGAGCGGCACGCTTTCAACCCCGGCACTTTTCTTTTCAAGGGTTATATAAGGCGATATTTCCGCCAGGTCCGTGTGGCCCATTGACAAATGCCATAGCGCGTCATGGGTCATCGTGCGCAGCGCCTTTTCCGCCAGCGCTGCCCTGGTGATCTCCGCCGCGCTCGCCCCGGAATTTATAAGATCCTTAACGCCCGGAGTCACCTGCAGCAGTTCAACCATGGAGGTGCGGCCGGCATAACCGCTCCCTTCGCAGGTCTTGCAGCCAGCGCCTTTGTAAACTGTTTTCTCAAAACCGTATTCCACCAGGGCCGCGAGGAGATTCTTGTCTATTTCAGATTCGGGAACTCTTTTCAGACAGTCCGGGCAGAGTTTCCGTACCAGCCGCTGAGCCGTTATGGCAAGCAAAGCGGGAGAGATCTTAAAACGGTCCAGGCCCATGTCGGTAAGCCGGACGATGGTCGAAACCGAATCGTTGGTATGGAGGGTGGAAAAAACCATGTGGCCGGTCATGGCTGCCTGGAAGGCGATATCCGCGGTTTCCCGGTCGCGTATCTCCCCCACCATTATCGTATCCGGGTCCTGGCGCAGCACCGATCTCAGCACCGAGGCGAAGGTAAGACCCTGCTTTTCATTCACCTGCACCTGGTTTATGCCGGTCAGCTTGTATTCTATCGGGTCTTCCACGGTAACAAGGTTGGTCCCCTCGCTGCGGATCTTGTTAAGGATCGAGTAAAGCGTGGTGGTTTTGCCGGAACCAGTGGGGCCGGTCACCAGTATCATGCCCTGCGAAGCCTGAAGATAGGTCTCTATCACACTGGATACTTCCGGCGCGAAACCGAGCTTCTCGAAAGGAACTTCGGCCGCGCGCTGGTCAAGTATGCGGATTACCACCTTTTCGCCGTAGGCGGTGGGCAGAGTCGAGACGCGAAGGCCGATCTCAGAGCCGCCTATGCGTATCTTGGCTCTGCCGTCCTGCGGGCGCATATGATTGGAAACATCCAGGTTCGCCATGATCTTTACGCGGGACACCATAGGCCCGGCCGCGAGGTTGCGCGGGATGGACATTATATTCTTAAGCGTGCCGTCAACCCTTATGCGCACATGGCTGTCTTTTTCCCCGTGCTCGATATGGATATCGGAAGAGCGTTTACGGTACGCCTGGGAAATTATGGAGTTGACCAGCAGTATCACCGGCGTGGTTACGTTTAATTCCTCGTTTTCGGAAACTTCCTCTGGAACATCCTCGGACAGATCCGCTTTCAGCAACTGTATTTCATCGGAAGTTCCTACCTTATGCAGCAGGTCGTAAATAACACTGTCGGAACTGAAAATCTTCTCCAGACATGATTCAACTTCGCGCGGCAGGGAAAAAAACGGTATCACGCGGCGCGCTGTTACGGCTTCAACATCAGCCTGCGCCTGGGAATTTAACGGGTCGGCCATGGCAAGACTGATCTCACTCTCCGACACTCCCACCGGCACTAATTGATGCTGACGGCACATTTTTTCCTGGATCAACTTAAGTCCGAACTGATCAGCGTTATCCGGGAGTAACGGCAAATATTTTATCTTGAAAGTGTGCTCAACCGCAGCCCCCAACTGTTCGGCTGTAAAGAGGTTTGAGTCTACCAAAGAATGGGAAATGTAAGGTTTCTTTTCCGCGCGCATCTTGGCAACAAACACCGCATCCGCCCCTTTAACCCCTTCCAGGGCCCGCATAAGCCATTCATCTTTAAAACGCCATGTTTCTGTCATATATGCCTATTTTATAGATATTTATAGCCGCATTTCAACAAACAAATCGAACCAGGTTAAAAAATTAGCGTAAGCACGCAAAAAAAACACACATCAGTGTGGCTGATCCCAGTTCAGCTACTAAATCATCCGCTCGCGCTTTATATGCAAACACGCGTGTGAAGATTGCAAAAACGGGCCGTTACTTTCCTATAATGTAAATATAAAGTAGCAATTTTTTTAGAAGATATCCGCGACACAAAGCAGGAATGCCAGGAGATACAATGTCTATCCTCACTGAATCAGCTACCCGTGCACCACGCGAGGCACGCCCATTATCAGATCTTGTCGCGGCCAAACGAACCGCTCTGGCCCTGGGTCTCGTTCAACTAACGCTGCACATAGCGTTCGCTATATCATCAAACGACCCGCGGATCATTATGCCCCACCTGATCTCCTGGATTCAGGATCTCGCTCTCCTTTCGCTTGTTATTTCGGCAGGCAGCCTCGCGGCCCTTCTCAGTCCCTTATCATATATTGGAGTAGTGGCGGCGTTATGTCGGGGCACGTTGCTCATTCTTGGCGCGATCCTCGCGCTCTATCCAGGTATGCTCCAAAGCTCTCTGGCCTTTCCGGTCAACATGTTTAACACTGATTTAGATACTGCCACTGTATTCCTTCGCGAGTACGCCGGTATCGGTATGCTCTGGCCGGCCGCGATCGCGCTTTGTGCGGGAAGCGCAGCTCCGAGGTTCACCTTTCTTCGCCTGCCGCGTAAGCGGACTCTTCTCGCAATTCTGCTCATTCTCGCGCTGGCGACTTTATTCGGAGAGGCGCCCAATCCGATCGTCTTCAGTATTAAGGACAAGTTTCGCGAGTTAGCACGCGTCGGCGCGCGTGCCGTGCCGAGGCTGGTGCCGGGCGTCTCTCACGGGTTATCGGCCAGCACGGCCGCGCCCAGTCCGCTCGAGTCTGACAGCCCCCCTGAATACAACCACATTGTGCTTGTGGTGCTGGAAGGGGTCACTGCCGCCCGCTTCGAGTCGGAGTTCCTGAACAAGCCGGGAGGATTCAGCGAGCGCAACGCGAAACATGCCCGCTACTTTCGCAACTACTGGACGACGAATTTGGATTCATATACAAGTCTGATAGCGATGACGACATCTCTGGAGGTGCCGTTCCGTTCCTACTCCGACCCGGCACGCTACGAGGGGATCAACGCTTTCCCTAATGCCGCAGGCGCCTTGAAGAAAAAAGGTTACCGGACCCTCTTCGTCAGCACCTATGAATACCAGCCGTTCGTACCGAATCGCACGGCGTGGGATCGCATCGCCGACCGGCGCGACCTGCCCGGATTGAACGGGTGGACTTCTCTCGGCACAAGCCGGATGGAGTCCGCCACCGAGGACCGCGCGGCACTTCCGCTTATACTCAAATATACGGCTTCAGCCCCGCGCACTTTCGTTCTGTCGGAACTGGTCTACGGCCACACGCCGGAGTGGATGGCATCCACCGGCCTTACCCAGCTCGCGTACTACGACACTTACTTAAGCGAATTATTGAATGGTCTCGCCAAAGAAGGTCTTGCCGACACTACGCTCACCGTAGTCGTATCCGACCACGGGGAACGCAGCGCCTCTTCCGCCCCAGATAACTACCGGGTCCCCCTCCTCATTATTGGAAAGGGTGTGCCCGCCGGCGAGGATACGGAGGTTCGCTCCCACCTCGACCTGCAGGGAATAATGGCCCATTACATATTGCGCGTCCCGCTTCCGGCCCGCAGAAGCAACCTCACCACGGTCGGCTCCACCGAGCGCTGGATCTATGGCGAAATAGTTCCTCCGGATCAATATGTCTTCATCGATGACAGAACAGGACAGGTTCTCAACAGAGGGGGCCGTCTTGAGCCCGTCGCCGTTCATAAGCGATTTCAGGAGCTGATAAACCTGGTTGACGGGATCAAGTATTAACCTGGATCCCGCAGTTTAAGATAAACTCCATTTAGGAAATCTAGGATTTATTTTTTAAGGACTTCTGCGGTAAAGAGTTTTTTACGATCGTGAGAGTTTTCCGCTTTGCCGCCGCTTTACGTGCCGCAGCATGCTTCAAGGTGCGCTTTACGGGGCGGCAGATACGACGCCGGCGCGGGGGACGTCCGACAACCCAATAGCGGGTTTTCCCCACATCAAGGTGGGTAAATCCCTTATAAGGATAATACCCCACTCCTCCGACCCACATTTTCTGACCGTATTTTTTAACTTTTGCGGAACTGTAGCCGGGAATTCTTATGTCTGCGGCCCAACCCAGCATGTGCAGGCTGTGTTTGACCGCGCCGGGTGTCCGGCCATTGTTTTTAAAGGTACGGTAGCCGCTTAACAGAACCAGACCTTTTTTCCCGAACTTATCTTCCACGGCATCCAGCAGCTCGATAAGCTTAACAGACATCCGCGTCTCGCTCCCGGTAAGGCTGCAGCGCATAAGATGGTCCAGTTTGGCAAGCGCCTCCGGGTCGTAGGAACCGTCCGGCAGACGATAACGCACAGTCAGTTTTTCCCCATTATCGTTCCTGGTAAGCGTGAGCCTGCCGTTGCCGCCAAGGTTTACAGGCTCCGGAGTGTGCGCCAACGCGCTGCTTATAAAGATATTGGCTTCGCTTTCCTCGCCTTCTTCCAAGTCTACAACTTCCTCCTCAGTGACCTGCTGCACGGCGGCGGTGGAGAAATTTATCGGAAATTCCGGGAGGCAGGCCAGCTGTTCAAGCGGAGAAGAGGTGCTGAATTGCACATCGGGCGCGAAGACAGGCCCGGGCAGCTGCGAGTAGGCGCAGGGGCACAAAACCAGAAGAAACAGCGGAAAAATAAAACCGTCCTTAAACTTTAGCATCAGATCGGATATTTTATCAAAAAAATCCCCCTGCCGGTCAGCAATTATCTGGGCCTTTAGGCTCACAAGCCTGTAGGCCATAATTTTTTAATAAACTGCCCTTTCGGCCCAACGCGCCGCATTTTTAATAGGCTAAACTATTACTAATAGAAAACAATTGCCGCGACATGACGCAAACAGCGGTAAAAAAGGAACTATTAATGAAAAAAACAGGCATAATCAATCTCTTGATTTCGGCGATATTTTTGGCCGCCGGCGCAGGCGCCCAGGAAGTTTCCTTTGACACCGGCGGATCTCTCAAAGATGTAATTGAGCAGGCCGCGAACACGGATGTTCCGGCGGCACCCTCTTCCGCCGACATGGACGGGAAAGCGGTGAAAGACTGGACCATAATGGTCTTCATGAACGGCAAGAACAGCCTTTCCCCTTATGTAACAAAGGACATGAACGAAATGGAAGTGTTCGGCCCCACACCAAATATCAATATAGTTACCGAAGCCGGCCGCACCGCGAGTCAGAATGAAAGTTATCCGGGCGGAGATTATGATGATTTCGACCCCGACTATAATGGAATAGTCCCCCAGACGGACGGGCCGTCCATACCCCCGTTCATGGGCAAGACCCGCACCTCAACCCCAAGTTCCGCCGACTGGTCAGGCGTCAGGCGATACGAGATAGTGAAAGATACCGACACCCGCGAGATAGGTTCAAAAGTGATTGAAACGCTCGCACGCACTGACATGGGCGACTATGACCATCTGGCAGACTTCGTCATGTGGGCAAAAGTCCGATACCCCGCCAAACGCTACATGCTGATAGTGTGGAACCACGGCGACGGCTGGAAAACAAAATCGCTGAAGTCCAAACCCGCGATGAAAGGCATTTCATACGACGATGAAACCGGCAACGGCATCACCACCGTCCAATTGGGATGGGCGCTGAAAAAAATGGGCGGCGTAGACATCTACGCTTCCGACGCCTGCCTCATGCAGATGAGCGAGGTCATATACGAATTAAAAGATTCGGTGCCGGTGATCGTCGGCTCGGAGGAAACAGAACCCGGGGACGGATGGGCTTACGACTTTTTCCTTGAACGGGTCCACAAGAACCAGAACAACCTGACCCCGCAGGTTATGGCCACGGCCGCCGTGGAGGGCTATAACCAGTATTACAGCGGGAAGGGCCAGGGCACGACGCAGTCCGCCGTTACGACCATAAACCTGGACTCTTTCCGCGCCCTGGTGGACCAGTGGACAGTCCTTGCCATGAGCAAAGGAGAAAAAGACCTGCTGAAACAGGCCCTGAGCGAAACCATGGAATACGAGGGCGTTGATTCCAGGGACTTCACGCACTTCCTGACGCTGACCGCTTCCAAAACCAATGTACCGGAACTGAAGGCGAAGAGCCTGGAAGTGATAGATTTCATCGCCAAAAAAATAGTGTTCAAAAACGCCACTTCGGGCGAAGGATATAAAACTTCCGCCGGGCTGGGAATTTATCTGCCCGCGGACTACTATGACCACACCTACTCAAATCTTGCCTGGTCCGCTGATGGCAAATGGGATGAGTTCATTCAGTGGCTGAACAAATAAACAGAGTTGATCGGCTTTAATCGGGATAGGGGCGACGGTCAATAGGACCGCCGTGCCCCTCCCACACCACCGGACATGCGGGTCCGCATCCGGCGGTTTAGAAAGTTGAGGTTATGCGGCAAGTTTAGGCACCTTC
>CAIPTO010000019.1 GCA_903867985.1 uncultured Elusimicrobia bacterium | reverse complement strand
TTAAGTTTGTCTATATCCTGGTTGCTCATGGTTAGTTGCTCCATTTAATCCCTCCTGGCTAGTTGCCTGAAGGGTTAGTTTACCTCAAACCATGACATTTCTACTTGCCGCCACCATGACATTTTAAAAAAATCGCTACAACAATGGACTGGCACTTGTTTTTACCTCAATAAATCTTGTAAAATCCTGTGTATACCTGGTAAAAGCGGGTATAGGTTGGAATCTATTTTTTCAGCGCCGCGCGGCGATTCTTTTAGCGGGGGAATTATGCCCAAAGTAATGGTAATTGACGACGAGAAAGATGTTGTGTACCTTCTAAAGGTTCTGATGGAACGCGAACAGTTTGAGGTTATGGAGGCTTTCAACGGCCTTGAAGCTTATAATAAACTCACCGGTCCCTCGACAAATAAAATTATTCCCGACGTGATCATCTTGGACATAATGATGCCGGAGATGGACGGTTACACGTTCCAGTCAAAGCTTCAGGAGATAGACGGCCTCAGCGGCATCCCCATTATCATCCTTACTGCCAAAGGCCAGATGAAAGATCTTTTTGAGAACTCCAGTAATATCTTCGCTTTTGTGGAAAAACCGTTTGAGCCCAGGGACCTGGTCAAAAAAGTAAAGGACGCAATAGCCTCAAAAAAATGAGCCAAAACGCACTCACCGAAATTGTAAGCAACAACTACGCTAAAATAAAAAACCTCAGGGACAGGGGCATAGACCCGTTCCCCCATCGTTTTGAGGTAACCCATAAAATAGCCGAGGCGCGCAAGTTGCCCGACCAGACGCATGTGGTTTGTGCCGGCCGCATGATACTTATGCGCGTCATGGGTAAGGCCACCTTCGGTCAGTTAAAGGACGGCACCGGCAGGATCCAATTTTATGTGAAAAAGGATGTTGTGGGTGAAGAGGCTTATGATATTTTCAGGAAGAATGATAATGTCGGCGACTTTCTGGGAGTGGAGGGAAAGCTTTTTCTCACCCATACCAATGAGCTTACCATCAATGTCGAGAAGCTCACTATACTTTCCAAGGCCGTGAGGCCTCTTCCCGAGAAATGGCACGGTCTGACAGATCCCGAGACCCGCTACCGCGAGCGTTACCTGGACCTCATCTCAAACGAGGAAGCCCGTGGCATTTTTATTAAGAGGGCGCAGATAATCTCAACCATCCGCCGCGTGCTGGACGGCGATGGTTACCTGGAGGTTGAAACGCCGGTTCTGGGTTCCCAGGCTGGAGGGGCTTCCGCCCGGCCGTTTATAACCTTTCATAACATGTACAAAACTGAACTCTATATGCGCATCGCCACCGAGCTGCCGCTTAAAAAACTGGTCATCGGCGGTTACGACGGCGTTTACGAGATAGGCCGTATATTCCGCAATGAGGGTATAGACACGCGCCACAACCCGGAATTTACCACGCTTGAGGCCTACAGGGCTTATACCGACTATAACGGCATGGCCGCGCTGGTTGAGCAGGTTTTTGCCAGCTGCGCCGAGCTTATGGGAGTGGAAACCATTGATTACAACGGCATAAAGATAGGGCTCAAGCCGCCCTTCAAGCGCATATCCCTGCCCGAAGCCTGGAAGGCCAAGGTCGGAGAGGATATCCACGAGATTCTGCTGGGCAAGGCTTTCAACCGTCCCAATCTTTGCAAGCTTGCCGCCAAACTTCACATAGAACACGGTGACGGCACCCCTTCGGCCAAGATCTTCGAGCGCATTTTCGACGAGAATATACAGACCGGCCTGGAACAGCCCACTTTCGTCATGGATTATCCCACCGCTATAACCCCGCTGGCCAAATGCAAGCCGGGGGACGAATCTCTGGTGGAACGTTTTGAATTCTTCGCCGGCTATGAGGAAGTTGCCAACGCTTATACCGAGCTTAACGACCCTGAAGACCAGAAGGGCCGCCTGCTGGAACAGCTTCGTCAGCGCGACGAGGAAAAGAACTCGGAAACCGATGTTCTGGATAAAGATTTTATTGAAGCTATGGAATACGGTATGCCTCCTATGGGCGGCATCGGCATCGGCATAGACCGCATGACCATGCTTTTCTCAGGGAAACCGTCAATCCGGGAAGTCATACTTTTTCCGCTGTTAAAACCGTCCGACCAAGGGGAAAGGGTTTAGGGGATAGGGGCTTAGGTAAAGATTCCCTTATTTCTGTCCATCCACCCATTACTCTGAACCATATACCCTTACTTATGTCCGCTGAATTCTTTATAGCCTATCGATACCTGAAAGCCAAGAGAAAAGGCCTTTTCTCTATGGTCACTACTATTATCGGCGTAGCCGGAGTCGCGTTGGGCGTCGCCGCGCTCATTGTGACTCTCTCCATAATGAATGGATTCCAGTCCGACATAAAGAAAAAAATAATAGACGCTCAGGCCCACGTCAGCGTTTACGGATCCGTCCGGGCCGAAGACCTGTCAGCCTTCAGCGCCCGCTTAGAGCGCTCTCCGCGTCTTGCCGCCTATTCTCTTTTCGTGATGGGCCAGGGTATCCTAACTTTTGACGACAGGTCTACCGGCGTGGTGGTGAAAGGTCTGGACCCGGAAAAAGAATTCAAGACCAATAATCTTAAAAGTGCTTTGGTGGAGGGTTCATGGGAAGCCCTCAAAGCCGCCCCCAAGCCGGGGGAACCGCCTGCGGTATTGCTGGGGGAGGAGCTTGCAAAGGGATTAGGCGCCTGGGTGGGAGATGATGTTATTCTTGTTTCCCCAAAGTCTGCCGCCACTGCCATGGGGATAATGCCAAAAATGCGTAAATTCAGGGTGGCCGGCCTCATGCGAACCGGCTATTTTGAATTTGACAATACTATGGCCTACTGCGGGCTTGCTGCCGCTTCGGACTTCTTCGGATTGGACGGCGGCGTGAACGGCGCCGGTATAAGGCTTGACGATATAAACCGGACCGGAGAGAGCGCCGTTTTCCTGAGGAAGGAACTGGGCTTAGGCTACTCAGTAAAAACTTACGCGGATATGAATCGTACGCTTTTCGCGGCTTTAAAGCTTGAAAAATTCGTCATGTCGCTGGTGCTGGCCCTTATAATACTGGTCGCCACTTTTAATATCGCTTCCAACCTGCTGATGATGAGCGTGGAGAAGCTCCGCGATATAGGCGTGCTGCGCTCCATGGGCGCCGGCCCCGGTTTTGTGCGGAAAATATTTTTTTGGGAAGGTAATCTCATAGCTCTGAGCGGTATTACGCTGGGCGTGCTCCTTGGCATAGGCATTTCCGTCTTCATCGCCGTATATCCGGTGGTGGAGCTGCCTTCGGACATCTACTACATCACCAAGGTGCCTGTGGAATTAAAACTGCGGGATTTGCTGGGAACAGTGGTTGTCAGTTATATTCTTTGTATGCTGAGCGCAATTTATCCGGCCCTGCGCGCTTCAAAAATTAGCCCCGTGGACGCCATACGATATGGATAATATTGTTAAAGTGGAAGACCTGAGCAAGACCTATACCCAGGGGCACGAACAGATCCTGGTGCTGGAAAATATTAATTTTGAGATAAAAGCCGGAGAGTTTACGGCCATGCTGGGTCCGTCCGGGTCCGGCAAATCCACGTTTTTAAACCTTATCGGCCTTCTGGACGACTGCTACAGCGGGGCGATAACGCTTTTTGGCAATAAGCTGGAGGTCCTGAGCGAGACTAAAAAAGCCGAGTTGCGGCGCAGGCATATCGGTTTTGTTTTTCAGTTCGACTCGCTGCTGCCGGAGTTTACAGTGCTGGAGAACATAGACATGCCCGCCAAGATCATAGGCAAAGGAGACGCCGGCGCGTCCATGGCGCTTTTAAAACGCTTCGGCCTGGAGGCCATCGCGCATAAATTCCCGATGGATATTTCCGGCGGTGAGAAGCAGCGCTCCGCCATACTGCGCGCCCTGCGAAATAAGCCCGGCCTGGTTATAACTGATGAGCCCACCGGCAATTTGGATAAGCATAACGCCAGGATAGTCCTGGAAGATCTTAAGAAAGTTAACGCTAACGGCGCGGCCGTGCTCATGGTTACGCACAACGAAGAAGCGGCCTCCTACGCCGACCGTGTTTTTCACCTCTCGGGCGGAAAGCTCGTTGAGACGCGCGCCCGTAAAATTTAATCAGAAAAAATATTTATGAGGAAAATAATTCCGGGTGTGATGGCAGTGCTGATTCTGGCCTCCGGTACGCGTGCTATCGCCGCAGGCGGCGACAGTTCGGTGATGCTGCAGGGATTTTGCTGGACCTCGTGGAAGACCGCGTCCTGGTGGGATGTCGTCCGGAGAGAAGCGGAAGAAATTTCAAAAACCGGTTTCAATATTGTCTGGCTGCCGCCGTCCGGCGATTCGGCTTCCGACGAGGGTTATATGCCGCGGCGCATATACATACAGGACTCCGGGTACGGCACAGCCGATCAGCTTAAAAGCGTGATAAAGACGCTGCACGCGGGGGGGGTGAAGGTTCTGGCCGACCTTGTTCTGAACCACCGGGTGGGATATAAGGACTGGGCCGATTTTACTGACCCGGCCTGGGGCCCGGAAACCATAACTTCCGACGATGAATGGGGTAAGGGGACGGGCGCCAAAGACACGGGCCTGTCGGTAGCTTTCGCCAGAGATTTGGACCACACCAGCGCGGTTGTTCGCACGGGCTTCATCGAATGGATGAAATGGCTGCGCTCCGATATCGGCTATGATGGCTGGCGCTATGATTTTGCCCGCGGCTACGCCCCAGCCTATGTTCTGGAATATAACCGTGCTAACCCTCCCGTTTTCGCCGTTACGGAAATCTGGGACGAACTGGACCTGAAAAATCCTGACGCGCACCGGCGGGCGCTTGTTTCCTGGCTGGATTCCGTCAATGGCGAGGTGAAGGTATTTGATTTTACCACCAAGGGCCTGCTTCAGCAGGCGGTGGGGGAAGAGGAATACTGGCGCCTGTCCGATTCAGCCGGCAATCCGTCGGGGCTTATAGGTATCAGGCCCGCTTCCGCGGTGACTTTCGTGGATAATCATGACACCGTCCCCCGCGCCGACGGCTACAAGGGCTGGCCCTTCCCTCCTGAAAAACTGATGCAGGGGTACGCCTACATCCTGACGCATCCCGGCGTGCCTTGCGTCTTCTGGCCCGACTTCTTCAACCCGGTTCGAAAAGCCGCTATAGCCCGCCTGATGAAGATTCGAAGATCCTCCGGCATAGATTCCGTCAGCGCGGTTTCAATAGTGAAGGCTGAAAAAGGTCTTTATGCCGCCATCGTTGACGGCAAGGTGGCCGTCAGGCTCGGAGCAAAAACTTTGTGGGAGCCGGGCAAAGGCTGGATATCGGCTGCCGCCGGCCCCGGCTATAAAGTATGGGTAAAAAGCAACAATGCGGTTAAGGGAGATAAAATATGAAAGAGACTATAATAACAAAGACCGTGGTACGCAGCATTGACGCGGAGCTTTTTCAGCCTTTTACTATATCGAGCGGTTCTCATAAACGGCTGGAGAATGTTTTTTTGGGCGTCAGGACTAAAGAGAGCGTCTGGGGATGGGGCGAGGCCGCCATAGCGCCGCACATAACCGGCGAGACCAGGGAGGCCACTCTGGCCAATCTCCAGAAGACGGCTGCCTGGCTGGAGGGCCGCGATATCGCCGACTATTTAAGCCTGCTGGTGGGGCTGGAAGAGCGCCTGGAAAATAACCGCTGCGCTTTGGCCGCCGCGGGGATGTCGATACTGGACGCGCTGACCCGCACTCTCAAGATGCCGTTCTGGCGGCTTTATGGAGATAAACCTGCGAAGATACGGACCGATATAACCGTGGTTATCGGCACCGTGGCTCAGGCTTACGAATTTACGCTTCAGATGCGCCGCCGCGGTTTTTCAATCTTTAAAGTGAAGACCGGCTCCAACCGGGACGAGGATTTCAAGCGGATAGCCGCGGTCAGGAAGGCCTCACCCAAGGCGGAGATATATCTGGATTTCAACGGGGCCTACGACGCGAAAACGGCGGAGCGTTTCGTGGCTGAACTCGGAAGGAGCGGTATTATTCCGGGAGTAGTGGAGCAGCCGGTGGCGAAGGATGATCACGAGGGGCTCGGATATCTTTCAAGGAAGCTTAAGATCCCCGTCTGCGCCGATGAATCCGCTTATTCGGTTGCCGACGCGGTTGAATTGATAAAGAAAAAACAGGTTACGGCCATAAACATTAAACTGGCTAAATTCGGAATGCTGCGCTCGCGCGAGGTCTGGGCGCTGGCCAGGGCCGCCGGCGTGAAGTTGATGATGGGCGAGATGCTGGAGACGGAACTGGCCTCCGCCTGCGCGGCTCAGTTCGCCGCCGGGCTCGGCGGGTTTGATTTTATAGATCTGGATACGCCGCTCCTGATAAAAGAAAAAGTGTTGCGGGGCGGCCGGTATATCTCGTCCGGCGGCGTCTATGATGTTGCGGCCATAAAGTCCGGTATAGGATACAGCCCGCGGTAACATGTCGTGTCTGCGGCCGGCGTATATGCCTATTGACAAGTCAATAAGTCCGTGCTATACTCTACTTAGCTGCTCTATATGAGCCGCTGAATGAGAACTCCCCGAATAAGGGGAAGCGAAAACCCGCCAAAAGCGGGTTTTCGTATTTATACCCCATTTGCCTGAACCCTAACCTGAAAACTTCAGTTGAAGTTTTCCGCCCGTATTACGGGCGCCCTTCGGGAGGAATACGCCCCGTCGGGCCTGTCGCGCATAGCGCTTGGCCCTCCGCCCGCTTCGCGGGGGATCCTGCAGAATAATTTTAT
>CAIPTO010000018.1 GCA_903867985.1 uncultured Elusimicrobia bacterium | reverse complement strand
CTCATGGTTAGTTGCTCCATTTAATCCCTCCTGGCTAGTTGCCTGAAGGGTTAGTTTACCTCAAACCATGACATTTCTACTTGCCGCCACCATGACATTTTAAAAAAATCGCTACAAAGATGTCGGGCCCATTGACTGGCAGGGGGAAAGTTTGTAGATTACATAGTGTCCGGACGGTTTTACACCGTTAATCTGAAATATTTCAGTGACAATTAAGCCCGCGCTTTAAGTCGCAGCATGCGTCGGGTGCGGGTGAGCCAGGGCGGTGCGTAATTTCGCTTTGGTGCACAAATCAATAAGGAGGACGTTCTTGTATCACGATAATAAAAGGGTAAGAATAAACAGGTTTATAAATGTTGCGCAGGTGAGGTTGATCGCGACCGACGGCACCATGATAGGCGTGAAGCCGATCCTGGAGGCGCAGAATATGGCCAGATCCGCCGGAATGGACCTGGTGGAGATCGCTCCCATGGCCAATCCGCCGGTCTGCAAAATAATGGATTTTTCCAAGTATCTTTACGAATTGGATAAGCAGGCCAGAGAGAACCGCAAGAAACAGAAAGCGGGCGTCCTGAAAGAGATACGCTTTAATCCCAGGATAGCCACGCACGATCTTGAAACTAAAATAAAGCACATAGAAGAGTTCCTAAAAGAGCAGAATAAGGTGCGTGTTACAGTCGTGTTCCACGGCCGGGAGAACCAGCACCGGAACCTGGGCGAAGAGATACTTATGAAGGTGAAGAACACGCTGCTTCCGGTGGGTACGGTAGAGGGGCGCACGCAGATGATGGGAAACAGGATGAGCATCATGCTTACCCCCATCGCCCCGACCGCGGCAAAAGCCCCGGCGGCAAAGGCGCCTTCCGCGCCTAAACCGGTCAATCCGGCTAATTGAAACGCCGCTTTTTTGCAAGAGAGCCGTTTTATTTAATATAATATCACCAGAGGGCAAACCGGGCTGACGAGGGTCACCCCGCCACGATTTGTCTGCGATACTACATGAGAGAAATATTATGCCTAAAATGAAAAGTCACAGCGGCGCGAAAAAAAGATTTCGCAAATCCAAAGGCGGCAAGTGGCTGCACAGGAAAGCGGGTCTCCGTCATCTTTTAACCGGGATGTCCGCTAAAAGAGGCCGTCAGCTCCGAACCGCTAAAGTGGAAGAACCCACCAGCGTAGAGGGTAAACTTCTTAAGAGCTATCTGCCGTATGAGTAGTAGTAAGTGGTAAGAATTAAGCAGTAATGGTTTAGAACTTAATTCTTAGCGCTTAATCCTTAATCCTCTTAGCACGGAAATTATCATGAGAATAAAATACAGCGTTGCAAGAAACAAAAGAAAGAAAAAAATATTTAAGCTCGCCAAAGGTTATTACGGCGATAAAAAGAACCGTCTCCGGATGGCGACACAGCAGGTCAAGAAGGCCCTGACCTCCGCTTATACCCACCGCAAAGACAAGAAAGGCGATGTCCGCCAGTTGTGGATAGTCCGGCTTAACGCCGCAACCCGCGAAGAAGGCATGACCTACAGCACCTTCATAAACGGGCTCAAGAAAGCCGACATCCTGCTCAACAGGAAGATGCTTTCCGAGATAGCCATAAAGGACCCTGGTTCTTTCACGCGGCTCGTTGAGCTCGCCAAGGCTTCTTTAACCAAAACCTCATGAATCAGGACGATTGGAAAGCGAAACTAGCCCTTATCCGGGATAGTTTCCTTTCCACGCTTGGGAAAACCGATGCCGCTGCCATCGCGGAATTTGAAACACATTACTTGGGCAGGAAGGGTGAGTTAACCCTGCTGCTGAGGGATCTCAAGGACTTTCCGATAGAAGAACGGAAAATTCTCGGGGCCCTTGGCAACGCCCTGAAGACGGAACTTTCCGGCGCTTTGGACGCGCGCAAGACCGAAACCGGCGCCGGCGTCGTGAATCTCAATAAATCACAGTTTGACCTTACTATGGCGGGGTATCCTTTTCCCAAGGGCAGCCTGCACCCGCTCACCGTAACCGCCAATAAAATGTATGACGGATTTCAGAAGCTGGGTTTCTCCATAGCCGAAGGCCCGCTGATAGAGGAAGATTATTTTAATTTCGAGGCGCTTAATTTCGCGCCTGATCATCCCGCGCGCGACATGCAGGATACCTTCTACGTCGACCTCAAAGACGCACGTGGGAAAGACCTGCTGTTGCGGACCCATACCTCGCCTGTCCAGATACGTACGATGAAGAGTCAGGAGCCGCCGTTGCGCGTGGTTTCCGCCGGTCGAGTATTCCGTTCAGAGGCGGTGGACGCTAGTCATTCTTTCGCCTTCCACCAAATGGAAGGTTTTTACGTGGATAAAAATGTCACCATGGCCGACCTTAAGTGGACGCTTGAGGCTTTTATGAAGGATCTCTTCGGCGGCCAGGCTAAAATTTCTTTTTCTCCTTCGTTCTTTCCTTTTGTGGAACCCGGAGCGCAGGTCGCGGTTTCCTGCGTGTTCTGCAAGGGTTCCGGCGCCTGTCCGGTCTGTAAGGGCACGGGCTGGATAGAACTGCTGGGAGCCGGAGTTATTCATCCTAATGTCATAAAAGCCTGCGGCTATGACGCCGAGAAATGGAGCGGTTTCGCTTTCGGCGCCGGCATAGAGCGTTTCGCGATGTTGCTGTACGGCATCCGCGATATGCGCATGCTTTACGAGAACGATTTGAGGATACTTAAGCAGTTATGAAGATACAGCACTCCTGGCTGATGGAATTTATCGGCGTTCCGCTGGAGGTCGATGACCTCATCGGTAAACTCACCCGTCTGGGTTTTAATATCGAAGAGGTTACGCGCACCGGAGCCTCTTTTTCCGGCGTGGTCGCGGGCCGGATATTAACTATAGAGAAACACCCGAACGCCGACAAGCTTTCTCTTTGCGACGTTAACGACGGAACTGCCGTTATTAAGGTCGTCTGCGGCGCGAAAAATATCGCCGTAGGTCAAAAAATAGCTTTCGCTAAGGT
>CAIPTO010000017.1 GCA_903867985.1 uncultured Elusimicrobia bacterium | reverse complement strand
GATCGGAAATGCAAGAAGCTGAGCATATCACTTTTTAAAACCGATATGGCTAAGCTTGATGGCCTCCGCTCTTTTATGGAAACTAACGGCCAAAGGATCTCAATTTCCCAGGCTGTTAAACTGGCGCTCCGGACCGCGCCGCTTTCCAACGATCTTGTTGAAGCCCTGGCCGCAATCCGGGCAGAAGACGGCCGGGCTTAAATCAGGATCACCTTGCTACTCATAAAACAACACCGTTATATGAAAGAGAAAACCGAACACCATGAATTCTTTAAACAGTTTAAGGATAAATGGGATTTAATAACCTATCTTCGAACCCATACCCCGGAAAGCGAAAAGAAACCGGAGGGGGTCCCGGGGTTATGTTGTGGCTGGTGCGCCAGACCTATAACAGACGGGGTAAAAATCGGTGAGTATAGTTATGCCACAGTTTGTTCCAGATGTTTTGAGCTGGGGGCTGCCTGGAATAAAGAAAAGGGGATAAAACGGTATTAATATTTGCGCGGCTAAAGTTATTAACAAGCGCTGCCTGGTGACAAGCTATAAGCGCAAAAGCTATGGGATATGGGTGAAATAACGCTTGAAAGCTATGGGATATGGGTGAAAAAGCTATGGGATATGGGTGAAAACTCTCTCTATGAAAAACGGGGCTCTAGAATTCAGAGAGAATATAACGATTAGAATCGTTAACGATTTTCAGCAAAACCCTGTTGATAACTATCGCAAGGAAGCCGCATGACCTCTTACTTAATAGACGAAATACTTGAGCTAACCAAGGACCATAAAAGCCGCCCTTTCTTTGAAAAGGCTTTAAGGGAACTGGGGGAGCCGGTATTGGCCGAAGAATTCGGCGAACTGAAATACCAGATACAAACCCGCCAGGTCCACAGCCCGGCCAAGTACCTGACAGCCTTGTTAAAGAAGCGCTTAAACCAGATAAAGGGGAAAGAAAAACAAAACCCCGAGCCACCTAAAAAGAAGATTCAAACCTACTTTGAAGAAACTCAATTAACATTGTTTTCGAGTTTCCGGCCGGTTAAAGAAGAGGGGGAGGTTGACCAGGGAAAAATGGCTGTGCCTTACGGAAAAGAAATCATCCCCTGGGCAACTTTCATCAGCTCATCCTTTTTCACGCTTTCCACCAATAAAGCCAAGTCCGACCGGGTTCAGGCGAAATTTAGATCACTTGATGGTGAAGTTTCTGTTATTCCTTTATTTCGCGGCCGGATTAAACCCAATGGCCGGGAGCGCGGTGTTTTAACAGTGGAGCACGCGAAAATACTGGCTGCGATAGAAAGCCTCTGGGTTGACCAGGACTGCCCGCGCAACAAATACCCTTCCGGCGCCGTCACCTGTTTTTGTTACGTCTCCATCAGGGAGCTTGCCCGGGCTTTAAACTGGAAGACATTCGGCGGCAAAGATTTAATATGGCTTACAGATATGGTCTATGACCTTAAAACAAAGCCGTATTACCTGGATCTGACCTCACTGAATTTAAAAAACATAAACGGTTACGGCTTCAGCTTGCTCGGTGATGTCGAGCTGGCCGAAGGGAAAAAGCGCGGCCAGCCGGAAACCGTTCTTAAGGTTAAATTCTCAACGCCGCTCAGCGTCCAGCTTTTAGATCGCCACGCTGTAAGCCGCCCCAAAGAACTGCCGCATATCCATGGTGAGCTTGCGTTTTTAATAAGACTGTTCATCGAGCCGATACTTATAGGGCTGGATGGCGCGGAATATAATAAAACTCTGACGGACCTTATTAAAGAACTCTCCCTGCCGGCGGCGGGCTGGCAT
>CAIPTO010000016.1 GCA_903867985.1 uncultured Elusimicrobia bacterium | reverse complement strand
CGCGTCTATTTCCGGCGGGTAGGGCAGGCCCACGGGATCGTCATTAAAAATGACCGCATAGAAAACGCAAGCGGCCAGGTACGTCCCCGCCGGGTTAGGATGCACCTCGTCCAGGTACAGTTCCAGCGCCGGGCGCTGCGCGCGGACCTTCCGCCACACCTCGCCTACGGGGATAAGGAGACCCTGGTTCTCCGCCGCCATTTTTAAATAGGCGTCGTTAACTTTTTTGGCGCTTCCGGGTTTACCATGGGTAGCCGTCTAATGTAAGATAGTGACTTCTAAGCCAGGAGGAAGCCACTATGCAAGATACAGCGCTATATGAGTACTTGTTGGGGTTAAAGTCGCCATGGAGCGTGAGTCGGGTAAATCTGGACGTTAAAGAGCAGCGGGTTGATGTATGGGCCGAGCACCCTGAGGGTGCGAAGTGGGAGTGCCCTCAATGCGCTAAGAAGCTGCCGCTATATGATCACTCTGAGGAGCGCACATGGCGGCATTTGGATAGCTGCCAGTTCCAGACCCACCTGCACGCGCGTATCCCGCGGGTGGAATGCGATGAGCACGGAGTGGTGCAGGTCAAGGTTCCGTGGGCGGAGCCGCGGTCGCGGTTCACGCTGCTCTTCGAGCGCCTAGCCATAGACGTGCTTAGCCAGTGCGACGTGAGCGGTGCCACGGGAATATTGCGGATCAGTTGGGATGAGGCGTGGGGGCTGATGCAGCGGGCGGTCAAGCGCGGCAAAGAGCGCAAGAAAGCGCGGGTCGTACGCCGGATCGGCGTGGATGAGAAGGCGGCAGCCAAGGGCCATCGCTACCTGACGCTGGTCTGCGACCTGGACGATGGGACAGTGGAACACATCGCCGAAGACCGCAAGCAGGACAGTCTCGACGGCTACTATGCGGGACTGTCAAAGAAACAGCTCAACGGCATTGAGGCGGTGGCCATGGACATGTGGAAGCCATATATCCAATCGACGCTGGCGAAGGTTCCTGATGCGGCTGGGAAGATAGTATTCGACCGCTTTCATGTTATGGGTTATATCGGCAAGGCTGTGGACACGGTGCGCAGGCAGGAGCACCTGGAACTGATGGAGTCAGACGACGAGACACTCAAGGGCACCAAGCACCTCTGGCTTTATAGTCGGGAGAATCTTCCTGACTGGCGGAGAAATGAATTTAATGCATTGAGGCGGCAGGAGTTGAAAGTGGGCCGGGCGTGGGCGATTAAAGAAGCGCTGCGCCGACTGTGGAACTACGCTTATCCGGAGTCGGGCCGTAAGTTTTGGAAGCGGTGGTACTTTTGGGCGACGCACAGCCGGCTGGCTCCGGTGAGGGCCGCTGCGGAGACGATTCGCAGGCACATCGACAATATCCTGACCTACTACCAGCATCCGGTGACCAACGCTATGAGCGAAGGACTTAACAGCAAAATTCAGAAGATAAAAAGCATGGCCTGCGGCTTTCGGAACATGGAGAACTTCAAGACGGCCATCTACTTTCACTGCGGAGGCCTAGATCTTTACCCATGCTAAACCCGGAAGCGCCAATACTAATCCCAGTACAATACGGGATCGGCGCAGGCTTTTTTCATTTTCCCGCCACACTTGGGGCAGGCGCGAGCTTTCCAGAGAAGAAACTTGCGTTTGCCGCATTCCGGGCAGCTGCCTTTTGCTTCGGTT
>CAIPTO010000015.1 GCA_903867985.1 uncultured Elusimicrobia bacterium | reverse complement strand
GTCGGAGGGGTTGACCAGGATCTTCAGGTAGGCCAGGGTATCCTTGATCTCTTTGCGGTCGTAGAAGCGGACCGAGCCTATCAGGCGATAGGGGATGCGGCCCCTCCTGAACATCTCTTCAAAAGAGCGGCTTTGCGCGTTGGTCCGGTAGAAAACCGCGATGTCGTTATAGCCGTAACCCGCCCGGCCCGTCAGCCATTTGATCTTATCCGTTATGCCCCTGGCCTCATCCATCTCCGTGCCGTATTCCAGCATCTCGACCAATTCGCCCTCCGGCTTTTCCGTCCAGAGATTCTTGGGCTTGCGGCCTTTGTTGTGTTTTATCACTTCGTTTGAGGCGTGGAGGATCCTGGAGGTTGAGCGGTAGTTCTGTTCCAGTACGATGGTCTTGGCGTCTGTGAAATCCTTTTCGAACTCCAGGATATTCCTGATGTTCGCGCCGCGCCATCCGTACACCGATTGATCAGGGTCTCCCACGACGCAGAGGTTTCTCCGCTTCGCGGAAAGCGTTTTTACCAGCACATACTGCGCGTGATTGGTGTCCTGATATTCGTCCACAAGGATGTACTGGAAATATTCCTGGAAATATTCCCGGACTTCGTCGCTCGCTTTTAAAAGTTCGGCGGTCCGGATGATCAGATCTCCGAAGTCGAGCGCCCCTGCTTCATTTATCTTTTTCTGGTAGCGCAGATATATCTGGCCGGCTTTTACGCGGTTGGGGTCGCCGGAGGCCTCGGCGTTTATCATATACGACTGCGCGTCCAGCAGGTCGTCCTTGGCCCGGGAGATTATTGAAACATAAACCGCGGCCTTGGTCTTTTCGCTTTCAAGTCCCAGCTCCTCCAGTGAAAGCTGGATGAGCTTTTTTTGGTCGTCCTCGTCGTATATGACGAAATCGGGCTTGATGTTTATTAGCCGGCCGTGAGCGCGCAGGACGCGCGCGCCGAAAGAATGGAAAGTGTGTATCCACATCCCTCCGGAATATGGGACGATCCTGGCTATGCGGTGCTGCATCTCCTGGGCGGCTTTATTTGTGAAGGTGATGGCGAGTATTCGCGCTGGCGAGATGCCAGAGGAGATCAGCAGCGCTATTTTAGAGGTGAGGGTCTTGGTTTTGCCCGTGCCGGCGCCGGCCAATATGAGCAGCGGCCCGGAGAAATACTCCACGGCCTCAAGCTGCTTGGGGTTCAGGCCTAATTTAGGCAGGATGTCCGGGTTCAGTTGAATATCTAAAGCGCTCACAATACATAAATTTTATATTTTTTAGACCCGCTTGTGCCGGGTTTTTAATGCGTTCTTCCGGGTTCAGGAAGAGGGAGGCAATAGGAGGGATCATTTACCGCCGGGGGCGGTGGTCAGGGAGCTGGTCCAGGTATGGCCGCCGCCGCGCTGCACCCATGTGAAACGCGCCATGCTGGCCCCAAAAAGGGGGTCCAAAATTTCCATGCGGTCTCCGGAAAAGCCTTTGCCGGTTAAAATATGCCCGCCGCCGTTATCCCAGCCCCATCTGAACACAAAAGGTCTTCCGGCGGTCAACTCGCTGATAACCTGATCCATTCCCAACGGCGTTCTAAAAATTTTGGTCCTGATGCCGCCGAACTTGAGAAGGATGTCATCGACACCTTTTTTTTGATCAATGCTCCCGAACAAATAGTTGGCCACATTCGCCCCACTCGTGCCGTATGCCGCTATATCCCGCTGCGATACCTGGAAGCCATAGTACTGCAGCACCGATTGTGAGGCGCCGGCCCAGCACCAGTTGGTCTGCTCTTGGCAGCGATACTTAAGTTTTAATGATACGCCGCTGCCCGCGTACGCTGAAGACAGGAGCAGCAGGGCGCATAACTGGGCGTACAGGATGATGCGTCCGCGTCCGCGGAAAAAACTAAAATTTGGGAATATGGTTAAACGCATAAACCGCTCCTGTGTTATTCCCGGCCGTTGCGGAGATTGTCCTGGACTTCCGGTTTCAGTCGTGATATCGTGTCTGAAATATTATCGAGCCTGGAGTATCCGCCCATTCCTTTGTTTGCGGCCGCGCCGGCCGACAGATCAATACTGGTTAAGCTTTTGGGATCAGCTTCGGGCACCGAAAACAAGAATTCTGAAGCCTGGAAAACGGCGATAAACAAAGGGTTGTAGCCGCGGGATTTGGGCCACTGTTTTGTTATGGCCTCAGTTTGGGCCGCCACCTCCGGATAGCCCAATGACACGGCTTCCCATTGGCCGTCTACGTTATCTACAACCAGAATGGCTTTTGTTTCATCGCCCACAAGAACGGGAAAATGCCACATGGACGTTTCGGAAATAATAGTGTCCGCGGGGGCGTCCGATTTGTATGTTTCCATCGCCGCAGGGGTTATGGTGTAGAGTTTGTAGGGGGCGCCAAGCCGCGCGGGGCTTCTGCCATCCAGCCCGAAATTGGCCATTGATTCCTGCGGTATGCTTTCAAGGAAGGGCTGCAGGCCTTCCATGGCGGCCTGTATGACTTCTTTCGGGGCGGTTTCTTTTGGCGAACCGGCGTACAGGAACGAAGCGGCGGCAAGCGCCCAAAAAACCGCGGAGCCGGCGATTCCAAAAAACACGATTTTGTATTTAATTGCCATAAAGCCTCAGGTGAATCCCTGACTCCGATATGAAAGTATACCCTCAGCCCCTGGACTTGTCAAGGGCCGTAGGGGAAAAGGCTGCGGCAATCAATACTTTAGCTTTCAGATAAAGAAAGGCGCGACTCCTCCCGGAGAAAAGTCGCGATGCGGTGTTTTATGTCCGCCAGGGGTTACACATTGAATTTGAAGAAACAAACGTCGCCGTCCCTCATAACATACTCTTTTCCTTCGGAACGGATAAGCCCTTTTTCTTTGAGAACCTTTTCGTCGCGGTATTTGACGATGTCGTCAAAGGAGTAGACTTCTGCGCGGATGAAGCCTTTTTCAAAATCGGTATGTATGCGGCCCGCGGCCTGCGGCGCCTTCAGACCACGGCGCAGACTCCAGGCTCGCACTTCGTCTTCGGAACCGGCTGTGAAGAAGGATATGAGGTTTAGGAGCTTCTGCCCGGCCAGTATCATTTTCTCTAGCCCCGTGTATTCCTCGCCGAGATCTTTCAGGAACATGGCACGTTCTTCGTCGGGCAGCTCTATTATTTCTGATTCTATCTTGGCCGAAATTTCCACTAAGATCGCGCCCCGCGAATTGACGAAATCGCGCAGCTTGGCCTGCACGGCGGTGTTGGGCGACTCGGAGGTGTTAGCCACGAAGAAAACCGGTTTTACCGTAAGCAGGTTGAAGTCACGCACTTCTTCCGGGGTGTAGCCGGCTTCTTTGGCCGGTTTGCCCTCGGTCAGCAGCTTCTTGATCACTTCCAGTTTTTCCTGCCGGTCCTTGGCTTCCTTTGCGCCGGAACGCACGGCCCCGGTGTTTTTATCTATCATCTTATCCACGGCTTCAAGGTCCGCCAGCATCAGTTCAGTCTCTATCACTTCAATGTCCCGTATGGGGTCAACCTCGCCCAGCACATGCACTACATCGGGGTTATCAAATACACGCACCACCTGTACAATGGCGTCCACCTCGCGGATATTAGCCAGGAACTTATTGCCCAGGCCCTCGCCTTTTGAGGCGCCTTTCACCAGGCCGGCGATATCTACGAATTTTATATACGAAGCGACTTTCTTGGGAGGTTTAAAGATATCAAAAAGCGCATCAAGGCGCTTGTCGGGTATCGGAACAACGCCAACATTGGGGTCTATGGTCGTGAACGGATAGTTGGAGGAAGCCGCGCCCGCTTTTGTCAGGGCGTTAAAGAGCGTGGATTTGCCGACATTGGGGAGTCCTAC
>CAIPTO010000014.1 GCA_903867985.1 uncultured Elusimicrobia bacterium | reverse complement strand
TCTCCCCGGGTAGGACTCGAACCTACAACCTATCGGTTACAAGGGCCTCTGAATTACTTCAGAGCTTGGACTATATCATATCCGTGGAACATTTGATCATCTGACGACCACAACCATGTTCTTTACGGATCCAGGCGCTTCCCGCCCTTTTCAGGCAGTACTCCCTTTCGGGATAGTCTCTGCACCTTCCCCGAACAGTTATCCGTTCAGGGCTTGGCTCAGGATTGTCCTTAATTTCCGTTAAGGGTTTCCCTGAGTTCACCTGGTTTTTCAACTACGGTTTCCCGTAGAGGCTGCATTTATCTACAGCCGATCGCTCCACCATTGAGCTACCGGGGAATTACTTCAGTACGCTAAAATTATACAACATTTTTCTTTTCAGACCATAATCCAATTCTGAAAATCAAGTAAAATCCCCAGCCTTAAAACGCGCGATAGTATTTTGCTAGAATGTTGATTATGCAGAAAAGCGCTGTTGAATATTATGAATGCATACTTGACAATCTTCCCGGTGGACTGATAAGCGTGGGTGTTAACGGCGAGGTGGGCTATATTAATCCAATGGCCGGCAAGATCCTTCATTTGAGCGAGAATGATAAAGCCCTGAATTCCGACTACACCAGGGCTTTTAATAATTTTCCCGCCCTCTGCCGGATAATCAGTGACGCGCTTGAGACCCGCAAGACCGTACAGCGAGCCGAGATTTCCATCATGCACGCGGATGTCCCATTTGTCATCGGCTACAGCACTGTAAACGCCCGGGATCGTGGAGGCAGGGATCTTGGCGTTATCATTATTTTTCAGGACATGTCCTTTATAAGCGGAGATAAAAAACAATATGAGTAAAAACGACAAAAAACAAAATTCAGCGGGCCTTCCGGAAGCTGCGAATGCCGCCCCGGCGGAGGTCCAGGTCAAGCCGGACGCTTCAAAAAAATACTTTTTTATCTTCTGGGGTATCATCGTTCTGGCGGTAGCAACGGCCTGGATCCTGGCCATAATGCTTCCCGGCGTGAGCGAATCTATAATAGAACGCTGGCTGATGGTGGCTCTGGCCGCCTCGCTCGCCGTCTTCCTTCTTATCTACAGGTAAGGGTTAATGCCTAAATTCATAGATTACTATTCCATTCTGGGCGTGCCGAAAACGGCTTCTGAGGCGGAGATAAAATCCGCGTATCGGAAGCTGGCCATGAAGCACCATCCCGACCGCAACCCAGGCAATAAGGAATCCGAAAGCAAATTCAAGGAAATAAACGAAGCCAACGAAGTCCTCTCGGACCCAAAAAAACGCCAGACCTATAACCAGCTGGGCAAGGATTGGCGCCAGGGTCAGGAATTTACGCCCCCCCCTGCCGGAAACAGGGCCGGGCGGCCCGGCGGTTACGAATACAGTTACCAGGATTCGGGCGGGCAAGACTTCGGGCAGTTCGGAAATTTCAGCGAATTCTTCAGGTCCATGTTCGGCGGAATGGGCGCGGGAGAAGGCGATTTTGAGGGGTATGGGCAGGGCGGAGGCAGACAAGCCGCCCAGGCGGACATGGAATCCGAGCTGCACCTTTCGCTGGCTGATATCATCAGGGGCGGCCAGCACGCTCTAACCTTCAGCTACAAATCCGCCTGCCCGGACTGCGGCGGCCATGGCCGCACAAGGAACCGCACCTGTCCGGCTTGCGGCGGCGCCGGACAAATGTCAGAAACCAGGGATATCCGTGTTAATCTGCCCAGGGGCTTGCGAAACGGCGCCCGCATCCGCCTGAAAGGCCAGGGCCGACGTCTGCCTTCCGGCAGAACCGGAGATCTGTTCCTTAACATTTATGTGGCAGCCAATCCCGATTTTGCCGTGGAAGGCGACGACCTTGAGACGCGCGCGCGCGTTATGGCCTGGGATGCTGTTCTGGGCGCGGAAATTTCGATCCCGGCGCCGGACGGAGCGGTGAGGATAAAGCTCCCTCCGGGTTCTAGGTCCGGCCGTCGTCTGCGTATTTCCGGACGCGGCCTGCCAAGAAAGGACGGTTCACGCGGCGACCTTTACGTGGTCACACACATTGATATTCCTTCCGAACTCACGACGCGCCAAAACGAACTGTTCAAAAAACTCAAAGACAGCGTAAAAGGCCAGTAATTGAGCGCAAGCGCCGGTCGCTGACTTCTGTTCCAATTTAATCCGGGGGGGCGCGCGCCAAAACGAAGGCGCCCAACAGCTTACGGCCTATGGGCGCCTCGCGGCTTATAACTGCGTGTCGGTACTGCCGCACTTTCTTGCTGCCGCTCTGCCGCGCTACATTAGAACTTCACATTCTCTAATTTGCGGTTCAATTCTTCCGCCTGCCTGTCGCTCTTCTCTTCCAGGCCTTTCTTGAAAGGCGTACCCATCTCCTGAATATAGCCATCGCCCTGCACATAATAGATGGCCTTTGAAGTTATATCTTTAACGTCGGTGTGGACGGTCCACTTAAGCTGCACCTGCATTGAAGCCACAGGATCTTCCTGCGTGCCGACATTCGCGACGGTTGAATCCGGCACTTCTGAGATAAGGCTGACCTTATAGCCCCAGGAAGTTACCACATTGAGAGGCTCTACGGTCACACCGGTAAGGAATTTGCCTTTACCCTGGAAGTTCCCGCTGTGCGTCCAATGGACCTGGTATACGACCTTTACAACTTCTATGCCGTAGAGGTTCTTCATGGAGAAGGCGTACTTCCTGGTAGAGGGCTTGCTCCAGCCCTGCAGCTGGGTCCAATGGTTAGTGCCGTACGGGACGGCATTGGCGTAGTTGGTCGCGATGTTGACCACGGGCTGATTTCTCTCGATGATGCCCCAGATCTTTTCGGCCAGATTTACGATGTTGTCTATAGCGGTGACAGCCTCGTTGATGCCTTCCGAGCTTATGCCGCCGGCATTCGGCGCGCCGGGGATGACGCTTCCAAGGGGCGGGTTTATGACGGGCCCGGTAGGAGGAGTCGGAAGCTGCGTGGCGCCGGGAATTGGCGGATTGATCACCGGCCCGACAGGATTCTGCGGGAGAGGGTTGCTGTTGCCGTCGTGGGCGATGCTGCCGCCCCGGTCATCCAGCTGTTCAATTTTAGCCGAAGACTCATCCAGAGTGAAGCTGTTCGCGTCGAACTGCTGGGCGTGGGCGCCGCCGGCAAAGAGCGCGCTCATAAACACCGTTATAATAATTTTTTTCTGCATTTACTGTTTCCTCCTTTAGCATTCACTTCTTATAACTGCCCGCTGATCGTGCGGCTAAAAAACCCCGGCCGGGTCGCTGAGCGGGGCCGCCGATCTTATGTCTTCTATTTTCACCGTATTCCTGGGGAAAGGGCTGGCTATCTCCTTGAAGTAACCGTCGCCCTGGATATAATAAACGCTGGTCCCGTTGGACTCTTTGACAGGGGTGTGTATTTTCCAAGCCGAGTTCAGCTGGAGCGAGGCAATGGGGTCCGCCTCAGTACCGACATTGGCGATCGTTGAGTCGGGAACTTGGGCCGAGAGGGAGAAGCGGTAGCCCCAAGCGACATTAGTGGCGGTGGGGATCACTGTCACGCCGGTCAGGTACAGACCTTTTCCGTTGTATTTCCCCCCGGCGGTGAATACAACCCTGTACTTAATGTCCGCGATTTTGGCCCCGTACAGGTTTTCGGCGTAAAATCCGTATAAATACGAGTTGGGTTTATTCCATTCTGAGAGTTGATTCCAGGCTGTGATGCCCTGAGGCACGGCCGTGGCGTATTTGGTGTCAATTTCCACAACGGGCGCATTCTGTTTTACTATGTCCCAGACCTTGGTGGCGATGTTGATTATCTGGTCGATGATGACCAGAGCGCCGCCCACATCCGCCTTTACCGGCCCGAGGTACGTAAGATCTTTCTCCTCGTTGGTTTCCAGACGGGTAATTTTTATTGAGGCCGGATTTATCGTGAAGTAATCAGGGTCTGTCCTGGCGTAACTGGCTTCGGATTTGGTGAAAGTTGCTCTGTTGTTGAGCGGCTCGCCGGCATAAAGAACGGCCATGGGTAGAAACAAGGCCGATACCAGCAGCGTTTTAATTGTTTTGTCCGTCATATGGCATTTATCTCCGCTCGTCTCATTTCCCGGTTGTTGAGCCAGGCCGGGGTACTGCCTATGTATAAAGTATAGTTAAGTTTCTCCGGTTCCCTAAGTGATAAAAGGCCCATGGGATGAAGATATTTTGACCCATTAATGTTTAGGCCTAAAGGCCCACAGCTGGCGATCTTAAGTACGGTGGGGTATAATGGGTGACAGACATGGGTTGAATCGGGCCGAGGAGGAACCGGCGCGAAGTCGCCGGGCCGGCCGCAGGACCGATGGGCCCCATGGCTGGCAGGACCCCGACCTGGCAACCCGCCGCTTCCTTATTGTTTTCTTGGGGCAGGTGCGCTAAAGAAAGGCCCACGCAATCGGGATAGGGGCGACGGTCAATAGGACCGCCGTGCCCCTCCCACACCACCGGACATGCGGGTCCGCATCCGGCGG
>CAIPTO010000013.1 GCA_903867985.1 uncultured Elusimicrobia bacterium | reverse complement strand
GCTATAGCCACCCGCAGGTGTTGTTGTTGAGATGTTTCCGCGACAAATATTTGGCAAACAAGTCCTGGGGGATAGGATTTATAGAAGTCTATTATAAATATGCTCCCCGACTTGCTGAAAAATTAAAAAAATATAAATTTATAAATAAAATAATCAGGTGTTTGCTTGATTCGGTTATTTGGCTTGCCAAGTAATTCGTTGTAAGCCAGTATATGAGCAACGAAAATATCCTTAAAATACTTCAAGAAGCCCAGATAAAAACCGTACAGGACGATCTGCAGAAAGACTTGAGAGGCACAGGGGACGCTGATGACTAAATGATTAATTACTAACAATTTGGACTGGGGTGTTGATAAATAGTCATTTAATCATCAGCGTCCCCTGATACTATTTTTGACTGGGTTGGAGAACATAATATGAAAGCAGGTGAATTTGTCAAGGGGCCGTGGAAAACATATTCTGATTTTGTCTTTGACTATTCCGGAATTCTCGCTGCAAAAAATCTGGCGGTTTTAGCAGTCGTATGTCCTCAATGTGGTGCCCAAGTAAAGATTGAACATTATATTGAAGAGATTTCTAACGAGCTTCAGTGCGCAGGATGGTGCAATCAATGTCATCGTGCAGTAAAAAAATAGAAGAAACAATAGTGTTAAGCTCCCTGCAAACCGGATAAGGAGGCAGATTATGGTTAAAGTGTCTGGACCTAACCCTGTCTTTAGTTGTTTTGAGCCGAGTTTAAAGGGATTTGTTGTAGACCCTTCGTTTTTGGCTCTGTTAATGGTTAAAGAAGTAGTATTGGACGAAGATACACGTGTTTTTGTTCCAGATTGTCTTGATAATTTAATCAAGAGATCACAAAAAGAACAAGAATCAAAAGATTGCCTACTGGCGATATTGGAATATTTTTCTGATTTCAGACGAAGCAAGAGTGAAGGTGCATTACCGGTAATGTATGCCAGGTATCGGAACCTCAAAAAACAGATAAGCATTGTAAAAATATCTGACATTGATTTGGATGTTTATGGACTACGCATGGTTATCCTTAAAAACTTGAGGAGTAGAAAAGCCGATTTAATACGCGATATCGTTGGAAAAGTGTTGGGTTTTAGTAAAAAAAGAAATATTCCAATACTAACAAAAACACGAAAATTATTCTATTTGATGCGAGAGCATATTGTGCTTATCGAGATTCCAAAGCAATTAAATAAGGTGTTGAAATTAAAACAAGACTTGGGCGTAAAAGTATTTAAGTTTAAGCATGGAATTGCTGTAAAATTCTTTCTGGGGGTTTTTACTACAATTCAGTCAAGTCACCCAGTTTCTGCTTTGGTTGGGTATGCTTTGATGTTTATGGATCCCTGATACGCCGCGGCCTAGAAAAAGTGTTTCATTAATATTTGTGGATTGGATATGAATTTAAAATTGTTTTTTATAATGTGTTTTGTGTTTGCTTCCCCCGCCGTTGCTCATTGGCAAATAGAGACGGCTGACTCTGTTGATGGTATGGGGGAATATAGCCAAATTTCACTTGCTCTTGACTCAAATAATAATCCGAATGTGTCTTATGGTAATTTTTTGCCGGGTGGATTGAGTAGTTATTTAAAATATGCGAAATGGACCGGTTCTTCTTGGTCAACCCAAACTGTTGATTCGGGAGGGCTTGTGGGGGCATATTCATCAATCGCTCTTGACTCCAATGATAACCCGCATATATCCTATATTGATTCAACAAATGGGACACTAAAATATGCGAAATGGACTGGCTCTTCCTGGTCAACACAAACAGTTGATGTTGCAGAATTAGAGGATATCTCAATAGCTCTTGATTCCAATAATAACCCACATATAGTTTACACGAAGAATAGTGCAATAAAATACGCGAAATGGACCGGCTCTGCCTGGTCGACACAAACGGTTATATCTGATTGGTGGAATGCGAGCGGGCCTTCAATCGCTCTTGACTCAAATAATGATCCACACATCACTTATCACGTCGCTAATACATATCAAAATACAAATGGCTTAAACTACGCGAAATGGACCGGTTCTTCTTGGTCAATGCTGACCGTGGCTTCAGATGGCGGTAGGTCATCGATTGCGCTTGATTCAAATAATAACCCTTATATTTCTTATATTGATACAAACCTTAAATTAAAGTTCGCTAAATGGACAGGTGTTTCCTGGTTAATACAGACGGTTGGCTCGGTGAACTCTTCACCGGGATTTACTTCAATTGCTATTGATTCCAACAGCATTCCATATATATCTTATCGGAACAACAACGGTTATCTAATTTGCACTAAATTGATGGATGATTCCTTGTTAACACAAACAATTGACACATCTTGGGTAGCGGCAAATTCAATTGCACTTGACGCCAACAATAATCCGTCCGTAATTTACATAGGCGGGGGTTTAAAATATGCAAAGTTTGCGAATAATTCCCCAATCTTGACGTGGGCAAACGAGGTTAATTATATCGCGGACGGGCTTAATCCTGAAGTTGGGGATAGGAGCACATCATTCGTGTTTCGTGTTAAATATGCTGATGCTGATAATGACGCCCCATACACAGGTTATCCGAAACTTCATATAAAACAATCCGGGTCTGAAATATTGGGAAGCCCGTTTGTTATGCCCCGCGTTTCCGGTACTCAGTCGTCTGGTATTTATTCTTATTCCAAAGTCCTAACCGTACCTGGAACAGACTATGCCTACTATTTCGAGGCACAGGATGCATATAACGCTGTTTCCACGGGCACACCCATTGTAATAATGAACGGGCCGAGTGTGACGAACAGCACTCCGACTTTAGCTTGGACCGGCGAGACCAATTATACGGCTGATGGGCTGGAGCCGGGTACTGCCCATGCCGGGTCAACTTGTATTTTCCGGGTTAAATATACGGATTTAGATGGCGATGCCCCTGCAACAGGGTATCCTTTAGTACATGTTTTTAAAAATTCTGTGGAACTGGCTGGTAGTCCGTTCGCTATGAGTTTGGTTTCCGGTACGCCGGCCAGTAGCGCTATTTACACTTATTCCAAAGTCTTAATTTCTACTGGCACGGATTACACTTATTATTTTGAGGCGCAAGACGCTTATAACGCAGTTTCTACAGGCACGCCGGTTGTGATAATGACTGGGCCGAGCGTAACTAACGCGGTTCCTGTTTTAATTTGGACAGGTGAGGCAAACTACACGACTGACGGTATAAATCCGAATACGGGCGACCCGACAACAAGTTTTGTTTTCCGGGTGAAATATTCGGACACGGATAGTGATGCGCCATATTCCGGCTATCCCAAACTGCATATAAAAAAGGGCGGGGTAGAAATTGGCGACAGTCCGTTTACAATGAATTTCGTTTCCGGGAGTAATGGCAGTGGCGCTACCTATACCTATACAAAATCGCTGACCTCTACCGGTTCTGACTACACCTATTATTTTGAGGCGAAGGACGCTTATAATGCCGACGCCACGGGCACGCCTTTGACTCCGGTTTCCGGGCCTATTGTTTCCAACCATGCGCCGACTTTGGCTTGGACAGGGGAAGCCAACTATACTGCTGACGGTCTTGACCCGGAGTCTGGCGACAGGAATACTAACTTCATGTTCCGGGTAAAATACGCTGATGCGGATAATCAGGCGCCCAATACAGGCTATCCTCGGCTTCATATAAAGCAAGGCGGTATTGAAATATCCGGCAGTCCGTTTGGGATGACTGGGGCTGATGCCGGGGATACGGTTTACACCGATGGGAAACTTTATACTTATACTAAAACCTTACTACCCGGCATTGACTACACTTATTATTTTGAAGCGCAGGATAGCGATGGTGTTGATGCCACCGGAATACCAACCACTCAAATTGACGCGCCGGATGTGAGTAACCAGGTTCCGGCGCTTGCCTGGACAGGGGAAACAAATTATTCGGCAGGCGGTCTGTTCCCGCTTAAGGGTAATCCAACAGATACATATGTCTTCCGCGTTAAATACACCGATGCCGATAATGATGCGCCGGGTACTGGCTATCCGCGCGTGCGGATTAAAAAATCCGGGGCGGATATAAGCGGCAGTCCGTTTGCCATGAATTATGTTTCTGGCGCTAACAATGCCGGGGCTATATATTCACTTTCTAAAACGCTGGCAGCCGGGGCGTATGTTTATTCCTTTGACGCGCTGGACCTCTACGGAGGCCAGGCCACCGGAGAGCCTCTTGCCGAGCAGTCCGGCCCGGTGGTTATAGGCGCGGATCTGCCGCCGGCGCAGGAAGTCAAGGTTTACCACGGGGTGTTTAAGCCGGGGGAGAACGAAAAGACCAATATTTCGTTCAACACCACCGCGCCGGTTTCCATTACCGTAACCGTTTATAATAATATCGGCCGCAAGGTTATAGAGCTTTATCACGGGACTTCAAGCGCCGGGCTGAACCTTATCCAGTGGGACGGCAAAAACGACTCCGGCCAGCGCGTTTCCAGCGGCGTCTACACTATCAAGATTGAAGGCGGCGGCATGAACCAGAGCAAGCGTGTGGTGGTTGTAAGGTAGGCACAAGGGGAAGGTAACCAGTATCCAGTTACCGGTAACCGGTCGCAGAGCATAGGACACAAGTCACAGGTCATAAGACACAAGTATGCGGGAAAAAAGGTAGCGTCTACCTTTTTTATACGGATCACAAGCGGGGCATGAGGTTGACTGGCGAACAACTCGCGCAAAATGACGCAAGAGATAGTAAAAACAACTCCCTGGAAGGCGACAGTACGGTGTCGGGTTCGTGTGGTAGGGTATAGGCAGCGACGGAGCCTGACAGGGAGGGTATATGAAAGATGTGATAAACAGTGAAAGTATAGGGCAAAAAATATTTATGATCCGTGGTTGCCGTGTAATGGCAGATCGTGATTTAGCGGAACTGTATTGCGTGGAGACCGGCGCGTTAAACCGGGCCGTCAGGAGAAACCCTGATCGCTTTCCCAAAGATTTTATGTTCCAGTTGAAAGCGGAGGAATGGAAAAACTTGAAATGCCAAATTGGCATTTCAAGTTGGGGCGGAGACAGGGCTTTGCCGTATGTTTTTACGGAGCAGGGTGTGGCTATGCTTTCAAGCGTTCTTAAAAGCAAAAGGGCCGTTTATGTTAATGTGCGGATAATGAGGATTTTTGTTAAGCTGCGTTCTATGCTGGCGGCGCATAAAGGTCTGGCGAGAAAACTCATGGATTTAGAAAAAAAATACGATGCGCAGTTTAAAAGTGTGTTTGACGCGATCAAACTGCTTATGTCCCAGCCGGAAGAGGCCGACTCTTGTCTTAAAAAAATTCCAGGCTTTAAACCGCAATCGCCAGGGAAATTATCGGCATGAAAAATATTTTTAGCGCGATACTGATTTTTGTGGCAGCGAACGCTTTTGCGGCTGAGCAGCCTACGGCTTTGTTTCTGCTGGACGCTCAGCCCAATATACGGCTTTATTCGATGGGCGGGGTGTTGTCTTCACTGGGGCAGACGGACGCCGCTTATAACCCCTGGGAGCTGGGCTATACCGTAAATCCGTCTGTATCATTGGCCCATTGGCCGGGCGCTGTGCTGGATAGTAATTATAATTTTGTGTCCGCCCTTGTGCCGTCCAGGAAACTGGGCACTTTGAGTCTGTCATACCTGAATTATGGCACCGGCTCGGAAAAATTTGAAGAGCTGGACGGCACAACCCGCAGTATAAAGCTTGAGGACGATAAATTGATCACTTTAGGCTATGGCCGCGCTATAACCCAAAGGTTGTTCGCCGGTTTAAGCCTTAAAAGCCTCACAAGTACCCTGGCGGAGGAGTATAAAGCCAGCGCCATGCTTATGGACTTCGGCCTCGTTTACCGCACCTTGGACGACAAACACTCAGTGGGTTTAGCTCTGGTGAACTACGGCAATGGTCTTAAGTATTACCAGACGCAGGAGCCGTTACCGACTGAGATCAAACTGGGGTATACCCGCAAAACCAAGCCCTGGGCGAACCAGAAAATAGTATGGGGCCTGGGCTATGCCAGGTCGCAGGTGTCGCAGTCTTACTCTATGGGCGCGGAATACTTCCCCGGCATCCCCTTCGTGTCCATGCGCGCCGGTTTAAATAAAGGCGACGAGGAAACCAAATTTATGGCCGGGTTGGGGCTTAACTACAACGCTTTGGATCTGGACTTCGGTTACGATCTGACTACTTCAAAAATGGAAGACGGCCAAACCCCGCTGCGGTTCGCGCTAACCTGGTCATTCGGAGAGCGCGACGCTTATTCCCTTGGCGAAAAATATATGTCCGGCGGCATGAAAGACAAAGCCGTGGCCCTCTGGGAAGATATTGGAAAGCAGGAACCCATGTACGCGCAGGCGCGGGAGGCTATAAATAAATACGCTTATCAGCCGCAATTGGTTCTTAAGGGGCGGCTTGAAGACACGGACGGCGACGGCGTCCTTTCTCCGAATGAAAGCGGCAATATAGTGGTGACGGTCTTAAATGAAGGACGCGGCAAGGCCACCGGCATATGGCTGAACGTGGCGCCGATTAATTCCGCAAAAGCTAAAGCCAACCTTGAGGGCGGTTTTTACAGCGCCCGGGTGCGCCCATTGGACCCAGGTAGTAAAACAGAGATACAGATACCTGTTAAGGCGGCTGACGAGTCTGAAACCGGCCCTATAGCCTTCAGAATGGAAGCTACCGAGTCCAGAGGCTTCAATCCCGAGGCCGCAGCCGTGGGCGTCCGCCTTAAAGGTATGTCCCCGCCTTACCTGGCTATGGCGCGCTATACCTTCAGCGAAAACTTTACAGGCCGCTCTGAGGGCAACAGCAACGGTATTATTGACGAAGGCGAAACTATTGAACTTACCGGGTTCATTGTAAACGCCGGACTAAGCGACGCCCGGGCGGCGGATTTTGCGCTGGTGTCTAAAGAGCCTAAAATAACAGTGATCGATTCCGGCAAGGCCAATTTTGGAACGCTTAAGCCCGGAGAGTCCAGGAAGGTTTCGGCCGTTTTTAAAATTGATAAAGGATATTCCACGGAGGGGCGGCTGCCTTTATATTTCAACTTTAAAGAGGCTCGCCCAAGGTTCGCGCGCGAGCAGCAGGTAAAGCTGGACTTTAAGGGCTTTTACCAGAACGCAATTGAACCGGTGTTCGCTGAATTCGATACCGCTTCTCTGCTTTCAGCTTTGCCTGGTTTGCCGGGCCCTGTCCCCGCTACCGCCGGCGCCGGAGGCCTTGTTGTTGAGTCTAAAAGCCCGCCGGCGCTTGATTTTGACCAGGCCATACTCGCGGACGGAGATCTTAACGGCGACGGCATATACCAGCCGGGGGAAACTTTAAAGGTAAAGATAGCGATCCGTAACACCGGCGGCCGGACGGCCAACGGGGTAAAGGTTGAGGTCTCCGGTAATAAGGCCGTACAGGGGCTATTCGGTGATGTGGCGGTGGGGGATATTCAGCCGGGGGCTGAAATCACAAGGATATTAACCGCGCTCATACCGGCAACAATGCCCAGCGCCGCTCCGCATTTCAGCATAAAAATTACGGAAGCATCGGGCTTTAACGCCCGCAAAGTGGAAGATGTTGTGGCTGTTTTCCAGCCGAAAGACGTGGAGAATAAAAAGGAACCGGAACAGCTCCTGCCGGTGCCCTTTGCGAATTACGGACAACTGAAAAAAGCCGGCGCTATCGTAGTGGGGGTGGGGAAATATAAAAGAGTGAACGGACTGCAATACCCCGCGCGGGACGCTGAAACTGTTAAAAGTTATCTGAGCGGCGTGATGGGTATCCCCGCGGAAAATATTAAAACATTTACAGATGACGACGCCAGTAAATCCATAATAGACGCGGCCGTTAAAAACTGGCTGGTAAAGAAGGATTATGACACCATCGTGTTTTACTTCGCCGGACACGGTATCCCGGACCCGGATAATCCGCGCGACGGTCCGCCGTTCATAGTGCCTTACGACGGGGACCTGGATCCATCCCTGGGAAAGGGAACGCTCATAAATCTTAAAGACCTGATTGCCGATATGGAAGGCTCTAAGGCTAAAAATGTGTTTGTGCTGCTGGATTCCTGCTTCTCAGGCATGCAGGGCAGGACTCCGGATCAATACGCAACGACCCACCGCGGCTTGGTCGTAGCCGCGAAGTTTGACCAGCAGCGGGCTTTTGTGTTCGCGGGCTCTAAGGGGAACCAGGCCAGTTTTGACTTTGATAAAACAAAACACGGTTACTTCACTTATTATATGCTGCTTGGACTAAAAGGCTATGCGGATAAGCCGCCATACGGAAACAACGACGGCGCGGTTACCGATACAGAGCTTTGCAATTATGTGGCCGGCGAGATGAGCGCCGAACTGGAAGGCCGCCAGACCCCTGAATGCTCCAACGCCACCGGCGCCGTCCTGGGCCGGTACAGGTAAAATTTTAATCTACAAGTGTTTAAATAAAAAAACTGCTGGGATTATATGAAAAAGGAGAAGAAAAGCGGTATGACTTGCGTGGATTATATGCGGCTTGGCCGCGAGGCTAAAGAGGTGCGTTGTAAAGGCGGTACGCCGGTAGAGCGCGGGCATTCTATCGCTGCCGCGCGCAAGTATTTCACCCTGGCGGTTAAGGCTGATAATTCATGCGTTGAGGCCTACCATGAGTTGTCGCTCTGCGGCCTGCCGGGAGATACCCGGGGCCGGGAGTTGATGATAGTCCGTGAAGCCGTAAGAATGAATCCCGCCAGCGCAAAGGCGCGCAATCGCCTTGGGTGGACATTGTTGACACATTTCCGCTACCCGGAAGCCATTCGGGAGCTGCAAACCGCGTTGAGACTTGATCCGCAAAACCTGGATGCCGCTTCCGGGCTGGGACATATCTTTTGTGAGCAAAAAAGGTGGCGCAAGGCTGAGGAGCTATTAACAAGGGTGCCGGAGCTTAACGGCATGGGAACGCAGGCATTGATCGAATCCCTGAAGGCCCAAAATAAAACGGAAGAGCTTAAAAAGTTCTATGAATCCCGCATAAAAGTAAACAGGGAAACGGGTGATTATTACTTTAAGCTGGCTGAAATCTTCCGGGCAGAAGGGGATTTCAATAAAGCCGTCGCTTTAGCTAAAGAAATGGGCGCGCGCTATAGGAACCCGTTGGAGGAACTCAATCTGCTGATAGAACTTCATCTGGCGCAGGGGATGAATGAACGGGCGTTGGAGCTTTGCCGGAAGGCAGTAAAACTCAGGCCGGAATATTATGAAGTGCAGTATAGACTGGCGAAGGCGCTGAAAGCCTGCGGGGATATTAAAGGTTCCCTTAAAATTTTCAGGAAGTTAGCCAAAACAAATGTACACCGGCGTTCCGGTTTTGCGCAGGAACTTAAGAGCGTTGGCAATATAGATGAGGCTGTTGTGGAGTTTCGAACTGTTTTAGCCGATAACCCGCATGACGAAGCGTCCCGCTCCGCCCTTTCGGAGATATTACGCGGCCAGGGTGACTCAGTTGAGGCGCTGAAGCTTTGGGAAGACTACGCGAAATGGAAAAAAGACGATCTTTCCATGCTCGGCTTAGCTAACGAACTTAAAGCCCAGGGCCAGCTTGGCGCCGCGGCGGGAAACTGCCTTAAAGTTATTAAACTAGCGCGCCGATATAGAGAAATCCATATAAGCCTGATACCTGCATGGGGCGTAAGGGACTGCCTTGACGATACTTTGAAACTTTTAGAAAATTCCCGGGGGCTTCGGAGCGGAGATAAAAATTTGCTTTCAAAATTATCAAAGGTTTATGGTGCGCTAGGTCTTCTTTTCCGGGAATGCCGGCAATTTGGTGACGCGGCCAGCTCTTTACGGAAAGCCGCCAGCCTTTCTTCCAAATAATAGGGTGACACAATACTTATCTCATTACGCCGGTCTGGGCAGGGTATGATAAAAGTGTTTTAAGTGCTGGGCCAAATTCTGACCGGAATTACGGGGGTATCCCATAATTCCGGTCAGGGCGGGGAATAGCGGTTTTAATTGCAGGTTACCGGGCCGGGGGGAAGGCTCTGGTCTCTGAGCGTTGAGAGCGTTACCCTGCTAGAGTCCTCTGTGGCGCCGAGGGCGAACAAGACTTCCCTCTGGAAGCCGCCGAGGAAATGCTTGGAGGCAGGACCGCGCTCGTAGCCGCCTACGACCACTACACTTTTGCCGTTGTAGGTGGCCAGAAACTTGGTGCCGGGCTTCGGCATTGATTTATCGGCCCACATCATATTAAATATCCACATTTCCTCCGCTTGCGAGGGGCGCGCGCTCACGGCGCCCTGTCCGGCCTTGCCGCCTTCGGGTGGAGTCCACTCTTTGGCCCACCTTGTATCATAAACGTCGCCGCATTCGATGTTGGGCAGCATCTTGGTAAGCCGTGCGCAGGCTTTATTGATGTGCGCGGAGATGTTCTCGCGCACGGTGCGCGGGAAGGAATTGCCGCGGGAGAAAGAATCTGACTTAGTGGCCAGGTGGGATTCGAGGGTCCACAGGCCTTTGGCCGGGAGGTTTACGGAGCGCCCGCGCAGCTTCATGGTAAGCGGGGAGCCTTCGCAGGAGCCGGCGTCGGAATCGCTATGCACTCTTTCTATTTGCGGGGAGGGAAGATCCACTTCCTGTGAAGCGATACTTTTGGCCAGGTTGAAGTCTGAAGAAGAATCAAAATTTACCTGCGCGTTCACGGGGTTGTAAAGAGTTCCCGCCAGCATCAGCACAAGAATTATTTTTTTCATATAGCCTCCTAACTACTATAGTGTACGCTCAAACAGCTTTATGTTACAGGGCCATTGGGCCGGAAATCTTCTGGGCCCTTTGGCCCACGGCTGTTCCAGGAAAACTTTAAGTAAGCGGTGGGCTGCAAGTTCGGGATGGCAGCGGCTGCCAGGTCGGGATGGCCGCAACGGCCAGGTCGGGATGGCCGCAACGGCCAGGTCGGGGTCCTGTCAACCATGGGGCCCATCGGGCCTGCGACCGGCCCGGCGACTTCGCGCCGGTTCCGCCTCGGCCAGATCCAACCCATGGTTGCCACCCCTCCCTTTATGCCACGCCGCCTTTTTAATCTTTATGCGAACGGCAGGAAAGGTTATAAATCTGGATCCCTGCCGGCGGGGGTAGTTTGTTTTGACATGACATTTCTGCTTGCCGCCACCGGGACATTTAAAAAAATCGCTACTATTGTCTATGAAAATTTGACGGATAAATTGATTAGTGTTAGAATATTCATACTACTACTAATGGTGGTGGGGTAGGATTAAAACACAAGATATGGTGGTTTTACCATCCGCTCGCCAGGGCTGGTTCTAAAGCTCCAAAGCGAAAGAAGGCGAAAAACTTCAGCGCTTAAGCGCTGGTTGATGTGGTGCCTACACTATAACGGAGAAAATCGATGCAATGCCCTTTTTGCGGAGCCCAGGATACTAAAGTCACCGACAGCCGTGACTCCGCCGAAGCCTTTGAAATAAGGCGCCGGCGCGAATGCGAGAAATGCGCCAAGCGCTTCACTACCTACGAGCGTATAGAGGCTCACCCGCTGGTCGTCATAAAGAAAGACGGCCGGCGCGAGAACTTTTTGTACGAAAAGCTTTTGGGCGGTATGGTTAAATCCTGCCAGAAAAGGGATGTCAGTATGGAAAAAATAGAGGAGGCGGGCCGGGTCATTGAAAGCAGTTTGAGGAACGAGGACAAGAGCGAGATCCCGAGCGGCTTGATAGGGGAGCTTGTGGCTCAAAAACTCAAAAAGCTGGATAAGGTCGCGTATATCAGATTCGCGTCGATATATAAGGACTTCGAAGATGTAACGGATTTTGAAAAAGAGATCAAATCAATCAAGAAATAGAGGGGTTTACCGAGATGAACGAAATTTTTCCGAAGGTGATAAAGAAGCGTGACGGCAAAGTGGCGCCGTTTAATATAGAGAAGATAAAAACAGCTATTTATAAAGCTGCCTACACTCTTGGCGGCCGCGACGAAGAGAAGGCTGTAGAAGTGGCCAATGAGGTGGCCCGCCGCCTCAATAACAATTTCACCATCCATAATAAAATACCCACGGTGGATGACAGTAACGCCGTTTGCGTGGAGGTCCTGCGCGAAAAAGGTTTTGACCGCACAGCCGACAAGTTCGAGTCCTACTCGCTGGACCGCTCCCGCGTGCGCAAGAGCGGCCTGACCGTAAAGAAGAACGCCCGCGCCGACATCACCGACCAGATGCTGCTGGTGCAGTCCATCACCAATGAAACCATTGAGCCGTTCGACCGCAAAAAGCTGGCCGACGCGCTTGAGAAGGAATACCAGCTCTCGCGCGAACTGGCCGAGATGATAGCCAAAGAAACCGAGAACGACTCCTATGAGCTGTCGGACAAATACGGCACCAATAACTTTGACACGCAGTTCCTGCGCCGCATTTCCGAGTCGCATCTGTCCATGATGGGGATACCGCTGAAGAACAGCGCGCTGGCCATGCCGCTCTCTACCATAGAGTCCCTGGTGATCGGCAACAGCAAGGAAAACTCGAACATCATTTCCAATAACCCCGAGGCGGTCAACCTCGGCATAGCGGAATATGTGCTGAAGCAGTACAACCTGCGCAAGGTTTTTTCCGAGGAGATAGCCGAGGCGCACAATACCGGCGCTATTCATCTGCACGACCTGGGCTACCCCCAGCGCGTGTACTGTTCCAGCCACTCCGTGGAATATATAAAAAAATACGGCCTGGATAAGATAGTTTCGAACCTGCAGAATAAATCCAATCCCGCCAAGTCCGCCATGGTCCTTAACGGCCATATACAGACTTTCCTCGCGTCCATGCAGTCGCGTTATGCCGGCGCCCTGGGCTTCGGGTTCCTTAATATACTGTACGCGCCCATGCTCAATTGCCCCGAAATACTTGTGGAAGGGGAGCTTGAGGGCAAGGCGGTCAAGATAAAGAAAGACACCCTTCAGGCGATGGCGGAGGCAGGAACTATTTCGTACACTGACGCGACCAGCGCGCCCTATTTTAAAAAGACAGGCGAGACCCGCGAGCTGTTCAAGCTCTCCAAAAAAGAGATGCGCCAGATAGCGCAGAACCTGATATTCTCGGCCAGCCAGAACGCGTTCAGCCGCGGCGGCCAGACCCTGTTCATAGACTTCAACATGCATACCGGCGTGCCGCAGTATATGCATAATGTGCCGGCCATGGGCCCCGGCGGGAAGTACATGATCGAAGACAAGGACGGCCGCATTGAGATGTCGGATGAGGCGCCGCGCTTTCAGGGCGTGGAAGGCGATTCCCGCAACGGCGATGTGGTCCACCCCGCGGACGGGCGCAGGTTCATAACCTACGGCGACCCGCGTATGGTCAAGACGGCGCAGGAATTTGCCATAGAGCTTATGAAGGTCTGGGAAGACGGCGACAAGTACGGCATACAGTTCGCCTTCCCCAAATGCGACCTGCATGTGAGCCGCGAAGCTCTTGAGGATCCTGACGAGAGGGAGGTTTTTGAGTACGGCTGCAGGCTGGCCGCTAAAAACGGCTCCACCTACTTTATGTTCGACCGCGACGGCGCCGGCGCCACTCTGGCCCAGTGCTGCCGCCTCAAGGAAAAGGTAACCGATCCGTACCTGCTCAAGCATCCTGAGCGCATACGCTTTACCGGGTTCCAGAACGTTACTATAAATCTGCCGCAGGCCGCCTTCAAGGGTAAAACCCTGGCAGGCGCGCTTAAGCAGATAGATGCGGCCCTGGATCTGGCCGTCAAAGCCCATCTGCAGAAGAAGGCTTACACTCAGACGCTGCTTGATACCGACGGCAGCCCGCTCAGGTCGCTGGGCCTTCCCTCCGACGACGGCACGCCGTATATTGACCTTAACAAGGCCACCTATATAATGGGGCTTATCGGCCTTAACGAGGCGGTCCAATACCTGACCGGCAAAGAGCTTCATGAAACCAAAGAAGCTTATGAAACCGGCCTGCAGATAATAGACCACATGCATCAGAAGATCAACAGCTTGCGCGTTGAGCACGCGCTTAAGATCACACTTGAGGAAACTCCGGCCGAATCAGCCACGCAAAAGCTGGCCAAGGGCGATCTGAACAGGTTCCCGGAATCCCGGAAAGTGATAAAGGGCGATATAAATAAGGCTCCTTATTACACAAATTCCGTGCACCTGAACCCCGGAGCAGATGTCTCTATAATAGACAGGATAGAACTCCAGTCTAAATTTCACGACATGATAGAGTCGGGTTCTATAATCCATGTCTATTGCGGCGAGTCGCAGATCCCGCCGGCCTCCATCGCCACGCTGGTAGAGCGGACTTATCGTAATACGCGGTCTTCGCAGATCACCGTGTCGCCCGAGTTCACTCATTGTAATAATTGCCACACCAATTACTTCGGCTTTAAGGATAAATGCGGCAAGTGCGGCAGCGCGGATGTCACCAAGCGCACCAAGATCGTCGGCTACTTCTCCAACCTCAGCGGTTGGAACGATTCCCAGCTCGGTATAAGCCGCGCGCGCCAGGCTGTGGCGGGCCAGTACGCCAGCTTCGCTCCCAGCGTCAGCTGGCTCTATGAGAAGGACCCTTCCAAGAAAGTGATGGTCTTCGGCAAAGAAGGCTGCGTTATGTGCGAAGAGGCGAAGGCCAGCCTGACCAAAGCTCTTAAGGAACAGGGGATCGAGATACCCGTGGAATTCCACGACCTGACTAATCAGGGCAGCCGCATGACGGCCGCCAAGTGGAACGTGCCGCTGGACCCGATACCTACGGTGCTGGTAAAAAACAACGGCACTACGAGCCGTTACGAACTCGAATTCAAGCGCGGCAAGCCGCTCCATCGCAAAGAAGTGGAATACTTCAAGATGGTGGAAGACGCTTATACGGTGAAGACCTCCAAGTAGGGGTAGCGCGGCAGTACGACAGCAGGACAGCACGGCAGGAATAGAAACAAACTTAATAATGAAGATACGCGCGGCGCTGGGCTTTAACCTTATCGATTACCCGGGCAAGATAGCGGCGGTGGTCTTCACCCCCGGGTGCGATTACCTGTGCCCGGCCTGCCACGCAAAACCTCTTTTTAACGAGGACGCTCTTGTCAGCGAGGACGAGTTCTTTAAGTATCTGGACGGCGTGCGCCAATGGGTCAACGGCGTGGTTATCTGCGGCGGTGAACCGACACTTCAGCCGGACCTTATTCCCTTCATAACCCGGCTTAAAGCCGCGGATCTGCCCGTGAAGCTTGACACCAACGGCGGCTCACCGGAAGTTTTGAAACGCCTGCTGGCGGCGGGACTGGTGGATTATGCGGCAATGGACGTGAAGGGGCCGTCCGGCTTGTGGCCGGTAGTGTCCGGCCGGACCGGCGCCGAGGCCATGACGCTTGAAAGCATGAAAACGGTAGTGAAGTTCCCGGATTATGAATTTCGTACCACGGTCGTGCCGGTTGTGAGAGGCGGGGGAGAGATAAGCTTCCTCACAGTGTCTGAAATGACCGATACCGCCAAAATGATAGTGGAGATTACCGGCGGCAGCGGGCACAAGTACTATATACAGAAGTTTATGCCCAGAAAAGGCGGCCTTCTGGATCAAAGGCTTGAGAGTTTCCCTGAGACTCCGCCGCGGCTGCTAGAAGATATTAAAAAGGCGGTCTCGGCATATTTGCCGAAATGCGAGATAAGGGGCTAGTTATAAAGCGTAAATAAAGGGAGAGGTTGTAACATGACAAAACTTGAGATTATCGTACAGAGATTGGATAAAGATATAAAAATGCCGGCTTACGCCCACGATGGAGACGCCGGCGTGGACCTTTATTCCAGCGGTAATTTTAAGGTTAAGCCGGGCGAACGCGTGCTGGTGCCTACCGGGCTTAAAATGGCTATTCCTTACGGTTATGAGGGGCAGGTGCGGCCCAAATCCGGTCTGGCGCTGAAGCATGGCATTACGGTTTTAAATACGCCGGGCACGGTGGACGCGCCGTATCGGGGCGAGGTGGGAGTTATCGTGATCAACCACGATCCAAGGAATATTTACGAGATCAAAAAAGGCGAAAAAATAGCCCAGATGGTCTTTAATAAGATAGAGTATGTAATCTTTACGGAAGCCAGGGAACTCGCCTCCACGACCCGGGGCGAAGGCGGTTACGGCAGCACCGGCCAACATTAATGAAGCCGCAGGGGTCGGCGGCAATTAAGTAAGTTGACTTTTTAAAAGGAAGGATATGTTTTATGAAGGTACTTATTGTTGACGATAACGATACAATACGAGCGGTCATCCGGATATGTCTGGAGAGATTCGGGCACGAGGTGCTGGGCGAAGCCGGGGATGTCGTAGCCGCCGTTAAAGCTTTCACGGAACTGCGGCCTGAGGTGGTGCTGCTGGACCTTATAATGCCGGGGGGAACCGGTCTTGAAGTGCTGGAAAAGATAAAGGTGGTTGACCCCTTGATCAAAGTAATTATTGTAACCGCCGTTGAGCAGGACGCTCTTGACAAAAAGATTTTAGAGCGGGGCGCGGGGATCATACTGCGCAAGCCGTTCACAAACGAAGAACTTGAGTCTGCCATGAAGCGCGTTGCCGGTCAGCCTTAACCCGGATCCTGCGGGCAATAGTAAAACATGTTCATGTCTTACATTTACGCTTTTTTAAAAGAATTTTTCTATCTTACCTGGATGGTCCTGCCTTATTTTCTGGGCGGAGCCGCTTTCGGCGCCGCGCTGGATGTTTTTGTAAAACCTGAGTTCGCTTTAAAGCATTTACGCGGCGGCTGGCTTTCCATGGCCAAGGCTTCCATATTGGGCATGATCATGCCGGGCTGTTCCTGCGCTACCATGCCGATGGCCGCCGGCCTGCGGCGCAAAGGCGCGGATCTGGGCACGGTCACCAGTTTCCTGCTCGCCTCTCCGCTGGCCAGCCCGCAGACCCTGATCCTGACTTTTGCCGTGCTGGGCTGGAAATTCGCGGCCGCCCGCGCTCTGGCGGCTTTTTTCGGCGGTCTTATGATAGGCTCTGTTTTTCTTTGGCTTGAACGCTCAAAGCCCGGCTTTCTGGACATTCCGTCCCCGGCGATGGAAAAGAAGTACTGTTCCGGTAGCGGTTGTTCAGGCGGTGATGAAGACGAGGGGCCTAAGAAATTCTGGCCGGTTTTTATAGATATACTGACGGACCTGGCCAAGTACTTCATGCTGGGTATGGCTATAGCCAGCATGCTTACCGTGCTCATTCCTCCCGGCGCTATCGCCCGCTATATCGGCTCTTCTGGACCGCTGGCCTATATCAGCGCCGTACTTGTGGGAGTGCCGCTTTATGTTTGCGAAGGCGAGGAGATACCTTTGACTCTGTCGCTGATGAAGCTGGGGCTCGGGCATGGGCCCGCTTTCGCTTTTCTGCTGGGCTCGGTAGGAACCTGCATACCCACAATGATAATGTCGCAGAAACTGATAGGCCGCCGCGGCCTGCTGGTTTACGCCATCTGGTGGGTCGCTTTCGCTTTTACCGCCGGGTTGCTGTTTGGTTTGTTTTGATATAAATATAAACAAAAACCGCCCCGCCAAATTTGGAGGGACGGTTTTTTATTTATACAAGGCGCGCCGCTATTTTTCCAGCATAAACGGATACTTATAGTCGGTGGCCGGGACGAAGGTCTCTTTTACGGAACGAGGCGATGTCCACCGCGTCATGTTCAGCAGCGAGCCGGCCTTGTCGTTAGTGCCGGAAGCTCTGGCGCCGCCGAAAGGCTGCTGGCCGACCACGGCTCCGGTGGGCTTGTCGTTTATGTAGAAGTTTCCGGCCGCGTGTTCAAGAATATCCGCCGCACGCAACACCGCCGCGCGGTCCTGGGCGAAGATGGCCCCGGTCAGGGCGTAGGGCGAGGTCGCGTCGCACAGGCGCAGCGTCTCCTCAAATTTCCCATCCTCGTACACGAATACTGTCATCACCGGCCCGAAGATCTCCTCATTAATTGTCTTAAACTGCGGGTTGGTGGTTTCTATCAGCGTGGGCTGTATAAAGTAGCCCGCTGAATCGTCGCACACCCCGCCGGCAAGGATCTTGGCGTCCGGCGCCGTTCTGGCGAAGTCTATGTACCCTTTTATATTATTGAACGCGCTTTTATCTATGACCGCGTTAATGAAGTTGGTAAAGTCCTCGGCCGGGCCCATCTTCAGGCCCTTGATCTGGGTTGTCAGGTCGTCCTTAATCTTATTCCAGACCGAGCGGGGTATATAAGAGCGGCTGGCCGCTGAGCATTTCTGACCCTGATATTCATAGGAGCCGCGCACTATGGCGGTTTTGAGCGCCTCAGTATCGCAGGATTCGTGGGCGAAAATAAAATCTTTTCCGCCGGTTTCTCCCACTATGCGCGGGTAGCCGCGGTACTTATCGAAGTTCCTTACTATGGTGGACCACATTCCGTTGAACACGGCGGTGGAGCCGGTGAAATGCAGGCCCATGAAATCCTTGCTGTCTATAACGGGGTTGCCGACCTCGCCGCCGGAGCCGGGCACCATGTTTATGACGCCGTCCGGCAGTCCCGCCGCCTGCCACAGTTTCATAAGAAAGTAGCCTGAGTAAACCGAGGTGGAGGCAGGCTTCCAGATGACGGTGTTGCCCATTATGGCCGGCGCGGTGGGAAGGTTGCCTGCTATCGAAGTGAAGTTGAAAGGCGTTACCGCGAACACGAAGCCTTCCAGAGGTCTGTAGTCCACGTAATTCCAGGTGCCGCGGGGGGAAAACGGCTGCTGGGAGTAGATCTGTTCCGCGTAGCTGGTGTTGAAGCGGTAGAAATCCACCAGTTCACAGGCGGAGTCTATCTCAGCCTGGTATGGATTCTTTGACTGGCCCAGCATGGTGGCGGCGTTAAGCGTCTGGCGCCAGGGGCCGGCAAGCAGCTCTCCGGCTTTAAGAAATACGGAGGCGCGGGCGTGCCAGGGCATCCGGCCCCAGGTTTCGCGCGCAGCAGCCGCGGCCTTTATGGCCATTTCAACTTCTTTCACGCCGGCTTTGTGAAAGCGGCCTATGATTTTTTTGTTCTCGTGAGGTATGATGATATCGGCGGTTTTACCGGTGCGGACTTCTTTGCCGGCGATAATGAGCGGTATATCTATTATTTGCCCGCGCAGTTCTGCCAGCTTGGCCTTCAATTCCTTGCGTTCGGGGCTGCCCGGGGCGTAATTCCAAACGGGCTCGTTGAGCGGCTTTGGGACCTGAAATATGGTGTTCATGTTCTCCTCCAAAATTAGCTTTATCCCCAAATGGTAGCAAATTCGGCGCGAATTGATAAAAGCCGGTGCTCGGGCGGCGTTTGTCCCCCATTCATATTTTTTTATACAATAGTATGAATATGAAAAACGCCGATAAATTGCTGGACAGGTTTACCGTATGCCTTGAGAAAGGTCTGCTCGCCAGGCTTGATGAAATATCCTCCGAACGCGGCTATCCAAGCCGTTCGCAGGCCATGGCGGACTTCATCCGCCGCGCTGTAACTAAAAAAGAGTGGAGGAGCGGGAGAGAATGTGCCGGAAGCATTTCGATAATATACGACCCGGCCGACCGCCGCCCCGGACGCAGCCTTGAGGCCCTTCTGCAGGCCAACGCCAAAAGCGTCCTTTCGCTGCAAACCAATATCCTGCCGGGTGGAAAAATACTCGTAACAGCTTCGGTCACGGGATTGCCATCGGCGCTGGAGCGCCTGGCGGACTCCATGCGGGCGCTGAAAGGCGTTACGCACGGCGCTTTCTCTATAATCGCGCCGGTCTAGCTGTATTTTATTTGCGGAAGTTGACCGCTAACCTGAATCCTGCAGTTCAAGGTATATCTCATTGATAAAATCAGGGAACAGAATTATTCTGCAGGATTCCCCGCAAAGCGGGCGGAGGGCCCAGCGCTATGCGGGCGGAAAACTTCAGGTTTTCAGGCCAAGGAGATTATGATGATAAGACACAAGGCCGGTTTAACATTGACAACATTATTGCTGTGCGCCCCGCTGGCGGCGTCAGACCTGCATTTAACAGTAACAACACCCGGCCGGGCTCCGCAAACCCTGGCGGATGTTCCCGCCTCAATAGAGGTTGTAATACCCGAACAGCTTAAAGAATTACCCGGCGCGACGCTGGACGAAAAACTTGCGGCGCTTGTCCCGGGATTAAGCACAACACGTTCTTCCGGCGATATAAATAACCGCACTGCCGCGTTAACAATGCGCGGGCTGGGCAGCTCTCCTCAGGGCGGGCAATCGCAGGGCCGCACGCTTATATTGCTGGACGGCGTTCCTTTGAATAATTCGGCAACCGGCGGAGTAAATTGGAACGATCTCACAATAGAAGACGTAGATCACATTGAAGTATTTAAAGGACCGTCTTCATCTCTTTATGGATCCAACGCCATAGGCGGAACGATAAATATAATTACAAAGGGAGCGAAGAAAGGTTACAGTCTGGAGACCGCCTACGGGACATATAATACCCTTGATACAACGGCAAAGGCGGGAGCGCAGGCGGGGGCTTTATCCTTGGAAGTTTTCGGAAAACATTTAGAAAGCGACGGCTATGTGCAGGCTATAGAAGCGAATCGCAATCAATATACGGCAAAGTCATATGTGAATGAAAATTCATTCGGAGCTAAAGCCGCCTATGAGTTCAAGGAAATGGGGGCTGTCCGCGCGGATTTTTCCCGTTATGACGGGGTGACGGGGCTGGGCACAAATTATCAGAGCACGGCAAAGGGCGAATACCGTGAAAGCGAGACTGACCTTGCCAGGATATCGTGGAAAGGCGGCCGCGAAGACCTTAACTGGAATGTAGCGGTTTACGACCAGCAGACGGGCCAAACACGCGCTGAAGCGACCGCCGCTACCTCACACACTGATATAGATGTGGACAGGCGGGATCACGGTATTCAAAGTTCCCTGGCCAAAGATATCGCGGGCTTAACATCCACATTCGGTTTTGACTGGAAACACGGAGACGTCAACGGTTATGACAATTATAATAACGGAAAGTACGCAAAAGACATAGGTGAAATTGATAATTACGCGCCGTTCATTCAGCTGGAAAAAAATCTGCTGTCCGACAAAGTAAGCATGGTCGCTGGCGTAAGATATGACACAGTTAAATTTCACGACGGTTTTGCGGAAAACACGAAAGCTCCGGGTTTTTATACAGGCGATCTGGACGAGCACACATGGCATAGTTGGACGCCTAAAATATCAGCCGGCTATAAGTATACCGATACAATACAACAATACATTTCTTATGCCAGAGGATTCAGGGCCAGTGAACTTGAGAATATGGTATTAACGCTTATCAAAGGCAGCGGCGCCAATAAGTGGTATCAAAAACCTAATCCCAGCCTGGGGCCGGAAAAAGCTGATACTATCGAAACAGGTTTCAGGCTGACCCCTGTTTCAGCTGTCTACATCGCCCCGAGCGTGTATTACACGACCGCTAAGGATTTTATCTACCAGGTGGAAACCGGCGTAATAGACGCGACCTGGGGGAAAGAAAAGATGTACACCAATGTAGGGAAAGTTAAAATTTACGGCTTGGAATTGCCCGTAAAGTATATCGCCGGAGATTTTACCGCGTCCGCCGCTTACGCTCAGTCCCACTCAAAAATAACGGAAGCGCCCGGATTAACTATAAAAGGAAATCAGCTTACCTATGCGCCGCGCCATATTTACTCCGCGGGACTATCCTGGAAACACAAAGACACCAATGTCTTTACGAACTGGACACATAAAGGCAGGCAGTTTACCAATGACGCCAATACAGGCGCAAGTACCGGATATTCTGTAATGAATATAGGCGCGGCGCAAAAAATTACTGAGAAAATAAGCGCATCGTTAAGGCTTGGGAATATATTTAACGAGCGTTATCAGCAGGCTGAAGACACGCTCGCGCCCGGAAGAACGGTAACCGCGGCAGTAAAGGTGGTCTTCTAGCCCTGTTGAACAAAAACATATGAGCAAGAATATTCTCTGGCGCAAAGCGGCCGTCCTGGGCGGGATCTGGGCGGCGTCGGAAATAGTGCTGGGCAGTTTTCTGCACAACGCCCGCGTGCCGTTCTCCGGCGAGTTGTTAACGGCTATCGGTATAGCAATACTGGTGGCCGGGCACAGGCTTTGGCCGGAGCGCGGCCTCTTGTGGCGCGCCGGCCTTGTCTGCGCGGCAATGAAGTCAGTATCTCCGAGCGCGGTAATATTCGGGCCGATGCTGGCTATCTCTATGGAGGGCCTGTTGGCCGAAGCGGGCGTGCGCCTGCTCGGCTGCAACCCGGCCGGCTATCTGCTGGCCGGAGGCTTGGCCATGTGCTGGGCTTTGGCTCATAAAGCCGTAAATCTTCTCATCTTTTACGGCCCCGATACTGTCGCCGTATATCTGCGCGGGGTCGAATGGATGCGCCTGCGCGGCGGCTTCGGGCCGGGGAATTTATGGGTCCCCCTGATCTTGCTTTTTGCGGTTTATTTTTTGGCCGGCGCCGCCGCCGCTGTGGCGGGAATGTGCGCCGAAAATAAAACGGCGTCTGCTCCCGCGCCGGCAGCCGAAAGGCCGGCGATAAAACTTCATGGCGGTCGTGCGAGTGACGGTCGCGCTTACTCTGTCCCGGCGCTTATCCTGCATATACTCTTTATTGCTGCGGTCATGTCGGCCGGGCGTAAAATACCCGCCGCGGCCATGCTGGCCGTGGCTGGCGTTTATTCGGCTGTCTGCGCGCGTTATTATCTCCGCGCCAGGTCTCTGTTGAAACATTACGGAATTTGGACCGGCGTGCTGGCCGCTTCATTGACGGCCGGGCTTATGCTGGGCAGCATATCGGCAGGCTTTTACATGGCGTTAAGAGCCTTCATGCTTACATTCGGTTTTGCGGCCATAGGCTGTGAACTTACTAACCCGTCCATACGCTGGCTGCTGGAGCGGCTGGGGGGCGGAGTTTTCTTTGAGACTCTGGAATATGCATTCAACGCCCTGCCGGGGATCATTGCCGGGCTTCCTCCTGGCAGGGATTTTGCCAGGCGGCCGTTATCAGTCCTTGGAGAGGCGGTGGCGCGCGCGCCTTTTCTTCTGGAAACTCTCGGACGGGTGCCGGTGTTCATTATAACCGGCGCACACGGCAGCGGTAAGAGCGAACTGGTGATGAAGCTGGCGGAACTGCTGCGCGGGAGCGGGAAAAAGCCGGGAGGGATCTGCGCCGCGGGTTTATGGGAGAATGGTTTGCGCTCCGGATTTGACGTTATTAATTTATACTCCGGCACCCGGGTAAAGCTATGTCGGCGCGAAGCGGGCGGCAGTATAAGGGCGGGCGAATTCCGTTTCTCCGAAGAAGGTCTGGCGTCCGGACTCGCCGCCCTGTCCGGCGGCGCCCTTTCGGAGGCTGATGTCGTATTCGTGGACGAGGTCGGTTTTCTGGAGCTGGACGGCGGGGGGTGGGCGGCTCCGCTTCGGGAACTTTCACGCGGCAGGAAGCCGAGGGTTCTGGTCGTGCGCGATTATCTGGTTGAGCGCGTTGTCGCGTATTTAAGCCTGGACCGGCCGGTTATCTGGGAAGTCGGGAACATAACCGCAGCCGCGGCCCTGTACGAACTTCTTGGCGCCATTGAAATGTAAAAATCGGATGATTACTAGGGGACGCGCCAGGTTATCAACGCTTTTCTTACCGAGGTGGCCTGTTTTATCATACCGTCACGGGTCATTTTTTTCAGCAGATTTTCCACCCAATCCCGGTCCATTTTAGCCCCGTTAACCTTAAGACCCACTTCAATGTCGCGCATGGTATCTTCCGCGGGGGCTTTCCTTTCCCAACTGTCCCTGATAAAACGCACGGCCGGGGTGCGGCCCAGCTCGGCCAGGGCTTTCAGCACTATCGCCGCTCCCTCCGGCGCGCGGTACTTAACGCCATGCTTAGCATAGACTTTCTCCAGCAGCGCGTTGCGGCGGACTCCAGCCCAGCCGATATAGACGCATCGTTCGCCCGCGGCCTTTTCCATTTTAAGGATATCGGCCTTTCTTTTTATCGCCATAGTCATTGAGGCGAGAGCTATATCGAAACGCCCGGCCAGACGTGACGAGGGTGCCGCGTTCCAGGCGGCAAGGACGCAGGAAACATTATCTATCGCGCGTCTGCGGCGTTCCGCGCGGAATATTTTAAGCATTTCACGGGAGGAGTCCAACCCAAGTATGAACTTAGCCTTCTCAGCCAGAGGGAGCGCATAAACCCCGGTACCGCAGCCGATATCCAGAACTTTGCGGCCTTCAAAGCGGACCCCCATGCGTTCCAGCAGCCGCAGTATCCTGCCGATTTTGGCGAGGTTTCCCGGTTCAAAAGGCAATGGATAATTTCTGGCGCGGTTGTTCCAGAATAACTTTTCGTTCGCGGGAGTCCCTTTCATGGTGCGGGTTTGCCTGTGATTGGTGAAAAATTTAGTCTCTAATCAAAATGTTTCAGCGGAAGTGATCTCGGAGCATTCTGACCAGGCCCTCGGTGGCTTTTTCGGGGATCTCTTCGCCTTCCCAGTTTATTGAAAAATGGGCGTTGCGCTGGGTGGGCTTTACATAGGTCTCGTACATCGGCAGCACCGTGGTTAGAATCTGGTGCTTGGTGTCTTCAATGCTGCGGTTTCTTTCATTAATATCCCTCGCTACCCTGCGCAAAACCGCCGTTACCATCCCGGTTGACACGAATATCTTGTAGTCGCATAGGTCCAGGAACTTGGGGAAATACAGCGTGTACAGTCCTTCCACTATGATCAGTTTTGTCGGGCGGCAGACTGAAGTTTCTTTTTCCCTGGTGTGGAGTTTGAAGTTATACATGGGCTGGCGGACAGGCTGGCCGGCGCGGAGCGCCTTTATGTGCTTCAGGGCGAGGGCGGAGTCGATGGCGTTAGGATGGTCAAAATTATAGGCTTTCCTTTTTTCGAACTTCAGGTGGTCGAGGGGCCTGTAGTAATTATCCAGTGATAAGATCTGTCCGGAGATGCCTATTTTATCGCACTCTTCTATCATTTTTCGGGCCAGGGTGGTCTTTCCGGAACCCGATCCTCCTGCGATACCGACCAGAAACCTTGTTTTTATTTTTGTATCCATAGAAGTGTTGAACCAGCCTCTTCGGCCCGCCCGCGCTGCGCGGCCGGAAAAATTAACCTGAAAGTTGCAGTTGCACCTTTCCGCCCGCATAGCGGGCGCCCATTCGGGAGGCATACATCTCGTCGGGCCTGTCGCGCATAGCGCTTGGCCCTCCGCCCGCTTCTCGGGGAATCCTGCAGAATAATTCTGTTCCCCTATTCCCTAAATGAAATCTGTCTTAAACTGCAGGATTCAGGTTAAAACTTGTATATCCCTGAATACTTGCTTTTTATGTAATCTAAAAACGGCTCAACGCGGAGTTCGTCATTTATCGCTTTTTTCATCAATTCGTCCGGCAGGTACTTACGGCCGTGGGTGTGGATCTTTGCCCTCAGCCAGCCGAGTATAGTGTGGAAATCTCCCTTTTCGATCAGTGCGTCCATGCCGCCGAGCTCCGCGGAAAGTTTATTGTGGATCTGGGCCGAGAGGAGGTTGCCCAGGGTGTAGGTGGGAAAATATCCCATGCTGCCGAGCGACCAGTGGATGTCCTGAAGTATGCCGTCGCTGGCCTTTCGCGGCGTAAGGCCGAAATAATCCTTCATCCTGGCGTTCCAGAATTCCGGGGCGTCCGCCACCTTCAGCCTGCGCTCCAGGAGCAGGGTCTCGATCTCAAAGCGCAGCATGATATGCAGGTTGTAGGTGACCTCGTCCGCTTCCACCCGGATAAAAGAAGGAGCCGATTTATTAACCGCTTTGTACAGGTCTTCCGGGGAAATGTGGTCGAACTTGCCGGGGAAATGCGCGCGGTATTTGGGCAGGACCCACTTTGAGAAACTGAGGCTCCGGCCGACAATGTTCTCCCAGAAACGGGACTGGGATTCATGCACGCCGAGGGATGCTCCGTCGCAGAGCGGGGTGCTTTCAAACTCCGGGGGAACGCCCTGGGCGTAAAGCGCGTGACCGCATTCGTGTATCGAGCCGTAGATTGCCGCGGGAAGATACTCTTTCTGAGTGCGGGTGGTTATGCGGACGTCGTTTATGGAGACGCCGACGGTAAACGGATGGGCCGAGCGGTCCTGTCGGCCGCGCGACAGGTCATAGCCCAAATCTTTAATTATCTCGCCGGTGAGCCTGAGCTGGGCGTCCTCGTCAAAGACGCCGCGCAGGCAGTCGCCGGACACCCGGTCGGAGTTGGCGTTTATGTTTTTTATGATCGGTTTCAGGCCGTCGGCCAGCTTTTTGAACAAAGGCTCGATGTGCTCTTTTTTGACGCCCGGCTCGTAGATGTCAAGCAGCGCGTCATAAGGGGACTTTTCAAAGCCAAAGATCTCAGCTTTCCTTATATTAAGATCCAGTATCTTTGAGAGATATGGCGAGAAGGCGCTGAAATCGGAATCCGCTCTGGCTTTTGTCCAGGCGCCGAGGGCTTCGGAAACGGTCTTTGAAAATTCCGCCACGAATGCCGGCGGCAGCTTGGCGGCCTTGTCATAGTCCCGCTTTACGGCCCGCAGATAGGAAGCTTCAAATGAGTCATGCCCCAGGCTCTGGGCCCAGTCGTACAGGTCGGCTATCAGCTTTCCGGTTTCCGGCGCGGTGAATTTGCGATGGGCCAGCTCTTCCAGCGCGCTTGTAGCCCGGGCGCGGGCCGCGGTGCCGCCGCTGGGCATGTAAACCTGCTGGTCCCAGTGTAAAAGAGAAGTAGCCGAACTGATGTCGGCTACTTCGGAATATTTCTTTTTGAGCAGGTTGAATTTATCGCGCATACCGGTCGTGTTTATTAATGGCAGCCGCAACCGCCGCCGCAGTTGTGCCCGCCGGGATTCATTGGGCAGCCCGCCCCGGCGGATGTTGAGGAGGTTTTTTTGAGGCCGGGGATGTCGTCAGAAACCTTGACGACTTTGCCAAGCTTCTTATCGTAGACATATCGCCCGGTCTTGGTTTCCTTTGCCGGTGTTTCTTTATTTTCTGGTAACATTTGCATCCTTAAATCTGGTGCGCCCACTTGGAATCGAACCAAGATAACTAGCTTCGCAGGCTAGGACTCTATCCGTTGAGATATGGGCGCCTTATCCTTATTTTACAAAGGTTTTTTGCATTTCACAAGAAACGTTTTTTTCGCTTGGTGTCCATATAGGTGTCCATAGAGCCGAGAGGATCTCCATTTCCGCCCTGACATGGCCGTTAGTGAGATGCGCGTATCTTTGCGTCATAACCGGGGAATAGTGCCCCAGGATATTCTAGAGCGCGGGCAAGCAGGTTCGCCGGTTTCATTTTAGCTATCATTTAACGATGTGGGAGGGTTACCTTAAAGTTGCCCAGCGCTATCCTAAACTTTCACTTGCGCAGGAGCGGCGCATGATCGCAGCTGCCCAGGCCGGCAGGAAAACGGCTAGGGATGAACTTGTGCTGCGCCATATAGGCTTTCTTATGTGGCGCCTGCGGACGAAAGTCTTTAGGCATCATCTGGAGCGTCACGGCGATGACCTGCTGTCGGCCGCGATACTGACCTTGTATCAGAAAATCCACACATACGATCTGCACTACCGGGACCGGAGCGGGGTGTTAAAGCCCGTAAGATTTATATCGTATGTCTGGAAGCGGATAGATGGCCTGGCCCTTGACCACCTTAAGCGCGAAAGCCGGTCCGGGGTTTCGTTTGACGAGGCCCGGCATATCCCATCCCGGTCCAACCTCCCGGTTAAGATCCGCCAGAAGGCCTTACCGGCAAGGTGGAGTGCGCCCCTAAAACTGAACAGATTTGAAGGCTAGATTAGGTATGGTTTTGACTGGTTTCCCAGAGTGCCGTGATATAATGAGAAATAAGAGAGGAACCAGCCATGGGCAAGAAGAAGCGGATATTTTCGGTTGAAT
>CAIPTO010000012.1 GCA_903867985.1 uncultured Elusimicrobia bacterium | reverse complement strand
CCGTTACGGGGTTAAGTCGCAGAGCGGGGGGCAGACTCCTCCTTTGGGTTTGCTGTGTCTGGCCACAATGACGCGCGCGCACGGCTTTGAAACCACGATCCTTGACGCTGCCGCTCTGAAACTGGGTTATGCGGAGTGCGTAAGTTTTATACTGGATAATGATTTCCTATATGTCGGTATTACCGCCGTTACCATTTCAATAGCGCATGCGGCAGAATTGGCGGCTCGACTGAAAAAAGCCAATCCCGGAATTACGGTTATTATAGGCGGGCCTCATTTTACCGCTTTACCTTTGGAAACCATGGCAATGTTTCCTCAATTTGATATAGGCGTCATCGGTGAGGCTGATTATGCGATCGTGGAATTATTATCGGCATTGGAAAATAAAAAAGATTTGATTGCCGTAGGCGGGCTGATCCTCAGACGTGAGAATGGATTGATAAAAACACAACCTCGGCCGCGCATAAATGATCTGGACAGTCTGCCAATGCCCGCCTGGGATCTGCTGCCGGATCTGGCGCGTCATTATTGCCCGCCGGTGCATACCCTTAAACGAATACCCGCGGCTTTGCTTGTAACTTCGCGCGGTTGCCCCGGAGAGTGTGTTTTTTGTGATCGCAGTGTTTTCGGTAATGTGCTGCGGGCCTATAGCGCCGAATATACTTTTAAGATCATAAAGGAACTTTATCATAAGCACGGCATTCGCGAAATACAGCTGCGCGATGATAATTTTACGGCCTATCGCAAACGGATGCTGGAGTTATGCGCGATGCTCAAGGCTGAAAAACTGGACATGGTGTGGACCTGCGCCTGCCGGGTGGATATGGTCAACCCTGATATACTCCGGATCATGAAAGAGGCCGGTTGCTGGCAGATCTGGTACGGGATTGAGAGCGGTTCGGATGTGATCTTAAAACAGATAAAAAAGCATACCACCGCGCGCCAGATCCGGGATGCAGTGCGGATGACCGGCGAAGCTGGTATCAGCCCCTGCGGGTTCTTTATCATCGGCAGCCCGGGTGAAACTCTGGAAACCCTGGATGAGACTGTGCAATTCGCCCTGGACCTACCGCTTGACGAGGCGCATTTTTCTTTCATGACGCCTTTCCCCGGCTCGCAATTGTACGCGCGGGCGCTGGAATACGGTTCATTCGACAATAATTGGAACAAACTCAACGGCTGGCTGCCTGTTTTCGTGCCCCATGGCCTGACAGCCCGCGACCTGGAGATGTATTCAAAGCGGGCCTTCCGCAAATTTTATTTTCGGCCGCGTATTATTTTCTCGTACATAAGAAAAATACGCAGTTTAAGGCATGCCGCTATATACTTCCGGGGGTTTCTGGCGCTGTTGGAATGGCTGGTGAAGAGCCGGGTGAATAAAGCCGGGCTTCGGCAGCCGCAAGAGTAAACAATCTGATGGCTAAACTTCTTTTTTTGCAAAACCTTGAATACGAATTCCTGGGCCCGATGTATATTTCATCGATGGTCAAGGTGCGTCATGAATGTTCGCTGGCGGTGGGGTCCGCCGCCGGGGATTTTGCCTCCGTCATGGAAACGTTCAAGCCGGATGTGGTAGCGTTTTCCATCATGACGGGGTCCCACCGCTGGTCGCTGAATATCGCGAGAGTTTTGAAAGCAAAGTATAACGTGCTTACGCTTTTTGGAGGAGCGCATCCCACCTTTTTCCCCGAGTTTATAGACGAAGAGGGCGTAGACGTTATCTGCCGGGGGGAGGGAGAGGACGCGACTCTGGACCTTCTGGATGCGCTGGATGCCGGCAAAGATTTCAGCGGCATCGGAAACCTGTATGTTAAGCAAAAAAGCGGGATAACCAGAAATCCCGTGCGAACGCTTAATAAAGAACTGGATGTCTATCCGTTTCCGGACCGGGAACTCTATAAGGAGCTTGGGCCCGGAACGGACAGGAGCGTAAGGAATATTATAACTTCGCGCGGCTGTATGTTCCACTGCTCTTTTTGTTTTGAGGACAGTATCAGGGAATTATATAAAGACAAAGGACAGCATGTGCGCGTGCGCAGTATCGGGAAAGTGATTGAAGAACTGCGTGAGCTGAAAGAAAAGCATGGCGTCAGGACCGTTTACTTTTGCGACGATGTTTTCGGAATAAACCGGAAATGGCTGTACGAATTCCTTGATGTTTATAAAAAGGAGATAGGTCTGGATTTCCTCTGTCTGGTACGCGCGGATATCATGTGCTCGGACGAAAATTACGCCGTAAAATTAAAGGAAGCGGGCTGTAAGAGCGTTTTTTTCGGCATAGAATCCGGGTCTGAGCGTCTGAGAAACTCCGTCCTCAACAAGAACCTTAAAGACAAGGATATCTACGGAGCCGCCCGTATGCTGCATAAAGCTGGTCTGCCGTTCAGGACCTATAATATCGTCGGTCTTCCGGATGAAACGCTTGAAGACGCCTTTAATACTGTAAAAATGAATATTGCGATAAAAGCCGATTATCCGTGGTGCTCCATCTTTTCGCCCTATCCCCGCACCGCGCTGACCCTGTACGCGCAGCAGAAGGGGTATCTCAGCAGGGATTTCAGTCCGGACGCCATTTCCGGCTCTTTTTTTATCGATTCCCAGCTGAAGCTGCCCGATATACGCCGGATAGAAAATCTGCATAAATTCTTCCAGACGGCGGTGCTGGCACCGTGGACGCTGCCTCTGGTGAGAATGCTTATCAAACTTCCGCCCAACCTTATGTTCAGGTTATGGTTTGGTATAATATATTTTTACGTGTTCCTCAAAAGCGAAAAAAGAAGTTTTTTCAAGACACTCGGCTTCGCGTTGAGGAGCTACCGGCACTTGTTGGAAAAATAGGGGTGCAGCCCGTGACTCGACGCCGCCTAAAGACGGAATAAATGAAAATAGATTTCCTTAAAATCCTGGATAAATACATCGGATTTGTGGTTTGTCTCGTCCTTACTTTCCTAAGCAAGCTGTTCGGTTTCGGTAAAACTCCGGTTAGGAAAGAAAATATCAAAAAGACGTTGGCGATGAAATTCCTGGGTTTGGGGAGCATACTTCTTCTGTCGCCGACCATAAAAGAGTTCAGGAAAACTTATCCTGACTCGAAACTGGTATTCCTAACGCTCAACCGGAATAAAGAAATATGCGAATCTCTGAAACTTTTTGACGAAGTTATAACTGTAAATATCGACAAAGGCTGGCTGGTATTTTCGCAGACTTTCCTCAGGGTCCTCTTATATTTCTGGCGCGAGCGGTTTGATCTGGTGTTGGATTTCGAGTTCTTTACCAGGTTCTCATCTATCGTTGCTTTTCTTACATTCGCTAAAGTGAAAATCGGGTATCATGCCTGGGAGACCTGGCGGGGCGATATTCACAGCGTCAATGTCCCATTCAACCGGTATTGGCATATCATGGATAATTTTTATAACCTCGGTATCCACATCGGTCTCGATAAGCAGGTCCAGTTAAAGATCGTGAAACCCTTTGTGGAGGCCGCGGACAGGGATGTGGTGGCCAAATTGTTAAAAGAGGCGGGTGTGAAGGACGGTTATATCGCGGTGCACGTTAATGCCAGCGACCTGAGCGTGGAAAGGATATGGCCCGCCGGTAATTTTATCCGCCTCATAGGTAAGATCCTTAATAAATACGATCTGAACGTGGTATTTATAGGCTCCAAAGCGGATCAGTCTGTGGTGGGGGGGATATGCCGCCGGATAGCTCATCCCAGAGCGGTGGATCTTTCCGGAAAGACATCCATAAGGCAGCTTGCCGCGCTGTTTGAAAACTCTAAACTTGTGATATCGAATGACGGCGGTCCGCTGCATCTCGCGGTGGCTATGGAGGCTCCGACAGTCTCTTTTTTCGGTCCTGAAACGCCTCTTATCTACGGACCCCGGGGGGCCCAGCACGCAGTGTTCTTTAAAAATATCGAGTGCAGTCCGTGTATCAATGTCCACGACCGTAAGTCCGTGCGCTGTTACTGGACCCTCCCTAAATGCATGGAAGCTATTACGGTAGAGGAAGTGTTCGATATTGTAGAGAAGAAGCTGGCGATATCGCAATGAAAAAAGTGCTTTTGCTCAATCCGCCGGGAAAACGCCTTTACATCCGCGACTATTTTTGCAGTAAGGTTTCGCAGGCCGATTACCTCACACAACCCGTTGACCTTCTGATGCTGAGCGGCATACTGTCTCAGAGCTTTGAGGTGCATTTTATTGACGCCATTGCAGGTAAACTTACCATTGAGTCGGTTCTTAGGGAAATAGGACGCATAGAGCCGTTTGCGGTTATAAGTCTTTTCGGCGCGGTAAGCCTCGCCGAAGATATGGATTTCGCGAGGCGGGTCAGGCAAGCCTGCGGCCAAGTAAAAATAGTGGGCATCGGAGATGCTTTCAGGGCCGGGGGAGAAAAATATCTTGGGGCCGGTTCCCCTCTGGACGCGCTTCTTCTGGATTTCACCGGTCAGGATATAGTGAGTTATCTGAATGGTGATTATGGCGCTGTAAGCGATATGATCATCCGCGACGGGGAGAGTATCCTTCCAGCAAAAATGGCGCCTAGATCGAATTTCTTTAATATCCCTCTTCCATTGCATCATCTTTTTGCCGGATATAATTACCGCCACCCGTTTATCCGAAGCAAGAAATTTGCCACGGTGCTGGCCGATTACGGTTGCCCCTATCCTTGCAGTTTTTGCATTATGGGCACGCTTGGATTCAAGGTCAGGCCGGTCGACCAGGTGATAGATGAATTAAAACTTGTAAAATCGCTGGGCATCAATGAAGTGCTCTTTCACACTCAAACCTTCGGCGCGAACCCGGCGTGGGCGAAAGAGCTTTGCCGTAAAATAGCCGCGGAAGATATGCAGATCGGATGGATATGCTTTTCCAGAGTGGATGTGGCGGACCCTGAATTGCTTGATGTGATGAAGAAGGCCGGCTGCCATACGATCATTTTTGGCGTTGAATCCGGCTCCGACTCGATACTTAAAAAATACCGGAAAGGATATACCGGGGAACAGATAGTTTCGGCTGTGGATTATTGCGATAAGATCGGTATCGAAACCGTGGGAACTTTTATAATCGGCCTGCCGGAAGAGACCCATGAAACTATGGCGGCTACGCTGCGGCTACTGAAGACCATAAAACTTGATTACGCTTCGTTCAATGTCGCTGTTCCACGGATCGGGACCGTTATGAGAGAAGATGCCGTATCTTTAGGAATGGTGGACAGAAGTTTTGACACTATGGATCAGTCCGGCAGCGACATCGCTATGCGAAGCCGGAACCTGACAAAAGAGGAAATAGCCGGGTATCGGCGGCGGGCCGTTTCCACTTTTTATTTTAACGCGCGGTATATTCTCCGGAGGTTGATGAAGGTGAGGTCCGTGTATGATTTTACGCGCCAGTTGAACCAAGCTGTGGCGCTGGCGGTAAATACATGGTTCGGGAAACGCTGATAAATATGAACAAAAAAATATATCTCGCGGTTTTCCTCGCGGCTTTCATCCTTCGGCTGGGCCTGTTGCTGGGCTATAAAGGCATGGCGGAAACTTATGAGAAGTTTGACGCGCAAGCTTATGAGGCCGTTGCCGTTAACCTTGCGCAGGGGAACGGTTTTATCGAGGGTCCGGGGAAGCCTACCGACGGTCGTCCGCCGGTATATCCGTTATTCCTGGCGGCGGTATATTCCGTTACCGACCACAGTCAGTTCGTTTTCAGACTGCTCCAGTGCCTGATAGACTCCGGCAGCGCCGTCCTTCTTATGCTGATAGCGGGGTTAATATTCACGCCCGCTATAGCCATACTTTCCGGCGCGCTGGCGGCGGCGTATCCGCCGTTCATCCTTTACAGCAATATGAAAATGACGGAGTGTTTGTTCATCTTCATTTTCCTCTGGGAATGCTACTATCTGACCAGGGCGTTTAAAGACCGGGATAATAAAAGTTTCGCTTATTCGGGAGTATTTCATGGAGTTTCCGTGCTGGTCCGCGCCCCGACACTGGTGTTCCCGCTCTTTCTGCTGCCGGTAATTCTGTTTACCGGGTTGCGCAAGCAGCTTTTCAAGGGCTTCATGATGTACATGGTCATAAGCAGCGCTATCATTTCGGTGTGGACCGTGCGCAACTATTACGCGCTTAATGATTTCCTGGCGGTGAACACCGGCAGCGGGTGGCTGCTTTGGTATGCCATTCAGGATGACGCTTGGGACGGTGATAAGATCGTGGAGCTCAGTCCTTTACGGGAGTATCCGGAACTAAAAGATCTGCCGCGCTCTAAAATGGAAAGTATCGTAGGCCGGAGGGTCATAAAATACGCTTTGACGCATCCGGGCACTTATTCGCGGAAAATGTTCGCTAATTTCCGGCGTTTCTGGACGTTGCCTATAGGAAAAGTAATGCTTTCCAAAGTTTCGCAGACTTATGCCGGGCTGTATCAGGTGGCGCATTATCTGCTGCTGGCTACCGCTTTTTGCGGGTTGTTCTGTATTTCCAAGAGCAATTTTGTTCCCTCAATCCCGTCGTTCCTGTATTTGTCGTACGTTTCGCTTATGCACAGCGTGATATTGGGGACCCCCAGATACCGTCTGCCTTACGATCATCTGCTTTTGATGCTTTGCGCCGGCGGGCTGGTGTATTGTTACAACACCGTTAAAACTAAAATCCACCGAACTTTATGACTTGTCCCGTTTGCGGATCCAATACCTGCAGAACAGCCGCCGCCCCCGGTCAAATGACTGTTTATCGGTGTTTAAACTGCGGCGTTCATTTTCTCCATCCTCAGCTGACGGATGGTGAATTGAATAAATTATACGGGAAATCATATTACAAATCCTGGGGGGTAGCCGACCGGGTTGAGAACGAATCGGTAAAGCGGATGAAGACGGATACCTTCGACCTTCGCCTGGATCTTATCGCGGATTATAAGTGTGCGGGAAATATCCTGGATGTTGGCTGTGCGACAGGTTATTTTCTTGAAGCGGCTGCGAGGAGGGGATTTCAGGTTTACGGCGTTGAACTTTCAGATTATTCCTGCGCGATCGCAAAAAGAAATTTCGGTGACGACAGAGTTTACCAAGGCGTGCTCGAAAATTGTCCTTTCCCTGAAAACCATTTTGATGTTATAGCCATGTCCGATCTTTTGGAACACGTCCGAGATCCCATTAAAACCCTGAGGACTGCGCGCCGGCTTTTAAAAAAAGACGGCATAATTATGATAATGACCCCGGACATGGATTCTTTAAGCCGCAAAGTCATGCAGGGGAAATGGACCCATTACAAAGCTGAACATTTTTTTTACTTTAACAGGCGCTCCATGAACTATCTTGCCGACCAGTCCGGCTTTGCCTCTG
>CAIPTO010000011.1 GCA_903867985.1 uncultured Elusimicrobia bacterium | reverse complement strand
TATCCCAAGGATATGCTGGAACTTGATCTCGACATGGAAGCCGATCTCGGCATCGATACGGTCAAGCAGGCCGAACTGTTCGCCGCCATACGCGAGCATTACAGTATCGCCAGGAAAGAGAACCTGTCGCTTAAAGATTACCCGACCATCAGACACTGCATAAAATATGTAATGGATGAAACGGGTAGCAAGACAGCGCGGCAGCAAGACAGCGCGGCAGTTCCAGTTGTCGCTAATCCTCCGGCGGCTGTTACTAATCCTCCAGTCCTCCAGTCCTCTAATCCTCTAATCACCGAACCACTCCCGAATCCGGAACCGGTGAAGCAGGAACCGACATATCCCAAACGCCATATTCGTTATGTGCCGACCATCATCCCGGCCCCGGTTGAGAGCGAGGTTATAACAAAGCTCTCCTCAAAGAGGCCGGTGATCATTTTCGGGGAAGACCTGGACCTTATTAAAGCGTTCAGATCCGAACTGAACAAGCATAGGATAGAGTCGTTCGTGTTCACATCTGCCAAGACCAAACTTAAAGACACTATCCAGGTTGATTTCAAGGACCCGGCAGCGTTGGAAAAAACCTTGGCCGATTTCGCGTCCGCCCACGACAATGTGCAGGGAGTATTCTATCTTATGGGTTGCGTCATCAAGGGTTTGGGCGCGGAAACCAACGCGTTCGACGACCTCAAACGCTACGCTATACCTCTCTTCCTGGCCGGCAAGTATTTTAACGGCGGACTGAACAAACTGGAGGAAGGACATTCCACTTTCCTGGCCGTAGTTACAACGCTGGACGGCGGCTTCGGCTACAAGACACGGGAAGTTTACGACCCGGTCTATGGCGCGATACACGGCATAACGCTGTGTCTCAGGAAAGAACTTGATAAGAGCATCGTTAAGCTTCTGGACTTCGAACCGCACGCTTCTTCCCAGACCATGGTCCAGAAAACTTTTTACGAGATACTTTATTCCGACAAGCGCCTGGCTATCGGCTATGCCGAAAATAAACGCTGGACGCTCATCGGTAAGCCGGAACTGCTGGAGAAAGACAAGGAACGCACACCTCTCAAAGGCAGGAAGGTAATTATAACCGGCGGCGGCCGCGGCCTCGGGGCTCTGTTCGCCAGAACTATAGCGGCGCAGCACAAACCGCATATCGTCATCCTTGACATCATAGAGCTTAACGCCGACTCCGCCCGTTTCGCCGCCATGAGCGAATCAGAACTCAAGACCTACAAGACCGGAACGCTCTGGCAGGAACTGAAAGCGAAAATGGATAAAGCGACTCCGGCGATACTGGAAAAAGAATTCACCCGGATTAAGGATTCCGCCCAGCTCTACCGTTCCATAGAGGAACTGAAAGCGCTGGGTGTTAAAGTCAACTATTACCGATGTGACCTCAACAACAAAGAAGTATTAGACTCGGTCATGAACAATATAAAGGCCGATCTTGGACAAGTGGACGGCATTGCGCATTTCGCCGGCTTGGAGCGCTCAAAACTTGTGGTGGATAAGACCCTGGAAGAATTCTTCCTGATCTTCAACACCAAGGCGAACAGCGCCATAAACATGCTTAAGTCCGGAATCGTAAAAGAAAAAGGCTTCTGGGTGATGATCTCATCTATAGCCGGCAAGTTCGGCAACCTCGGCCAATCCGACTATGCCGCCGCTTCCGATTATATAGCCAAACTGGCCATAAGTCTGACAAACAAGGGCGTTCGGGCCTTCGGCGTCGATATGACAGCCTATGCCAATATCGGAATGGGCATACGTCCCGGAGTTGAAGCGTTTTTAAAATCGCAGGAGCTGGACTTTCTCTATCCCGAGGAGGGCATGAACGCGCTGGCCGACGAACTGGTCTACGGCAAGGTGCCGGAAATCGTGCTTTCCGGCAGCCTGGGAAAACTTGATTGGGATAAGCAGCTCCGCTTTGATCCGAACTTCCCCGACGCGAGCGGCTCGGAGTTTCATTTTCTGGAGCGCGCGGCTAAAAATGTGAAGGGTCTTGAACTTGAGGCGGCCAAGGAATTCTCGGTAGAGAAAGACCCGTACCTGGCTGATCACGCAATTAACGGCACTCCTTACCTGCCGGGCGTCATGGGCATTGAGACTTTCGCCGAGGCTGCGGCCGCTGTTTCCGGAGAAAAACCCAGGGTCCTCAAAGACCTGCGCTTCACCGTGCCTATAAAGCTGCTGCGCGGTAAGCCGGTAAACGCCCTGGTGCGGGCCAACGCTCAACGCGGCGGCTACGACCTCCGGATAGAATCCGACTTTGTAAACGCCAAAGGGGTAAAACTGGGCGCCACCAAAACACATTTTTCGGCGCGCTATGAACCCGGCCCAGCCAAGGGCGGTTGGGAAGGTCTGGACAAGCCGGAACTGCCCAAACACGCCAAATATAAAATTACGGCTGAGGAAATTTATAATATCTATTTTCACGGCCCCAGCTTCCGCGTGCTGGACGGAATACTTTCAATAGAAAGGGACGCGGTCCTGGGCGTTTTCAAAAAGCCGGTGGCCGCGCTGTGGCGCGTAAAAACCCCGGCCCTGCTGTTCCACCCCATGGTGCTGGAGGCCCTGTTCCAGACCTGCGGCTGGCGCGACATTCACTTTGACAGGAAGATGATGCTCCCTGACGGAGTGGGGCAGGTTGTGATTTACGATAACAATCCGGACCCCGACCGGCTCTACACTTACGCCGTCTACAAGGGGACCACGGAAGACGGGAAGACCCTTTACGACGCATACGCCTTCGACAGCGAAATGCGCCCCGTAGCCGAATTAAAAGATTACATGGGAATCCCGACGCAGATATAGACGGTATAACTAAGCGGGCTGGGACCGCATAATTCAACCGTATCAGCAAAATCAGCCCGCCCGTGTCCTGCGGGACTTTCAGGCTACGGCAGATCAGACAAAATGCCTTGTCGCCATAAGCCTGATTTCTGAGAGATAAAATGCGGGACAGTCTCCCGGCTAAAAGAAAGATTTGCACCATGCAGGGCGCCACGAATTACTGCGCCATCAACGGCCCATCGGGCATCATCAGATTTAAAAGCGCGTGTTTTATAAAACTGTAATCCTGAAGTGTTTTGGGTGATTATGATCGAAGTGATCGGTAAAATAATTCTGGGCCTGGGCTTAATGTTCACGGGCGTCCAGATGCTTTCAGCCAGTCTCAAACAACTGGGCAGCCGGCAGTTCCGGGTTCTTGCCACGCGATTCATTTCCTCGCGCGGGCGGGCCGTGGCATTCGGCCTGGGGTCCGGGGCGGTAATGCAAAGCACATCAGCTGCGCTGATGATTTTGGCAAGCCTGATCAGCTCCGGGACGCTCAATGTCTCGCAGGCAATCGCTATCCTGAATGGATTTAGTGTAGGGAATTGTGTTTTGCTGTTTATAGTCTCTCTGAATATTTCCGTGGAGGTCATGTTCATTGTCGGGTTGTGCGGGATAGCGCTATATTTGATAAAAGACGAGAGATACCGCACATATTTGCTCATCGGCCTGGGATTGGGAATGATTTTCTTTGGGATCGAGATGATGGCTGCCGGAGTCAAACCGCTGCAGCAGGAGACTTGGTTTACCGGGGCTATGGCGTTCAGCCGTAATTACTCGCTTTTATCCATTATGGCAGGTCTGGCGCTGGGATTTATAGCGCAATCCTCTACGGCTGTAGCGCTTGTGGCGATCGGCCTGGTGCGGGAGAACATCCTGACGGGTCCGCAGGCGTTTTTATTCATATATGGCGCCGCGATAGGTTCGACCATGTTCAAGGTGATGCTAGGAACCGCTTTCCGCGGAACATCGCGGCAACTCTTACGGTTTGTGAATATATTCAATATATTCGGAGCCGCGGTTTTCATCCTTCTCTATTACATCGAGGTCTATCTGCATGTTCCGCTGGTAATGGCGCTGCTGAATTCGCTCAAGCTGGATCTGGGATATCAGACCGCCCTGGTGTTCCTTCTTTTCAATCTGACTTCGGCAATTTTCTTCACTACAATTAACGGACCGCTGATCAGATGGCTGGCGAGTTCTTTCCCACCGTCGGAGGAGGAGGACCTGGCCCATCCCAAATATCTGTCGGAATTCCAGCCGCAGGACCCCGACACCGGCCTGGAATTAATCCGCCTGGAACAGACGCGCGAGCTGGAGCAGATCGCGGCATTCGTCTCTACGGCAATAGAAAAGCATGGCAGCGCCGATCTCGCCTCACGTCATGAGGCCTTCAAATCCCTTGCGCGCGAGGTGGCGGCGTCTACTGCGGCGATGGCAGCTATGCCGATGTCCACTCAGACGGCAAAAGATCACGCATACTTCCAGACGCGCCAGGCCCTGCTTGACCAACTTGCCGATAGCACCGCTTCAGGCATGAAAATTATCACGCAGGCAAGGACATATCCGTCAATAAAAAAACTTTCAGACGCCTGCATGGAGTCACTAGACTTCCTGCTGAACTTTGCCGCGGAGACCGAAAAAACGAATGCACCGGAACAGGTCCGGACACTCCTGGACCTGAGTTCCGGCAATGGCCCGTCCATGGAACAGCTCCGCAAGGCCTATATGGACAGCGACAGCCTCGGCTCGGCCAAAGACAAAGGGGCACTGCTGGACCTGACGATAATAATGGAAAAGATCATCTGGCTCCTGAATCGTTTCTATAGTTTAAAAACCGTCCGGGTAAGCTGATGTGTTGAGCGGTGACAGGCATGGGTCGGATCGGGCCGAGGACGAACCGGCACGAAGTCGCCGGGCGACCGCAGGCCCGATGGGCCTCATGCCTGTCAGGGACCCCGAACTGGCAGCCACCGTCGGGCATAGTTGGAGGGGTGATGCGCAGAAACCCGATTTTACTATCCTGCGATGATAATACCCAAAGTCGACCAGCCGGCGTTACATTTTCAACTATGCCTGACGAAATACAAATCGGAACTATTGCAGACCTGGGGAACGGGGTACGCATAAATCTTCTGCGTTCCGACAACGTTCCAGGGCCCGAAACTTTTCTTTCAAATTCGGAATTGGAAAAATTCGCTTCCTTTAAGATAGAGAAGCGGCGGCGCGACTGGCTGGGGGGGCGTTATGCCGCCAAAACCCTGCTTAAAGAAGCCCTTTACCTGCAAATACCGCTCTCTGCCATAGAGATAACATACGACTTGTCCGGAAGGCCGGTATGGGTATACGGAAAAGTCCAGCGCCTCCTCTCCATAACCCACAGCGGCCCCTTCTGCGCCGCCGCCTGCGGCTCGGCCGGCACTGTGTTCCTCGGCATAGACCTTGAAAAAGCCGAGCCGCGAGCCAACGCTTGGTATCAGGATTATTTCCACAAGGAAGAACTGATAAATAGCGCGGCAGTACGACAGCAAGAAATTACGGCACGTTCGGGAAAAGCGAACATTGACACCCCACCACCTAATCAGTATCCACTCGCCACTATTCAACTGGCAACACGCCTGTGGACCCAAAAGGAAGCATTATTAAAAGCCTTGGGGCTCGGCCTTAAAGCCGACCTGCTGGATATAAACCTGGAGGGGGAGTCTCCCAAATTTTCGAGAGCCGCCCTGAAACGCTATGAAGAGCTGGGCAGTCCGCCGTTCAGCCTGGCCACTTTCACCCCGGAACCGGACTGGTTCCTGTCTATAGCCCGCGCCCGCCAATAAGAAAGGCGGGGCCACCTTCTGCGGAAAAGCGGACAAGCCCCTTCAAACTTGCTAAAATAAAACTATCTTTTAAAAGTCACTTCCGTATCTGCGTACGGCCTATGGCTTATGGCCGATGGCGGGCGCGACGCCCAAATGGCAAACGATAACCTGTATCATGGAGACCAACTATGACCGATTTAATGGATGACCCGATAAGCGGCGCGAGCGCGCAGGCGGCCGGCCAGAAAAGCCACCCAAAAAAAATCAGGGTTGTCCCGGAATCCCTAAAGAAGTTCAGGGAGATAACAGCGCTTGCGGCAGCCGGCGGCCCGCCAGAAAAGATAGAAGCCCAGAAAAAGAAGGGAAAGCTCACCGCCCGGGAGCGCATAAATTATCTGGTGGACGAAGGTTCCTTTCAGGAGATAGGCCTGCTGATGGAATCGCGCTGCACTGATTTCGGCATCAAGGATAAACACATCAAGGGCGACGGAGTAGTAACCGGCTTCGGACGCGTAAACGGCCGCCCGATAGCGCTTTTCTCTGAAGACTTTACCCAGTTGGGCGGATCTCTGGGCCGTACTCACGCCGACAAGATCGCCAACATTATGGATATGGCGCTTGAAGCCCGTATGCCGGTAATCGGCATACTGGATTCCGGCGGCGCCCGCATCCAGGAGGGTGTGGACAGCCTTGACGGCTACGGCGAGATTTTCTACCGCAATACCAAGTCCTCAGGCGTCATCCCGCAGATTTCTATCATTGTCGGCCCCTGCGCCGGCGGCGCGGTCTATTCGCCAGCGCTTACTGACTTCGTTTTCATGGTCAAGGGCATCAGCCACATGTTCGTCACCGGTCCTGAGGTCGTGAAGGCCGCGACCGGCGAGGCAGTGGATTTTGAGACCCTGGGCGGCTCCATGACCCACGCCTCAAAGTCCGGCGTCTGCCATTTTGTGGCTAATTCGGAGCCTGATTGCTTCCGCCAGTTGAAAGAATTGCTCAGCTTCCTGCCCGCCAGCCGTTACGAGGCCCCTCCCGCGCACGAAACCAATGATCCGATCGACCGCAAGATCCCGCTTCTTGAAAAGCTTTGCGAAGTGGATCCCCGCAAGCCTTACCGCGTCCATCACATCGTCTGGTGGCTTTCCGACGACCACAGGTTCCTTGAAGTACACCACGATTTCGCCAAGAATATCGTCACCGGTTTCATGCGGCTTGGGGGGACTGTGGTGGGAGTAATAGCCAACAACCCCGCACACATGGCCGGCGCCTTGGACATCAATGCAAGCGACAAGGCAGCCCGATTCGTCAGGTTTTTAAACAATTTCAATATACCCATATTAACTCTGGTGGACGTGCCGGGCTATTGGCCGGGCGTGGCGCAGGAACACGGCGGCATAATCCGTCACGGCGCAAAACTCCTTTACGCCTATTCCGAAGCCAGTGTTCCTAAAGTGACGCTCGTGCTCAGAAAGGCTTACGGCGGAGCTTACATCGCCATGAGTTCCAAATTAATGAAAGGTGATCTGAATTTTTCTCTCCCGTCAGCCGAAATAGCCGTCATGGGCCCGAGAGGCGCTGTGGAAATCCTCTACTCCCGGCAGATAAAGGAAGCCAAAGAGGAGGACAGGGAAGCGCTGAGAGCGAAGCTGGCCAAAGAGTATTCAGACAAGTTCGCTTCGCCTTATCAGACGGCCTCAACCGGCTCACTTGACGAGATTATTGAGCCGGCCACCGCGCGCCTGCGCCTTATAACCGCGTTCCGCATGCTGGCGGGCAAGCGCAGACCCGGCTCTCACGCGCACACGGGGAATATACCGCTGTAATCATAGCGCGTAGCGATATGATTATCGCAAATCGTGAATCGTAAAACGTAAATAGTGGCGCGGTAATCTGACTTTCACAGAAGTAGTCTGGCTATTCCCGTTTGACGATTTACGATTTACGGATTATAGCCTATGGCAAACGGCTAAAGGCAAATGGCATGGTTATAAGTTCCACTAATGAATATTATTAGATATATTATTTAAGGAGATGTTTCTGTTTTTTGTATAATTAATTTATGGACCTCGTCACCACACTAAAAATCGCAGTAGCAGCACCGATAATAGGCTCGCTTCTAGTCCCCGTAGCCGCTAAAATATCTGTCAAAGCCCGCAACGCGTACGCCGTCGCGCTGGGACTTGTGACCTTCGCCGCCGCCGCCTTAATGATTCCGCACATCTTGACCGGCCTGACCGCGACCTACTCTTTAAGCTTCCCGCTGGGCTTTGATTTTGTGCTCAATGCGGACATGCTTTCAGTCTTCATGGCCGTCATTTCCTCTTTCGTCAGCGCCATAATCCTTATCTATTCCGTGGATTATATCTCGCATTACGACAACCAGACCGAGTATTACGCAATGGTGGTCCTGTTCCTCGGCTCCATGATGGGATTGGTCTTCTCCGCCAATCTTATATGGATGTATGTGTTCTGGGAAATGACCGGTTTCGCCAGCTGGCGGCTGGTGGGTTTTTTCCGTTCCGATAGGGACGTCTCCAAGGCCAATAAAACTATCCTTGTAACTGTTTTTGGCGCTCTCTGCATGCTTATCGGTATCCTGATAATCTATTTTGACAAGGGCACGCTGGACCTGAGACTTCTGCACGGAGAGCCTATCGCACTTACGGCCGCGGTGCTCATACTTATCGGCATCCTGGCTAAATCTGCCACCCTGCCGTTCTCAACCTGGCTGCCGGACGCCGGCGTCGCCCCGTCCACCGTCACATCCCTGCTGCACGCAGCCGTGCTGGTCAAGATCGGCGTCTACGCCTACGCGCGCCTCTTCGGCGCCACCTTCGTGGTCGACCCGGTTTTTTCTCAGGCAGTATTGATCATAGCCGGCTTAAGCGCCCTGGTCGCGGCGGGAGCGGCGCTTATAGAGAAGGATATTAAGCGGATCATCGCCTACTCCACCGTGAGCCAGATCGGCTTCATTTTCCTGGGCCTGGCTTCTGGCAACAAAACCGCTTTCGCCGGAGCGCTCCTTTATATACTGATGCATAGCGTCGCCAAGGGCGGTTTATTCCTGTGCGCCGGCATTGTGGAACAGAATACGCACACCAAAGATATCACCAAAATGGGCGACCTCATCAAAACCATGCCCTGGACCGCTATAGCCTTCGCCTTGTGCTCTCTGTCCGTGATGGGCATACCACCGTTCGGCGGCTTCTTCAGCAAATTCATGGTCTTCAAAGGCGCGGCGCAGAACGGCAGCATCCTGGTGCTGATGATGTTCCTGGCCGGCGCGATAATGACGCTTTTATATCTCGTTCGCCTTTTCTATATGATCTTTCTCGGCGAGGACAAAGAAACGAACCCGCGGGAAGGCTCTCGCGTCATGGTGGCGAGCGTTGTGGCCCTTGCCCTCATCGGCTTGGCCCTCGGCGCGCTTATTTATTATCCGTCCTCTTACGTTGATATGCTGACCACACAATTAAGCGTGGGGCTGAGCGACACGATTCAATAATCAGGCGCAATAAAAAAATGACATCATCTAATAAGCAGGTCAACTTCTAATGAACCCAATACTGATCCCCATCATCTTACCCTTAGCCTCAGCCCTCCTGATCTTACTGATATCTGAAAAGACCAGATATATAAAAGAGTTACTGACTATAGCGGTAACCGGCATCTGTCTCCTCAGCGCCATCTCGATTATCGCCTCGGCTCTTTTCGGGGTTTCCATGGAGTTCGCCTCGGCCTGGGCCGGCTCAGGCATCGCCTTCACCCTCAAAGCGGATAAGCTCAGCTCATTCCTGCTGTTGGGGCTGTCGCTCTTCTCTTTCGTCATCGCTATATACTCATTCAGCTATAAACAAAAAGGAAATGCCGGATGGTTCTATTTCAACCTGCTGATAACGGCTTCCTTCTCCGCCGGCGCCGCCCTGGCCGACAATATGGTAACCATGCTTTTCTTCTGGGAAGGACTGCTTATATTCCTGTACTCATTCATAGCCCTCTCACAATCCGGCCAGAACTCCAAGAAAACGGCGATGAAAGCTTTTCTTATCAATGGCGTGACCGACCTCTGTCTCCTTACGGGCATCTGCATCACCGGCTACATCGCCGGCACTATGAGCATGGCCGGCATCTCCCTCAACAAACTCACGCTTGACGGCTGGGCGGCGCTCGGCTACGTGCTGATGCTTATCGGCGCGCTCTCCAAAGCCGGAGCCATCCCGTTCCACACCTGGATCCCTGACGCGGCCCTGGACTCCAGCGCGCCCTTCATGGCCTACGTGCCGGCGGCAGTGGATAAGCTCCTGGGCATCTACTTTCTGACGCGCATCAGCGTCTACTTGTTCACCCTTAACGGGTTCGCGCAGCTGGGCCTTATGACCCTGGGCGCGCTGACGATTCTCATCGCGGTCATGATGGCCTTCGTGCAGAGCGACTATAAGCGCCTGCTCTCGTACCACGCCGTAAGCCAGACCGGATACATGATACTCGGCATCGGCACCTTGAACCCCATCGGCATAGCCGGCGGCCTCTTCCACATGATAAACCACGCCACCTATAAATCCTGCCTGTTCATGACGGCGGGATCGGTTGAGCGCCAGACCGGGTCCAACGACCTTTCAAAACTGGGCGGCCTTTTCGGCGTAATGCCGGTCACGGCCGTCTGCTTTATAATCTCGGCCGCGGCCATCTCCGGCATCGCCCCGCTGAACGGATTCTTCTCCAAGGAATTGATATACGCGGGCACGCTGAACACCGGCTACACGATATTCTTTATCGCGGCCGAACTCGGCTCGGTGCTGACCCTGGCCTCTTTCCTGAAACTGGGACACTCGGTCTTTTTCGGCAAACGCCCCGAAGCGCTCAACAGTACGCGCGAAGCCCCGTTCTCCACCCTGCTGCCGATGCTTATCCTCGCCGGCATCTGCGTGGCTTTCGGCTTCGGAGCCAGACTGCCGGCGCAATTTCTGATAGACCCTTCTCTGCAAGGCCTGGGACTTGTACATACTGAAGCCATAGCCGGCTTTCATTTCAACGGGCTCTTCTGGACATCCATCGTTGTCATACTGATAGCGTTGATCAACCACATATTCGGCCTCGCGGCGGCATCCGGCGTCGCCAGCAAGTCCTCAGATCACATACATTACGCGCCTGGCTTTAAAGAGATCTATGCGATGGCGGAGCGGCGGATGTTCGACCCTTACGAACAGACAATGAAGCATCTGCCGTCACTGGCTAATATCCTGTATAAGGTTGACCGGTTCTTTGATTACCTGACGGATGACTTGCCGTCATTCGTGGCAAACTCTTTTTCCAGGACCTCTCAGCGCTTTCACACCGGCTCATACCCGCTCTACATGGCTCTGACCATAGCCGGGATCGCCGTCTACATAATATTCACCGCAAATTACGGAGGAATTAAATGACCACGAGCCTCCTGGCTTATCTGCTGATACCTCTTTTCACGGCCATCCTCATACCTTTCGCCGCCAGAAAAAGGCAAAAGCTGGCCGACATCCTTGCAACGGTCACGCTGCTGGCCGGCCTGATCAACATCGGAGCTATCCTGTTCAACCCGGCCAATATCGCCAATTCTTTCGCCGGCGTCCCGGAGGACGGCTTCGCGCTTCTGATGATCTTTGTAATTTATCTGGTCGCGCTGTGCGTTACGTTCTTCTCCGCCTATTTCATCGGCGAGGATTCGAAGGTCAACCGCGTCCCGTATTATTCGCTGATCATGACCTCTGTCGCGGCGATGTGCGGCATCGTAATTGCCGGGGATTTCTTCACGCTGTACATCTTTGTTGAAGTCCTGGCGGTAACCTCTTTCGCCATGATAACTTCGGATGACAGCGCTAAAGGCCTGGAAGGCGCTATCAAGTATTTTCTGCTGACCTTCCCGGCGTCCCTGCTCATCCTGTTCGGCATCGCCTTTCTGATGCTTACGGCAGGCACGTTCTCTTTTGAGAACATAAAGATCATCATCGCCTCCGGCATGCCGGTGGGCCCGGTGGTTTTTGCCGTCTCACTTATACTGCTGGGGTTCCTGATCAAATCCGGCGTTGTTCCTTTCCACACCTGGACGCCGGACGCTTACGAGGGGGCCTACGCGCCAGTCTCGGCATATCTTGCCGGCATCGTAACCAAAATCTCCGGCGTATACGCCGTTATAAAGATCTCCATAATGTTCAGACTTTTTGAGATCAGGGCCTACCACACCGCCGATATCCTGATGTTCCTCGGCATGCTGTCCATCGCTGTCGGCGCGCTGGCAGCTCTGCGCCAGAAAGAATTCAAAAGAATGCTGGCTTTCTCCAGTATAAGCCAGATCGGCTACATCATCCTGGCGGCCGGCATGGGAACGCCGCTGGCGATCCTTGGCGCCATCTTCCATCTGGTGAATCACGCCACCTTTAAGACCGTGCTTTTTCTTAACAGCGCGAGCCTTGAAAAGGGCGCCGGCACCAGCGACATGCGCAAGCTCGGCGGCATGGAGCACTCCATGCCCTGGACTTCCTGGACGTCCATCGTGGCGCTTCTTTCCACGGCCGGCGTACCTCCGCTGTCCGGATTCTGGAGCAAGCTGATAATCATCATAGCTCTATGGGACGGGGGGGCAAAAACCTACGCGGTTTTGGCGCTTCTGTTCAGCGTAGTTACCCTGGCGTATTTCCTGATAATGCAGAAAAATATCTTCTTCGGCAAACCTACGGAGGCTTCACGAAACGCGCGCGAAGTCAGGCCCGCGATGCTGGCGCCTGTCGTAGTTATGTGCCTGCTTATAGTGGCCCTGGGAGTTTTCTTCCCTTATATCTACGCCTACCTGGTTGAGACCATCGCAGCGAGGATCATACTATGACCTATCACACACTGCTCTTCATATTGGTGGCCACGGCCGCAATGACAGCCGTTATGGCACGGAATCTGCTGCTAAGCGCTATTATGCTGGCCCTGGTAAGCGTCGGGGCTTCACTTATACTCTTCGATTTTCAGGCGCCCTGGGCCGCGGTCTTTGAACTTTCCGTATGCGCGGGCCTTATCACCGTGTTGTTCGTCAGCGCCGTCAGCCTTATCCGTAACGAGGAAGGCAAAGTTAAAGATCTGCGCGCCCGCTTTTACGCCATGCCGCTGGTAATAGCGATAGTGGCCGTAGCGACCTGGTTCTATGGCATCCCCTTCTTTGACTCCCTGAAAAACTGCGCTCTCTCAGGCGGCAGAAACAATTCGCTGGGTTCAATACTCTGGGACATACGCAGGTTCGACCTCCTGGGCCAGGTTTCAATACTGGCCGCGGGGGTCTTCGTTATAAATTCGATATTCCCGAGGAGAAAAAAACAGAAATGATAAACTCTTTCACGCTCGACTGGTTTTTCATCACCCTGATATTTTCCGCAGGTCTCTATTGCATGCTCGTCTCACGCAATCTGCTTCGGCAGTTCATTGGCCTTGAGATCATGTCCAAATCATGCCTGCTCGCCGTCATCTCGGTCGGCTCGGTGACCGGCAATCTGGCGCTGGCCCAGGCCCTTATAATAACGATGATAGTGATTGAAGTAGTGGTCGTGGCCGTTGGCCTGTCGCTCCTGGTTAAGAATTACCGCCTGACCAATTCCATAGACATCTGGTCGCTAAACAACCTGAGAGGATAAACTTATGGACATTTTCTCCGCGCTGATGTTCCCGCCGGTAACCTTTGTCATTGTGCTTCTATTCGCGCTGTGCCTGTCTGAGTTCTTTTCAGGCTGGGCCCCTTCCCCGAAAACGGAGGCCGGCTCCGGCAAAAACAAACCCTACGCCTGCGGCGAGGATATCCCGGCCGAAAAAGTGATTCCGGACTACCAGGAATTTTTTCCGTTCGCCATCTTCTTCACTTTGCTTCATGTGGCCGGCCTGATGCTGGCCACCTGGAGCATTACCCCGCTGTCCACGGGCATAGAGCTTGTGGTTGGCTATGTGGCGGCGGTGGCGATCATATTGGCAATCTTGTTCGTGGGTTGATGAATATATGAAAATCAAAGACAAAATTATCCTCTGGTCAAGACTAAAATCCCCATGGCTGCTTCATTTCAACGGCGGCGCGTGCAACGGCTGTGACATTGAAATCGTGGACGCCCTGACACCCAAGTACGATCTGGAGCGCTTCGGCGCCGTCCTGAAGTCCACCCCCAGACACGCAGATATTCTGGTTGCAAGCGGACCGATGACCCGCCAGCAGGTAAAGCGCATAAAGAGGATCTACGAGCAGATGCCTGAGCCCAAATTCGTCATGGCCGTAGGCGCCTGCGCCTGTTCCGGCGGCGTATTTGACGGATGCTACAGCGTGGTTTCCGGCATTGACAAGGTCATTCCCGTGTCCATTTATATCCCCGGCTGCCCGGTCCGACCCGAAGCCATTCTGGACGGCGCGGTAAAGCTGCTCGGCGCACTGGAAGCAAGTTCTAAATAAGGAAGGATAAAGGGTTCATCTGCTCAACCCCCAACCCTGACCCCTACACCCTAGTTTACGAGGTTAATTTTATGAGCGAGTTTGAAAAAGAAGAAAAAATCAAGGCGCAACTGGAAGCGAAATTCGGAGCCGCGATCACCGAGCTGACCATACAGCGCAAGAACCGCATATGGTTCGAAATTCCGGCGGACCGGATCCCCGAACTGATGAAATTCATGAAAACCGAAATGGGGCACACACATCTGGCAACCATTACCGGTTTCGACGGGGGAGAAAACCTGGGCGCCAACTACCACCTTACTGACACCCACGGCATAATTACCGTGCGGGCTAAAACCCCGCGCGCTAATCCGCATCTGCCCACCGTCACCGGCGTTTTCCCGGGAGCGGTTCCCTACGAACGCGAATTGGAAGACCTTTTCGGCATAAAGATAGACGGCCTCGCGCCGGGGCGACGCTACCCGCTGCCCGACGATTTCCCGGCCGATCAGCACCCCCTTAGGAAAGACTGGAAAATCGCGGATGCCTACCCCGACGAAGCCACGGCCAAACAGGAGGCTGCATAATATGTCTAAGATGACCATCCCTCTGGGCCCGCAACACCCGGCTCTTAAAGAACCAGTCAACTTCACCCTTGTCCTGGAAGGAGAACAGATAACAGGCTCCACCGTAAACCTGGGTTACAACCATCGCGGCGTGGAAAAAGCCGCCGAAAGCAGAACTTTCCTTCAGGACATCTACCTCATAGAACGTGTCTGCGGCATCTGCTCTCACTCCCACACAACATGCTACATAACCTGCGTTGAAGAGCTGGCCAAAGCTTTGGTCCCTGAACGCGCCCTGGCCATAAGAACCCTGGTGGCGGAACTGGAAAGGGTACACAGCCACCTGCTCTGGCTCGGAATCGCCGGCTACGAAATGGGTTTTGAAACGCTTTTCATGTATTCCTGGCGCGACCGTGAGCAGGTCTTGGACTGCCTTGAGATGGTTTCAGGCAACCGCGTCCATTACGGTATCAACACCATAGGCGGCGTACGCCGTGATATCACAGCAGAACAGAAGAAAATTATCCTTTCTAAGATTTCCTATCTGGAGGAACGCACAAAGTATTATGTCAAACTGGGCACCGAGGAACCGACAGTACTCGCCCGAACCCAGAAAGTGGGAATGCTTCCGCACGACGTAGCTCTGGAACGCGGAGCGGTCGGTCCCACGGCCCGGGCCTCGGCCGTGAAACGCGACGTGCGCAAGGACGAGCCCTACCTGATCTACGATAAGCTGGACTTTAACCTTATCACCCACGACACCAACGACGTCTTCGGACGCCTGGTCGTGCGTGTGCTTGAGCTGGTGGAGTCCTATAAAATAATCCGGCAAGTACTTAATTATCTTCCGGAAGGCCCGATAGCCGTAAAGGTGCCGGCAAAGATAGGCCCCGGAGAAGCGGTCAGCCGCTACGAGGCCCCTCGCGGAGAAGATTTTCATTATGTAAAAGCCAACGGCACCGATAAGCCGGAACGCGTGAAAGTGCGCGCCCCGACCATGGCTAACTACCCTTCCGTCTCCTATATGCTGGACGGCGGATATCTGGCGGACGTGCCGATGGTCATCGCCGCTATCGACCCATGCATGTCCTGCACGGACAGGGCAATGGTCTACGACAATAAAGCCGGCAAGGTCCAGATCTACGGCTGGGATGACCTGCGCAAATACGGTATTGAGCACTACAAGAAAAGAGGGATAGACTTTTCAAAGATGTGACATCTGTCGTAAAGCGGAAAGCGTGAATCGTAAAGAGCCAGAGCAAGCGAAATTATATAAAAAGTCATCTTAACTTTTTACTCTTTACGTTTTACGCTTTACGACCATACGATCAAAGGAAATTAACACATGACCATTGACCCCATATTGCTCGCGTTGATCTATATCCTTATCTTCCCCGGGTTCATATTCCTGACGGTTTACGGGCTCTTTCTGCAATGGTTCGACAGGAAGATTTCGGCCGTCATGCAGAACCGTGTGGGCCCGCCATGGTATCAGGCGCTGGCGGACATTATCAAGCTGCTGTCGAAAGAAGTCATCATCCCTGACGCCTGCGACACGGTTATGTTCAAAATTCTGCCGTATTTCGCCATAGCGGCCGTAGTAACCGCCGCGCTGTTACTTCCGATCTGGACCGACGCGCTGTGCTCCTTCCAGGGCGATCTGGTGGTGGTGATATATCTTCTGACCATCCCCACGGTCACATTCTTTCTGGCCGGCTGGAGTTCCACAAGCCCCTACGCCACCATAGGATCCATGCGCGTTCTGACCCAGCTCTTCGCCTACGAAGTGCCCATGATGCTTTCGCTCATCGGCCCGGCGATACTCGCCGGGACCTGGAATATAAGCGAGATAGCCGGTTTCTTCACCGCACACAAACCTTATATGCTGGCCCAGATACCCGCCTTCTTTGTGGCGCTTATGGCGCTGCAGGGCAAGCTTGAGCGCGTACCTTTTGACATTCCGCATGCAAAAAACGAGATAGTGGGGGGACAGTTCACCGAATATTCCGGACGCCTCCTGGCCTTCTTCTACCTGGCCGTGGATATGGAGATGGTGGTCGGCGCCGGGCTGATCAACGCCATCTTCCTGGGCGCCACGCTCGGCACAGCCGGCATCCTCGGCGCGGTGATCTTCCTCGCCAAGACCCTGGCCATAGTTTTCCTGCTCACGCTCACAAAGGTCCTTATGGGGCGCGTCCGCATAGACCAGATGGTCAGATTCTGCTGGCAGATTCTGGCCCCTCTGAGCATGGCCCAGATTCTGTTTGATATCTTTCTTAAATTCAGACTAGGATAAATAAAACCGCTTATGAAAAAACCGGCAAGAGCTTTAGGCGAAGTCCTCAGTAACCTTTTTAAGGAAAAGGCGACTTGTAATTACCCTTTTGAGAAGGCTGTTGTGGACGCCCGCTTCCGTGGACGCATAGCCTTTGAATCCGACAAATGCATCGGCTGCAAGATGTGCGTGCGCGCATGTCCCGCAAAGGCTATAGAAATAATTCTATCGGCCGAACAGCCGGCGGCGGCGCCGGTCGCGGAAGGCGCGGTTCCGGTTCCGGCGAAAAAGAAATTCGACTGCATAATGAGCCTGGACCGATGTATATACTGCGCGCAGTGCGTTGATATCTGCCCCAAGAAGGCGCTTATTTCTACTCAGGACTTCGAGCTGGCGCACACCGACCGCAGGACCCTTATACTTCACTACAAATAGCATATGAACGCCGATATCAACGCTCTCCTAAGCGCGGAACTCTTTGGAAACAGAGTTTCCGGTTATCTTTACGCGGCCGCGCTATTCGCCGCCGCCCTTATCTTTCTTTATTTTCTCAGGCATATAGTCTTTGCAAAGCTCCAAAAGCTGGCCGCAAAAACCGAGACAGATCTGGACGACCTGGCTATCGAACTTATCACCATGATCCGTCCGATGGAATACGGGCTGATAGCCATTTACCTGGCTATCAGATTACTTAACCGCGCCCCCGGATTTGACAAGGCCCTCACCCTCATCCTGCTGGTGGTTTTCACCTACCGCGCCATCACTCTGGTCCAGCGCCTCCTGAACTACTGGATAAACAAGACCGTCGCCCAGCGCGGCCTCTCTGAAACCGCCAAAAAGTCGGTAGTGCACAGCACGCAAGTCATACTGCGGGCGCTTATCTGGGCCGCCGCGGCTCTTTTCGTGCTTGATAATATCGGCGTCAACGTGTCAGCGGTGCTTACCGGCCTCGGCATCGGCGGCGTCGCCGTAGCTCTGGCCGCCCAAGCCATACTGGGCGATCTCTTCAATTTTTTCGTCATTCTGCTGGATAAACCTTTCAATATAGGTGATTTTGTGGTTTCCGACACCGTGTCCGGCACTATAGAGCACATAGGTCTTAAGTCCACGCGCATACGCAGCATATCCGGCGAAATGGTGGTGATATCCAACTCAAATCTGCTGTCCTCCCGGATCAGGAACTACAAGGATCTAAATAAACGCCGGGTGGTATTCAAGACCGGGGTCGTGTATCAGACCGCGCCTGAAAAACTGCGCAAGATACCGGCGCTGATAAAGGCGGCCATCCTTGAGCGCGCCGGCACTGAATTCGAGCGGTCAAACCTTTACAATACCGGCGACTCCTCAATAGATTTTGAAACGGTCTATTACATGGCCACCGGCGACTACCTGATTTACATGAACACGCAGGAACAGATACTGCTGAGCATCCTTGAGGCTTTTGCAAAAGAAGATATAGCCTTCGCCTACCCGACCCAGACGCTATTTGTTAACAAATAGCCGCAAAGCGGAAAGCGTAGAATACCGAATAAAAGGAGAATAGGATGAAAAAAACACTTATATTTTTTGCGGTATTTATGGGCCTTGCGTCCGGCATTGCATGCGCCCAGGAACGCGTCGTAGTCACGGTTGACGGCGATAAGGTGACTTCCGCTGACATCACCAAAAAGTTGTGGTGGCAGTATTCCGCCAAGGGCCTCTCCGACCTTATAGACGAGAAGCTTCTGCTTAAAGAAGCCGCCAGACTTAATATCTCATATGACGCCAAAGAAGCCGACAAACGCTTTGAAACACTCGCCACTGGCTACAAGGATAAGAAAGAGTTCGAGAATAACCTAAAGGCCGTAGGTTGGACAAGCGCCGACGTAAGGGAACTGATTAAAAGCCAGCTGCTGATCAAGAACACTATCATCGCGGCAAAGGGCATCAGCGTAACCGACGCGGATGTTAAAACCTTCTTTGAACAGAATAAAGATAAACTCGGCAAGCCCGAGAGCTTTAAACTGCTCCAGATCTATGTAGGAACCAAGGCCGAGGCCGACGACGCCTACCTTGCACTCTCGGCGGGCGCGGATTTCGCCAAACTTTCCGGACTAAAATCCACGGACGAAAATCTTCGCAAGAAAAACGGAGATATCGGTTCCATCTCAAAAGGCCTGCTGATACCCGAGATAGAGAAAGAGATCTTCGCTCTTACCCCCGGACAATACACCAAACCTATAATAACCGGCAACGGCTACAGCATTTTCAAACTGGAATCCTCCAAACCCGGGGAGAGCGCCAAACTGGATGACACCCTCAAAGCGGAACTTAAGATCACCCTCGTAAACCAGGCTGTAACCCAAAAACTGCCGGAACTGGTGTCCGAACTGCGCCAGAAGGCGAAGATAGAAGTGGTAAAATAGAAGATTAGAGGACTGGAAGATTTAGAGGATTGGCACCAGGAAAAAAACCACACAACTCGCGAAGCGCCCATAGCTAAGCTATCGGGCGCTTTTCTTTAGGAAGGCGCGGACCAGGGAAATTGGGGAATCAGTATTTACTCTCTTCTATTCCTCTAGTTTACGGCTTCCGCTTGTTTTTTGCCCCTGTTCATAAGACCGTGTATAGCGAAATAAATTATCATACCCGCCAGAATGATCTGCGTGGCGTACAGATATTTGGAGGCCGAGAAGGTGTACAGATCGTCAAACCGGCCGTAAAGCAGCGAGAAACGTGCCATGACCGTGTTGCCGAAGGCCGCTCCGAAGTAGATCATCAGGAAATAAACACCGATATTGGAAACCTTTTTAAAATGTCCCTTGTGTTCCACCGAAAAGAAGAAATAGAACAATACGCAAATAACGCCAAACGCCACAAGAAGCGAATTGAAAATGGCCCAGGGAGTCATGGAAGCCATCATTGACAGCGGTCTGATTGTCCCTCCTATCTGACTGATGAAATCCGTGGAGAGGCCCGCCGGTATGGCCAGCCCGGAGCCGTAACCCATCAGGAATGTGAAACCATAACGCGAAACCCATGATATTTTTGGGACAAACTGCGTGACGAGGGAAAGTCCCAATATAGCGGGGATAAGGACCATCCAATCGTGGTTAACCAACGGCGTCCAGACTTTGGGCCCAAGGATATTGTATACATACACCTGGAACCACCAACCCATGCCGGCCCCCAGGTACAGGTGTTCGGCTATTTTAAAGAAGGGATTATCCTTATAAAGAAAACTGAACAGAAATACGGTGAGCCCCGCCGCTATCCACGCGCCCGCTATCATCCAGGTTTCAGACATTGCTGTTCTCCTCTAATATCAATAAAACTATTTGTTTGCTATTCGCCATACGCAGAATATTCAGGGACTCTTCAAAGCAAATGGCAAAGGGCCAATGGCATATGGCAAATAATTACAAATACTTAATTATCAGCAGTATAATGTTGGACGTCAATATCAGCGCCAGCACCAGAAGATGCGCCAGATTCAGCGAATCGATTCCGGAGGTGCCTTTACCCGGTTCCTTGATAAGAGATTCATATTCAGCCGCGCCTTTCATACCGCCGATAAGACCCTTGAGTTGACCGGTCTGCAGGTAAGGGCCATAGCCAGGCTGGCTTATCGCCGTAACTCCGCCTACAACAGGTACGGAAAATTTATCACCGACATAGGCGACCCAGTAATCCAGCATTGAAGTGCCCGTGATGCTGACTATCATGGCTATGTTCTTATAATTCTTTATCCCCTGCATCACAGGCAGAGTCCGGGCGTCCCGGCCATCCTGATCTTTGTCATAAATGCCGTAGAAATCAGAGGCCATCTGGGTCATGACGGCCACAGCGTTGGCCATATATGGGAAAATCACGTAATCACTACCATTGACCTTTTTATATTCCGCTGGAACCGTCGCGAAGATCTGACCTATAAGCCCGGTGGAGCCGGCTATGTAGGTGACCACACCCACACGAAGGTTCTTCTTGAAAGCATGGCGGACCATGGCCACAGCCTGCGGATGCAGTTCGGGCCTGGTGGCGGGATCGTAGTCAAGCGAGAATAATACAAAGGACCCGGCGGGAAGCTTATCTATATAATCGAACGCGTGCTGAACGTCCCTGGATATCGTTTTGTTCGGCAGGCCGATCGGCTTTATAATGGGGGCGAACAGCACCACGGCCAGCAACAGAAAGATCCAGCGCCGGTCTATTTTAAAGAATTTTTGAAGTTTTTCCTTGAGCATAACGGTCAATCCTTACCCATGTATTGTCTTTCGATGCCGAAGATTATCTTAAATGAGGTTACGATGGCGCCGATCGCAATACCTATCATGATGCCTCGCTTACCTGCCACGGCGGGAACGCCCATAATCCACTCGATCACCTGGTCAACTCCGGCCCCGGTCCAGCCGAGAACAGAATCCCAGATGATCTGGCCAAGCGGCACTTTGCCCAGTATCAGGAGGAAAGCCGCCATGAACAGGACGAATGCCTGCAGCGATTTTATCCTGAAGGAGCGGTAAGCTGTGGACACTATGTAGAAGGCCAGCACAGCGAACATCGTAGCGCTCAGAGGGTTATACATGAAGCTGAAAGACCAACCTAGCGCTGTCTGACCGGCGGCGCCCATAAGTTTGCCGTGGCAAAGGATCGCGGGGACGACCATGGCAAAAAAACCTATATAAACGAACAGGCTATAGCCCCAACCGTCCGCCTTCCTGGAAATCTTGTGATAATGCGAATAAAAGAGACTTATCAGCCCCAGGAAGAACGCAAACGCGGAAACGATGTTCTCCCACTTATTCATCATCTCCATAAAATCGACGGAAACTTTGTGCGGGACGTAATATGAGGCCAGGGTCAGCACACCGAAAAAGAACACTATCGCCAGAGGTATTTGTTTTTTTATCAGTTTCATATATTTTTTAACTAAGGTGCTTAGTGCTAAGTGGCAAGTGGTTAGATTTTTTATTTCCGTTCACTATCCACTGACCACTATTCACTAACCTAATACGCCTTAAACAAATTAAGAATGCCCTGCACGAACGGGTCCCAGTGCAGTTTGGCGCCGATAACCACGAGTATAATGCCGAAAAAAACCGACACCATAACCAAAAGTTTTCCAAAATCCTGAACCTTGAGAGCGCTGAGCAGCATAGGCTCCTTGGACAGGTAAGCGCCGGCTGCATATAGTTCCTCGCCTATAAGGGTATAGTCGCAGGCCGTGAAGAAGAAGGGGAGCTGACCTTCACTGTCGGTGCCGGCTATCTGTATCGCTCCTGTGGTAGCGCCGACCTCCGCCATCAGCAGCGATTCCGCCATGAAATAGCCCATAAAGAATACGGCGGCAGGCTTCTCGCGGGAGATCATACCGTCCACGGAGGCCGCGTAGGAGAACTGGTCCTGGCTTATGAACTGGTTAATATCTTCCCGGTAGGAATCCGGCCGTCCGGCTTCCAGAAACGCCTGCTTTACAACTTCCTTGCAGACGGTCATGACGATGGGATCGTAATGAGGAACTTTTATCTGGCTGTCATACTGCGCCACTTTCTTGGAAACCTCGCCAAGGATAAAAGCGGAAGCGATAGTGGAAATGGAGCTCATACCGCCGATGCCTGGCACATAATAGATGGGCTTGCCCATCTCGGTGGCGCGGCCGATGGCTTCGTCTATGGCGTCAAGGCCCGCTATGCGGCGGATGAAGAGTCCTTTGCGCTTGGCGTGGGAAACGGCCCAGAAGAAAATAATTATAATTACGATGAGCAGCACAAGATTGTTCACCCTGTCCAGGCGGAACCAGTTGCTGACTGTTTTGGCCGAAACAACCTGACTGTCACAGCTAATATTGTTTTTCACCGCCGTCACTTTAAAGTGGAAGAGAGCGCCGGTCGCCTGCGCCTCTCCGTAGAAATTATTAAGCTCCACTTTTACCGCGTGCTCGTGAGCGGAAACTTCCCAGGCCCAGAATGGCAGATCAATATCTTTACCGGTCCTGGCGTCCGCGGGGAACTCGTCCGCTTTTATCCAGCCGCCGGTCTCCATGGATGAAACATATATCTTATAAATGACATCCGTCGTGTCGGTGGGCCGGACATTCCATTTAAGTAAAGCTGTTCCGCCGACATCATAAGGCATGTCTATGACCGCCAGATCCGTGACGGGGGGGAGTTCGGCAGGTATTTGTTTTTTATTCTGGCCGGAAAGCGCGGAAAAGGCATTTGTGGCGGCGAACACCAGTAAAATCAGGGCAAAGCCAAATTTATTTTTTATCATAGCTCATGAAAATATATATATTTACGACCGTCTGCACAAGCGAATTTTCATTAACATCTCATGCGGAGTCTGCTGCCGCCTATCACCCAAGCCTTAGACGCCTAAACAGAAAATTCTTAAAGTTGAGCCGTATCCGCCGCACCCCCATCATCCCATGCCTCCGAATGAGATTTACATAGTACGCCGGTCTAAAATAAAACCTGGTGGAAAGAAGGTCGAACTGCTTTAAAATATAATCAGTATCGAACTGAGAACCTGTAAATCCGTGTTCCGCAAAATCATGCCGATAATGTTTCCAGTCAAGATGGGTCTGCTGATCATAGAATTCGGACCCGGGATACGGAGTAAAAATTCCCACACCCATGACATCAGGTTCCAATTCCCGCGCCAGGTCCAGAGACATTTTTTCGCTCCGCGGACTTGAACCCGGTAGCCCTATCACAAAATACATACCGGTGAAAAAGCCGTGCCTTTTAGCTGTGGAAACGGCTTTCCTTACCTGGTCCAGATGTATCCCTTTTTTAATGCGTTTAAGCACCTCCGGATCTCCGCTTTCAACCCCGAACCAAAGCCAGTAAAAACCGGCTTCCCTTAACAAAGCCGCAAGTTCATCGTCAAAATTATTCACGCGGATACCGTTTGGAAGCGAGAAGTGCACTTTCCACCCTCTGGTTTTTATTTCATGGCATATGTCCCGGACCCGCTTAAGATCGGACGTGAAGTTGTCATCAAGAATATGTATTTCCCGATAGCCTTTTTCTTCTATTAACTCCCGCATTTCCGCGACAACATTGGCGGCGCTGCGCAGCCTTTCCCCGGCACCGAAAACAGACTTGGAGCAGAATACACATTTGTAAGGACAGCCGCGCGTGGTGATAATAGAAGTTATAGGCTTGGCCTTATATTCTATCGCATAGCGGTTATATATGCCTATCGGGAACGCGTCGCGGTCAGGGAATGCCAGGTCATCGAGGTTCTTCACCAGGCTGCGCGGCTGGTTTTTTACAATATTCCCTTTTTCCCTGAACACCAGCCCCGGGATACCGTTCAAATCGGCTCCGGCGCTCAAAGCTTCGCAAAGTTCCACGATCGTCAACTCACCTTCCCCAAAAACCCCGATATCCAGGGACGGCAGCTCGCTGAGAGTGCTCTCGGGCAGAGCCGAAACATGCGGCCCGCCCACGACGGTAATTATTTCCGGAAAATTCTGTTTAGCAAGGTTCAACAGGGATGCCGTTTCCCGGATTTGACAGGTTTTTGCGGTAATGCCTAAAACGCGCGGGGAAAAAGCGCGTATGCGCTCAATAATTTGCTGATCGTTAAGCCTTTCAGCCCGTATATCCAGAATTAAAACTTCGTGCCCTGCGCGTTTAAGCGCGGTGCAGAGATAACCGAGACCGAGCGGAATATACTGCAGATCCGCCCTCCTTTCCTTCATAAGCGGAGTGGCAAGCATTATTTTCATGATTATCAGTCTCCTCTCGCCGCACCAAAGTTAAATCCGTGATTGCGTGCCATACTCAATTTCTTAAACTTGTTATTGGCCCAAGGCGGCATCCGTGATAAGTGAAGCGGTCTTCTCCAAAGTGTATTTTTTAACCGTGGCCGCCCCGCCTTTCGCAATTTTATCGGTTAATTCCGGATGCTCAAGAAGTTGCAATATTTTATCCGCCAGCTCGTCCGCAGCGTCAGCCTGAAAAAAGAGTATGTTCTTTCCGTCTTCAGCGATTTCCTCTATCCCGTCAAGCCGTGAAGCCACGGTGGCTATCCCGGCCGCCCAATATTCGTAAAGCTTCAGAGTTGTGACTATCTGGTTAGGCAGGGTGCCGTGTCGCGGTATTATTCCTATTTTTGCCTTTTTCAGATAGTTCCCGGTCTCGCCTGAGGGGAAAAATCCGGTGAACTCGCATTTCCCGCGAACCCCCAATTTTTCCGAAAGTTTTATTACATTTGCCAGTTCCCTGCCCCCGCCGGCTATTAAAAATTTAGCCTCGGGATGCGATATAGCCACACGCGGAATTGCGGAAATTAAAACTTTCACGCCATGCTGCCGGTCCACGGATCCCAGATGGATTATTGTATGCTCACTTCCCGGTTCTTTCTCGCTTGTTATCTTATCTGTCTCCGGCGCATCGTACACGACATTAATTTTTGAAGCCGGTATCCCTTTAATTACAAGGAGGTTTTTCATAGCCCTGGTAACCACCGTTACGCTATCGGCGCTGTTGATGATCCAATACTCAAACCATAAAATCATGGGCGTGAGAAGCTTCTCCATTACACTTCGCTGTGCGGCCGCGAGATACTCAGCGTGAATATCGTCCAAATCCAGAACGAACTTGAATTTATAAAAACATCTGAGAAAGGGTATCGTGGCCGCGGCAAGGGCGTTGCGCACAAAAAACATATCGGCGGTTCGTGCGAACGGGAGGAATTTCCTGAGCAGCCGGATATTGAATTTTATCGCTGAAAGTATCGGGGATCTCTGCTTACGCGGCTCGTGCAGCCAATGGACCCGTATCCCGCTCAGTTCACAGACGCCGTCAGTGGGCGCTATTATGGTGACGTCATGTCCGCGCTTCTTAAATTCTTCGGCGCATTTTAAAGTCCTTAGGCCGCCGCCGCCAAGTATGGGACACAAAGAATTATGAGTGGATATTATGATTTTCATCCGTTTGCCTGGGTCCATAGTCTCCTCACCGGATAACAGACCGGCCCTTCGGCAGGACTACAGCTGGGGGATCCTGCGCAATCGCCAGCGCCTTAAAATATTCCATTTGTTTTTTTACGTCGTAACCGTAGCGTGCGTACATTTCATACTCTTCCAGACAACCCGCCCACATCCCGTTTTCGGCAAGAATTTTCAGCAGGCTGGTGTTCTTCCAGCCGTCATTCTCCAGTGCAGCCAGTATATTGAGCGGCGGGGTCTTGCCGGCAGCTGACAGAATGCTGTAAACATACACGCCTTCTTTGAAGTATTCCTGTTTCACATATTTCTTCCAGAAAACGTCAAAAATTTCCCGTTCCCGTTTCGTCCAGTCAAAATCCCTGTACGTGATATTGTTTCTCACGGCCTCCCTGTAATTTACAAGCAGATGAGTAAAGTTTTCAGCGCGCAGCATGGCGTGAAAATCATCAGGGTCCTTCGCTTTTCTCAAATACGCTATCAGAGGCTGCACATTAGCCTCAACGGAATAAGAGATAAAATCCCGCTTCATATAAAAAGGCCTGCTTTCCCCGATAAAAAAAACCTTCGCGTCCGGGCGCAGATTTTTATTTATCCAGTCTATAGCCGCATACGGAGGGTTCGGGTAGGAAGGTTGAGTAACGGACAGGAATTCATCCTTTGGCATCCCTTTGGACAAATACCCATTAAGCCCCATACCAAGCGCCATGGCGAACACTGCCATAAAATTAGCGGCGACGATCGCGGCGACCAGCAGTTTGAACGCCTTAAAACGCTCAGTAACGGCATACGCTGCCCAGCCCAGGCAAACAGAGAGCGCGATAAAAAGCGGAAGCACATATCTGTAAGGCAGCTGGACCGGATACCAGACGGCGTAGCCCGCGCAAACCACTATAAGAGAATGCCCGACAAGCTTGTCCAATTTCCTGAAGATCAGCAGGCAGGGCAGAAGCAGCAGGAAAACGGGACCGATATACGTCAGGGAATCGCCGCCGGAAAGCGTCAGCGTCCAGGGGGATGACAAGAAACCCGCGATCCGCCAACTGATCCCGCTGCCTATAATTTTCAGGTTCTCTCCGCCAAGAACGGTGTGTAAAAAGGGCTGAATGGGATTTCCGGTAAAAATATAATTCTTAAGCAGCCACGGCAAAATAAAGAGAAAGACCGTTGCGAAGTAGAGAAAAAGTTTTTTTATGGCGGGAAACTGGCCATAATTTCGCCATAGATGAATCGCCAGCGAAACGACAAGGCCGGCCACCGAGAAAACCGCGGTATATTTAGTGCCCATTGCAATCCCGGTAAAGACCGCGAAAAGGGCGAACTGTCCGGCCTCTCCTGTCTTCAGCCAACTAAGATATGTCACGTACGCCAAGGCGAAAAAGAAGGTTAAGCCGACGTCGTTTCCGCACGTCCACGAATTCATGGAGAATATCGGAGCGGAGCAGAATATCAGGGCGGAAAACAAAGCGGCCTTCGCGTTGTAGATCCTTTTGACAGAAAAATATATCAGCGGCACCGTCAGCACGCCCATTAAACAATGCAGCATTTTCGCCAGGATCTCGTTGTTCAGCGAAAGCGCCAGCATATACAGCATGGACATATTAAGGGGAAAATTCGAGTGACTGAGGAATCGCATGGGAAGAATCTGATGTTTAAGGAGATAATAATTGGGGGCCGCGAGATGGTATACCAGCGAATCGTAAAAAATTTCCGGCATGAACGCCATGATAACATTCAACAGGATGAACAACATTCCCAGAAAAAACAACGCCTTCCACGCGAAACCGAGTTTCAATATCTCTCCGATTTCTCTTTTCAGTTCCCCGATTCTGAAATCCCATACCCTGATCTTGAACGCGGAAACAGCGCTGCCGATGAGAAAAACGGGCAGGATGATATTTTTGTGAAGCGCCCCCAGAGCGCCCAGCACCAGCATCAGATAGGCGATGACGCCGAAGCCAAGCCCGATGGCAATAATAAATCGCTCTGCAAACGAAATGGTTATACTGAAAAAAGACAGAAGTGCGAGGCCAATACCGCAGGACAGGACTATAACCAGGAAAAGGAGCGCCACATTCAGAACGTTAGACGCCAGGACTTTTAAAAATCCCGAAAGTGCGGCGGTGAAATTGAAGTCGGAAAACCCACCGCCAAACAGATGGCCAACGGCGGGATGTGAAGGGAGATAATTCAGGTATACGACGCAAAACCATGCCAGGAGACCGGTAATAAATATCCAGGGAGGAAACCTGAAAATGCCGGCGGACGAGGAGTTAAGTCCCAGGCCGGCGGTATCAGCGGCTTCCTGCCTCCTGAGCCTGTTTTTTTTTGACATATATGTTTACTTGGGACCAACCCGATTACTTCTCCAACACTTCGATATTAGCCCGCGGTATAACCAGCGTTTCTCCTCCCGGGAGATCCACTTCCAGCACGCGCACATGAGATTCGCTGCCGACTTTTGTCAGTTCCGGCGGCAACGACTTAACTACGCCGATAACGCCGAAATGCGGCTCGCGGATAATGCGCACCGGGTCTCCGGGCTCTATCCAGCCCCGGCCCTGCTCCTTCTTACAAATTGTCACATTCTTCGGATAGCCGGGCACAAGTATCTCCGGCCGCATGACTCCGGCACGTATCTGAGTAGCGCCGGAAACAGACGCCCTTTCTCCGTTTCTGGAAGAGAGGAGCTTAAAAGTGTACTCGGCCATGGGTATCATTCCGAACCCTTCGGTAACGATAAGCGTAACGCCAACCTGCTCTGTACCGGTGACAGCGACGCCTATATCGTACCCCAGCAGCTGACGCAGGTCCCGGTCATGAATGCCGCCGACCACGATGGCATGCACGCCCAGTTCCACGGCCCGCTTTACAGTAGCCAGACTGGCGTGCTTGCCTCCTATGACTATTTTGCCCTTATGGGTTTCATTAAGGTCTTCAGGAGTCAGATCTTCATCAGGGCTGGCCACAGCCACTGCGACCTCGCCGTTGGTCTCGCCGCCTATTCCAAAAATGCCCTGTATAAATGTGCCTTCGGACTCAATAGTCACGCCAAAATTGGGAGTCACCTCGACAACCGTACCCTTCACATACGCCTTGATGGGGAGAAGTTTCGGAGGTTCGCGCAGCAAAACCTGCCCCGTCACCATCGAAACCGCTTCAATAACGCCGTCCACCGGCGATTCGACAGCGGTCTTAAACCATTTTAAAAAAGGCTTATTCTCGGCGATGATCTCGCCTTTCTTGACCGGATCGCCCTCCTTCTTGAGCATGAAGTCCTGTATCTCTTCAGGTCCCACCGCCAGCCGGTTTGCGACATTGACCGAGAAAACCTTGCCGGGCAACTGGGTCTGAGCCACTATATCCAGAGCCTCAACCTGTTTGCCCATCTCTACCAGCACCCTGCCCGGGATCGGCAGCAATCTCTTCTTCCTGAGCACAGTGCAGGGGATGACTTTAAGACCGGGTGTATAAGCATGCGCCATAATAATGTCCTCCAAAATACAATTCAGGGTAGGGGGTATAGGGTTCAGGGATGGCGTTTCATTATAACTCTACCCTCCACCCTATCCCCTATACCCTGTTTTATCACACCGGATACATATCCATAGCTTTATACCATTTGTTCAGATCCGCTATGCGTTTAGCCGGAGCTTTGGCAAGGTCGAACGGCCTGCCGCGTCCGTCCAAAACCACACCCACAACTCCGCCTTCAATATTGGCTTCCAGCTTGTTGCCGGAGCCGGCGCCCATGTCGAAACCCTTGGCCGGCTTCACTATCGCGCGGCCCTTGGGTGACTCAAAAGGAATATGCAGGATATCTCCGAAGCGCAGCTCGCCGCTGTGGCGCTTGCCGTCTTCCCCGATAATTTCCCAGTCCATGATAACCTGTCCGTCCTTACCCATGCCTTTGGGCGCCAGGCAGGTGCCCAGGCGTACCAGGCAGTCGTTGTAGAACACATCCAGGGCCGCTTTCTCGCTTATCTGAGCGAGAACGCCCAGATGCGGCATCATAAAGATCGAGTCTACGGCTATCATGGTAACGCCTTCCGGCTGATAGGCGTCTATCATCATCAGCATGGACTGCGTCCTGCGGGGGGAATGCGCCAGTATCCCGCCGGAGCCGATTATGTAGTTCAGATTCATCAGATTGATGAGGCTGGCCCCGCTGGCGGTCTGGTCAAAAGCGTCGGAGATGGAGCGCTCCTGCTGCACGCCTTTGAGCCCCACGGCCAGTGCCTTATGCTGATCGAAGGCCAGACGCAAAGCCTCGCGCGCCACGGCATGCTCCACCTGCAGGTCCTCCACGGTTGCCGGGATGGTCGTGGGGCGTATCATTTTATTCTTCAGACGGTTACGCAGGTCCTGCTCATCAAGGTCAAAGGGCAGCCATCTGAGGATGTTGGGCAGACCGGCTTCGGCCATAACATTGGAGATAGAATAGCTCATACCGAGATTGGCGCTGACCGTGCGGTTGAAAACTTCGGAGAAAACCGAGAACACGTCGGTTGTGGCGCCGCCGATGTCCACAGCCAGCACGTTGAAGTTATTGGCCTTGGCGAACTTCTCGGTCATTACACCCACGGCCGCGGGGGTTGGCATGATGGGCGCGCCCACCATCTTCATCAACTTAGGGTAACCCGGCGCCTGCTGCATCACATGCTCCAAAAAAATATCGTGTATTTTATGGCGGGCGGGCATCAGGTTCTCTTTTTCAAGGGAAGGGCGGAGGTTCTCGGTGACGATAAGGGCTGTGCTTGAGTCCAGAATATCTTTTACCTGAGACTGCGCCTTATTGTTGCCGGCGTAGATAACGGGCAATTTATAGGAAGCGCCCAGGCGGGGCTTGGGATCGGCGGCCTTAAGGAACTGCGCCAATTCCACAACATGGGTAACCGAACCGCCGTCGGTGCCGCCGGAAAGCAGCATCATGTCGGGCCTGAGCTGCCTGATGCGTTCTATCTTCTCGTGATCGGCGCGGCCGTCGTTGGAGGCCAGCACATCCATAACTATGGCGCCGGCGCCCAGAGCGCAGCGCTGGGCCGATTCGCCTGTCATCGCCTTAACAGCCCCGGCCACCATCATTTGCAGGCCGCCGCCGGCTGAGGAGGTGGAGACGTAGATGTCGGCCCCGGTATTCCCGTTATTTGGCGTGATTATATGTTCTCCGTCCAGGATCTTGCGTCCGGAAAGCTCTTCGACTTCGGTAATGGCGTTAAGCACGCCTTTGGTAACATCTTCAAAAGGGGCTTCCACGGTGGTGGGAGCTTCGCCGCGAAAGGTCTGGCGGTAAGTGTCGCCTTTCTTTTCTATCAGGATGGCTTTGGTAGTGGTGCTGCCGCAATCGGTAGCGATTATTATCTCGAGGTCTTTTTGTGACATTATCAGGCTCCTTAAACACTTTTTTTTGCAGGTTTGCCGTCGCCCGCGGCCAGCTCATCTATGAAGAACGTAATCGCTTTGGGATTCTCAAGCAGTTTCACGAATTTATCCGTCTCTTCCCTGCTGAAGAGAGCGCTGATCATGGGGGTCAGGAAAATGAGCGCTTGTGAACCGAGGTTATGCAGCGGGCGCGTACTTTCAATGGCCAGAGCTGTTACATGGCCCATTGCGCGCTTATTGACTTTAAGGGCCATACTACTGAGAAGCGTTTTCTCCTCCTCAGTGACTTCTCTATGCCCCGGCAGTTTAAAAGCGTTTGTCCAGATTCCCATTTTCACCGGCCTTCCAACAGGCTTAATTCTACTTTTTTTTATGCGGGGGGAAACTTATCTTCAGACTCGCGCCTGGCTTCAGACCGTGCTTACGGGCCGCTCCCCCGGAAATTTCCAGTACATAAAAGGCCGGAGCGCCCACCCTCGCGACATCAAAATCGCTCTGCCCCGGTTTAGAAGGAGCAACACGGTGGAACGCTTTCACCACCTTAAGTTCTTTATCCAAAAAGATGATATCCAGCTCCACAAAAGTATTTTTCATCCAAAAATTTTTCTCGCTTCCTTCCGTGAAAACGAACAACATTCCCCGGTCCCCGGCCAGTTCATTTCGGAACATCAAACCTTTTTCCTGCGCCTCTGGAGTCAGAGCCAGCTCAACTTTCACGCTGAAACCGTCCGGCAGACGAAGCACCGCGTCAACTGCTCCTTTAGGTATTTCAAAAGCGCCCGCCAATACTTGCACAAAAGCGGCCAGGCCGGCTGAAAGCAACAGCGATAAAACCAGAATTTTATTTATTTTCATATGAATTTGTGGAAACCGTCGGCGTGGAAAGCCCTGCATCGGTCAAAGCGGAAACATTCATAAAAGCGGTCCTGACATCTATTCTTTTCTGGAGATCTTCGGTCTCAACGAAGATCTTGATAAGATCGGCCTTGTTCTCTCTGGCTATCTCCCTCAAACTGACTCCTTTTTCGCGCTGCCCGGAAAGGGCCGTAAAAGTGGTCTTTGAATCCCGAGCTATGGCGTATAATATCAGAAGTTCCTGCCGGTATATGCCGTTGCGCATGCAGGAAGCGGCGGCTCGGGCCGGAGCGGTGGATTCAAAAACCGCGTAAAGAGAGGCTGTGGAATTCTCCAGCACAAAAGCCTCGGCGAAAGCGTCTTCACTCCCCTGGCTCAACTTTACCTCTTTGGCTTTCGTTAAAGAATCGGGGCTCAGCCCGGCCCCAAGATACACCTGCGCGCCGGCCGGCGCGGCGCTCATTAAAAGAATAACCAGGAACTTAAACATAAGGGGCAAGATTCAAGATCTCGTATTAACTATCCACTATTTACGATTCGCAATTGACTATTTACGACTTACGCTCCACTACAACGAAGTCGTGACTAAAGTTTCAGTGGATAAAACTCCGGGTATGGACCGGACTTCCTGCACTACAAAATTGGAAAGCGTGGGCAGATCGTCAGTTTCCATATCCAGGACCAGATCCCAGCGGCCGAACACAGCCGACATGTGTATAACGCTTTTAAGAGTCCTCAGTTTGGCCAGGGTCTGTTTTTCCTTGCCGGGCATAAGTTTCACTAAAACAAGTCCTGTTACCATAAAATGTTCTCCTTATAGAAGGCACGGGCGTAATACAGCGGCCTGAGTCCTGAAATATTATACTAGAAAAACCACTTTTCAATCCTATAATATAATAGTTCCCCTGGCCAAAAACAGCTCAAAAAACCGGTTAACCGTCCGCTAATGCCGATAATGCTGCAATGATCAGCGGAAATTAATTATAATTGGACAATGCGAGCACTGATACAAAGAGTTAAACGAGCCGCCGTGGAAATAGCCGGCGCGACACACAGCAACACCGGCCCAGGCTACGCAATATTTCTCGGGGTGGGGGAAGGTGACGCGGAAAAAGATGCGGAATTTTTAGCCGACAAAACGGCAAACCTGCGTATTTTTTCCAACTCTGAAGGTAAATTTGATCATTCTCTCCTTGATGTAAAAGGCGAGGCCCTGGTGGTCTCTCAATTCACGCTCTACGCCGACGCCGCCAAAGGCCGACGCCCCGATTTCACCGCTGCCGCCAAACCCCCGGAAGCCAACAGGCTCTACGAGTATTTCGTCAGCTGCCTCGCCGCCAAAGGGATAAAAGTAAAAACCGGCGTCTTCGCCGCGGACATGACAGTAGAGATAATCAACGATGGTCCTGTAACGATAATGCTGGACACGCGGGATACGGCGCGAAATGAAAAAATCTGATACCGGCGCGATAACGGAATTAATACGGCTCTATAAGCTGAAGCCGCATCCGGAGGGCGGTTATTTCAGGGAGAGTTACCGATCCGGCAAAACGATACCCGCGGGCGCGCTGGGAAGCGCCTTTGGCGGCGCGCGCAACTGCTCGACAGCCATATATTTCCTTCTGCCTGAAGGGAGTAAATCCGCGCTGCACCGGATAAAGTCCGACGAGGTGTGGCATTTTTACCTGGGCGGACCGCTTACTTTGGCGCAGATATTGCCCGACGGAAGAACTGAGTATTCTACGCTCGGGCCTGACATAAAGGCCGGGCATAAGTTCCAGCATGTGGTTCCGGCCGGATGCTGGTTCGGGGCATATACGGAACCGGGCAGCGGCTTCTCGTTCGCGGGCTGCACCGTGGCCCCGGGCTTTGATTTTTCCGACTTTGAACTCGCCGTTCAGGAAAAACTTCTGAAACAATTCCCGCGCGCCGCAAATATAATAAAAAAGCTCACACCCCGCTGATGTTCTAAGGCGCTTCTCAAAATGTTAAAATCTCTCATAGATACCTGCGGCTATCCCGGCACTTTCTGACATCAAACTGAATTTGGAGATAAGATAATGGATATCAAGCGTATAGGGTTGAGAATAATGTCCATCATGAAATTGGATCAAGAATGGTTTGCTTTCGCATACACTTGCTATTCCAGATGTATTGGTTGGTTAAAACACGACGACTGGACGTTTTTACGCGGAGTGTCCTTTGAGTTGATGGAACCCTGCAATCGCAAATGCAGTTATTGCCCCGTATCCTCCATGCCTCCGCGCTCCGGGAAAATGTCTGAAGAATTGTTTGACAAGGTCATTGACGATTTATGTGATATGGACTTTTCGGGCGTAGTTGAATACGCATTTTATGGCGAACCGCTGCTGGACACCCGTCTGCCTTGGTTCATAAGCCGCGCAAAAGCCAAACTTCCCCAAGCCTTGCATCGCGTATACACTAATGGTGATCTGCTGACCGCAGCCGTGTATGAAAGCCTGGATCGGGCCGGAGTTGATTATATCGTAGTCACGGATCATGACAACCGGCCGGATGCGGCCGCGCGTTTCGCGGCTTTTCCGAAGGTGCGCTTTCAGCAGGCGAAAGAATTGCACTTGTTAAACCGCGGCGGTCTGGTTAAGGTAAACCAGCAGCCCTTCAGCAAGGTTCTGCGATGGTTGTCAAAGCATCTCCTTGGAGGATGTTCACAGGCGGCACAACCAATAATAGGATACAACGGAATCGTACATCTTTGCTGTCAAGACGCGTTAAAAACCACCAACCTCGGAGATCTCACAAAAGAATCGCTTTCCGAAATAATGGCCCACAGCAGGCCGCTTCGCAAAGCGGCGTTATCGGGCCGCTATACTCTGGACATGTGCAAAAAATGCAGCAACTTTTCTGCCGACACCTGAGCGGCAAAGATAGCCGCAGCGATATTGTCTGTTTCATCCCAAAGAAAGAGTAACTTAGGACGGCACGGCAGTGCGGATTCATTTTAACGATCGGAGCGCTTAAGAACTATCCGGTTTGTTTATGATTTATCCGGCTGCGCTGGGCCCGATTTTGGTTGCATCAGAATATCATCGCAACAGAAGAGCCTTCATTTTCTCTATATCCTGAACATAGGCGGGGCTTTTCAGGAGCTGGGCGTGAAATTCGTCTCCGAAAATTTTACCGGCGGCCACATCGGTCGGATAATGCACTCCGCCGAGAACCCGGTCAGCCGCTATCCCATCCGCCTTTCTGATGAATTCTTCCTTACGCGAGGGGATTATATCGCCCAGCACGTTCGCGAAGATCCTGGAGTAGGAGGAGTGGCCGCTGGGATAGGAATAGCCGCCGCTCTTTTTGATACACGGCTCGGCTTCCTTGTAGGCGATGTATGGCCGGGGCCGCTCAAATTTGTTTTTCATAACGTTCACGGATTCGCCGGCGTCATAATCAAGGCGCCTGAAAAAATCCTTTACCTTATCCGGCAGCGGGGCGGGGAAGGGGTTTTTATCGCCCCAAAAAAAATCATAATTAGCGTTGGCCGTGGCTAGGGCTCTGGCACAATCGGCTTCAGTCCTTTTTTGCTGCAGCTCCAGAACTGCCGCGATGTCAGCTTTTTGCTCCGCAGAACCGTTGGCCGGGGGCGGGGGGAATTGGGCTGATTTAAAAACTTCTGAGCTGACATAGGCCGGCTTTTGGAACTTATGCAGAATGCGGCTTACCGGTGAAGCCAGATTATTTCCGCCGCAGGCGCTCAGGAGGAGCGCGAGGACCAATATTGAACCAGAATTTTTTTTCTTTAAGGTCATGGGAAGAATTATATCATTCCACAACCTTTTAGAGGCAAAGCCCGTCTAGAGGCAAAGCAATCTGGATGCAAAGCAATCCAGCTAAATTGCTGTATCGCTTTACTTCTAAACTGCTAAGTGGCCCTGCATCTTACGGTCGCCGGATCGCTTTGCGTCTAACCTGCTTTACATCTAAGCTATTGTTATTCATTTAAAAAATTTAAATAATAGACCTTAATGGATTTTGAGATAAATGAAAAGCGCATGGTCCAGACCTTCGTGGAACTGGCCAAGATAAGCTCTCTCTCCGGGCAGGAAGCCGGCGTCGCCCGCTACCTTGACCGCTCGCTTAAAACTCTGGGCGCGGAAGTTCACCATGACAATGCCGGGGAAAAGATCGGCGGCAACACCGGCAATCTTATTGCCAGATTCAAAGGCACGACGGACAGCGCCCCATTCCTTTTATCCGCCCACATGGATACAGTCGGCCCGGCCGGGAAAGTAAAACCGGTGATCCACCCCGACCGCGTGACCTCCGACGGCTCAACTATACTGGGCGCCGACTGCAAGTCCGGAATCGCCATAATACTTGAAACCATAAAAATGCTGCAGGACAATAATATCCCGCACCCGCCCATAGAGGTGGTCTTCACCATAAGCGAGGAGATGGCGCTGCTGGGCGCGAAATATCTGGATTACTCCAAGATACAAGCGCGCTATGGCTTGATTTTAGACAATGAGCGCTCGCTGGAGTGCGTCATCACTGAAGCGCCGGCCTCCAACAGGATGGATATTCGCGTCTACGGAATAGCCGCCCATTCAGGCGTCGCGCCAGAGCGGGGTATCTCGGCCATAGAAGTGGTTTCAAAAGCCATAGCGGGCATGAAACTCGGACGAATAGATTACCAGACCACCGCGAATATAGGTTTTATAAGCGGCGGCAACGCCATCAACATCATCCCGTCTCTGGTTGAGATGAAGGGCGAGGTCCGCAGCCACAACCTTTTAAAACTAGTAAAACAGACCTCACATATGGAGGACTGCTTTAAAAAAGCCGTGCGCAAGGCGTTTATCAGGGTAAAAGGCAAAACACTGAAGCCCAGTTACGAGTTTCTTGTTGAGCGCAAATTTCCCGGATTGGCTATCGGCCGGAGCAACCCGGTACTGCCGCTTATCGCGGCAGGAATGAAGGATATGGGCATTAAGATGAAAACCTTCGCCTCAGGCGGCGGCACCGACGCCAATATAATGTGCGGCCACGGCATCGAAGCGCCGATACTCGCCACCGGCATGAGAGAAGTTCACACCACCGGAGAATACCTGGACCTCAAAGATTTTTTTAATTGCGCCCGCCTGGCCGTGAGAATAGTAAGCTCCGCCAGGTTTTAAATTCACAATTTATGACCGAAAAAAAATCTGATTATAATTTCAAGCCTTATATCGATTCAGGCTCTGCCATCCCGGAATTCACCGTGCAGGCGGTGGTGCTGGGATTTATTCTTTCACTGATTTTCAACGCAGCCAACGCTTACCTGGGCCTGAAAATTGGCATGACGGTCTCAGCCTCCATCCCCTCAGCCATAATCTCCATGGCCACCTTGAAGTATATCCTGCCCAGATTCTTCAACAGGCAGGGAACCATCCTGGAGAACAACATCGTGCACGCCTTCGCCTCTACCGGCGAGTCACTGGCCGCGGCCATCATCTTCACCGTGCCGGCGCTCATTTTTATGGGCGGCAAGATCTCAAACTCCACAGTGTTCCTGCTGGGCCTGACCGGCGGCATCCTGGGCCTCTTGATGATGATCCCGCTGCGCCACTCCCTGATGGTCAAAGAGCATAAGAATCTGCCGTTCCCCGAGGGCAGCGCCTGCGCCAAGGTGCTTATCGCCGGGGACAAAGGCGGGGCTTCGGCAAAGCCGGTCTTCCTGGGAATCCTCACCGGCGGCGTTTTCAAGTTCCTGATGTCAGGCTTCCAGCTGTTTAAGGACACCGTGATGTTCACTTTTCCCAAGCTCCATAAAGCCGGTTTCGGCTACGAGATCTCGCCTTTATTCCTTGGTGTCGGTTACCTGGTGGGTATTCGCATCTCCGCTGTAATGTTCGCAGGCGGCATGTTCGGTTACTGGGTCATCATCCCCATGATAGACGCCTTCGGCGGAGCCAACATCATCGCCCCCGGCCTTGTGCCGATAATGGATATGACCACCTCGGACCTGCGGGTTAACTACGTAAGATACATCGGCGCGGGCGGCGTGGCTTTCGGCGGCCTCATCAGTGTGATCCGCTCACTGCCGGATATCGTCTCCTCCATAAGCCAGACCGTAAGGGCCGTGACCGTGAAGGCGGAGTATGTGGAAGGCGCGCAGAAGAAGACCGACAAGGATTATGAAAGCCGCGCCCTGATTTACGCGGGCGGCGCTCTGGGCGCCATCATAGGTATTTTCGCTTTTGAAATCCCCTGGTCGCTGGGCCCCGACTCCTGGGACGCGGCGCTGAGACTCCTAGCCGGAATTGTTACAAGAGTTTTCGTCGCGGGATCGGCCGGCGCGATAATATTGGGATTCAGTTTCTGGGCGATATCACGGGGGGCGGCCAAAGTGTGCCACAAATTCCTGCGCATCGAGCAGGATATGCCGCTCGGCATGGTGATAGCGGGCGTAATATCAATGTTCCTGCTCCTGTGGCTGCTCCCGGTATTCGATCTGACTTTCTGGGAAGCGATTATCGTTATAATCTTCTGCATGTTTTTTGTGGCGGTCAGCGCCCGCATGGTGGGACTTATCGGCACCACCAACCAACCCGTCTCCGGCATGACCATAACCGCGCTGCTGTCGGTGACGCTGCTGTTCGTGTTTCTGGGCAAGGACCCGGCCGCGACCAGGATCGCGGCCATTATGGCTGGTGCTGTCATCTGCATCGCCATCTCTCTCTCGGGTGACCTGTCCCAGGACCTGAAAACCGCGGCGCTGATAGGCGCCACGCCCTGGAAGGTACAGGTAGCGCAGATTTCCGGCACGCTGGTGTCAGCTGTGCGCTCAGGATTCATTCTGCTCGTCCTGTACGCCGCCTTCGGTTTCGGCGCACCTACCGCGGCCCATCCGAATCCGCTTGAAGCTCCGCAGGCCCAGCTGATGGCTAATCTGGTGGAGGGGGCGACCGGCGGCAACCTGCCCTGGCTGCTCTTGTGCCTTGGCGGCGCTATAGGCCTCATTTGTGAGTTCTGCGGCATCTCGGCCCTGGCTTTCGCTATCGGCCTGTATCTGCCTATAACCAACTGGCCCATGATACTATTGGGAGGACTTATCTCCTGGCTTGTAACCCGACACAAAGGCGGCGCCCCGGAAGAGGAACACGACCCCGGCTCCCTTTTCTCATCCGGCCTTATAGCCGGCGACGCGCTGACCGGCATACTGCTGGCGCTGCTGACCGTAGTAGGTTTGGACAAGACGCTTACGCTGCGTCATCCGGCGGAGGGGAATTTCGGTTTTGAAGCGGGCCTCTCAACAACTCTCTACCTGGCTCTGGCCTTATGGTTATACATGCTGGCCAAAAAGAAAAAACGAAACCCGGTATAAAAAGAAAATAGGGGATAGGGTGGAGGGTAGAGTTATAATGAAACGCCATCCCTAAACCCTGAACCCTATACCCCTTACCCTGAATTGTATTTTGGAGGACATTATATGACCGAAGCAAAAGACGAATCCTTTATCGGCAAATTCATGGTTTTAAAAGGAGCTGTACGCGAACTTTGGCTGATCTTCGGAACCAAGATCCTTACCATAACCGCCTACGCGCTCGTAGGCACTTCCACGCTCGGTCTATGGCTGTCCTCCGACGTGGGACTAAGCGACCAGAACGCCGGCATCGTGATAGCCAGCTGGTCTTCGGTACTTACTATTTTCACAGTGATGGTGGGATCCCTGGTTGACGCGATAGGGATACGGAAGTCGCTGCTCGCCGGCTTCGGCCTCTGCGTAATCGCCCGTTTCACGATGTCTTTCTTCTCCGCGCCTTGGATAGCCCTGCCTCTGGGCCTGCTGCCTCTAGCCCTGGGAGAGGCGCTGCAGACGCCGGTAATGGTGGCCGCGGTAAAGCGCTTCTCCACAACGAGGCAGCGCTCCATCGCCTTCTCAATTTATTATTCCATGATGAATGTAGGCTTCGCGGTGGCCGCCTGGACCTTCGACAGGGTGCGCTCCGGCCTCGGCGAATACGGTCACTACTCCGTACCGGTTATCGGCATACAAATAAGCACCTACCAGACCATAATCCTGCTGGGCCTTCTATTCACTATCCCCAATCTGCTGATAACCTACTTCGGTTTGCGCGCAGGCGTTGAAGCCACGGACGAGGGGGTGAAAATTGTTCCCGATACGCCCAGATACCCGGAGGCGAACTTCCTGAGCGCTTTCTTTCTCTCCTGCCGCGACGCGCTTAAAGAGTGGGGACGGATATTCTCCAGCCTCTGGACCCAGCCCACGTTCTACCGTTTTTTGGCCTTTTTCGGCTTCGTGGTATTCGTGAAACTTATTCTCTACCACATGTATTACACTTTCCCGAAGTTCGCCATACGCGAGCTGGGCGAAGGCGCGCCGATAGGCCATATCTTCGGCCTGCTTAACGCCGTGATTGTCGTATTCCTGGCTCCGGTGGTGGGCGCGCTGACGCAAAGGTTCTCGGCTTATAAAACCGTTATCATCGGCACGACCATAACCGCGCTATCCGTATTTTTTATGGCAGTGCCCCCATCGCTTTTCCAGGGATTGGCCGGCGGACATCTGGGGAACCTGATCGGCCATACCTGGCTTGGCCTTGCCGGCCCGGTACACCCCCTCTATGTGGCAATAGTGCTGTGCGTGGTTCTGTACTCCATAGGCGAGGCGTTTTATTCTCCGCGGCTATACGAATACCCGGCCGCTATAGCCCCAAAAGGACAGGAAGGCTCCTACCTGGCCCTTTCTATGCTGCCCTATTTTGTGGCAAAGTTCTTCGTGGGGACGATCTCCGGCTTCCTGCTGGCCCGCTACTGCCCGGCCGTGGGACCGCGAAATTCGCAGACAATCTGGCTGATCGTGGGCATTATGGCGCTAATCGCGCCGCTCGGACTTATAATCTTCAGGCGCTACATACAGGTACACGAGGCCGGCCGGGACTAAAAAAAGAAGTGTAGGAGTTACCCTGCCGCGCTGTCTAGCTGTCTTGCCGCCGCACTGTCTTGATGTTGCAAGCAAGTTAAAATGTCATGGTTTAAGTTTTTTAGAAATGTCATGATGGCTGACTGCTTAATACTGGCTGTTGCACCGTTTTTTTTGCGGGAATAAACCTCCTCCATGGATGGTCTTTCCCCGGGACGCTTGT
>CAIPTO010000010.1 GCA_903867985.1 uncultured Elusimicrobia bacterium | reverse complement strand
TGGCTCAGTTTTTGGCTGCTCCTGCCCGCGCCTTTTATACTTGCGGCTTCCATAAAAACCGGAAAAAAACTGCACCAGCGTTACGACGCGCTGCAAAAAAGCATAACCTTTATTTACGATTTCCTCGAAACCTGCTTCACAGGCGTAAAGCTGATAAAAGCCAACGCCAAGGAAGCCGCCCAGAGCGCTTTTTTCTCCGACAGGGCCGAGGCGCAGAAGGAAGCCGAAATTGCATCTTCCCGTATGGATATAATCTTCTCTTACTTTTTCCATTACGCTAATTTCGTGTCGGTGGCCATACTTTACCTGGCCGGGGGCCTGATGGTGATAAAGGGCAGCGCCACGCTGGGAGACTTGATAGCGTTTTACTTTTACTCCGGCATGATAATGATGCCGCTTATGGATATAAGCCAGTTTTTCGTGGCGGGGACGAGGGCCGGCGCGTCCATAAAACGCATAGATGAACTGCTCCATGTTAAAAGCGGGATAATAAGGCCGCAAAACCCGCTTCCATCTCCGGCCGCCATAGAAACAATACGGGTTTCGGGCGTCTGCGTAAAAACGGACAAGGATGAGGTCACGCTCCTGAACAAGATAACTTTTGACACTCGGCGGGGGCAGCTGGTGGCGGTTGTGGGGAAAATAGGCTCCGGCAAAAGCAGTCTCATCTCACTCCTGGCCCGGCTTTCAGAATTTTCATCCGGCGAGATCCTCATCAATGGAACGCCCGTGCGGAATTTCCTGCCGGAAGAGCTGCGCTCTCGCATGGGGCTGGTTACCCAGGACCCCTTCATATTGACCGATACAGTGTTTAACAATATTACTCTCGGCCGCGGGAACCTTCCCGGGGACGCGGTTGAAAGAGCTGTGCGGGTGTCGCAGCTTAAGCACGATATGAACAGGTTCCCTAAAGGGGTGGACACTTTTGTCGGAACGCGGGGGGTGGCCCTGTCCGGCGGCCAGAAGCAGCGCGTTGCCATAGCGAGGGCCATACTTACCCGCCCTGATGTCGTCCTGTTCGACGATGCAACAAGCGCCATGGACGCGCAGACCGAAGAGAATTTTTGGAAGGCTTTCAGAGAAGAGCTTCCGGACGCCATTTGCCTTATAGTGACCCACAGGATTAAAACCATAGAACACGCGGATCTTATATTAGCCATGGATGAGGGCTGCCTGGCAGAAAAGGGCGCCCACGCGGATCTGATGGCCTTGAACGGCCTCTACAAAAAAATATACGAAAGGACCCGACTGGAAGAACAGATCGGCAAAAAACCTGAAGGCGGAACCGGCGCAACACGCCACTTGATCTGACTAATACTACAAAGCCGCGGCGCGATAAAATGATGCAATCTGGCAAAACAGACTTTCTAATAATAGGCGCGGGGATAATAGGGCTTACGCTTGCCAGACAGCTTAAGGAAAAAGCGCCCGGCAAAAAGATTCTCATGCTTGAAAAGGAACCCGATGTCGCCCTGCACGGCAGCGGCCGGAACAGCGGAGTTCTGCACGCGGGGTTTTATTACACCTCAAATTCACTAAAAGCCCGGTTCACCCGCGACGGCAATATCGCGCTTAAAAAATACTGCCGGGATAACAATTTGGCCGTCAACGAATGCGGCAAGGTAGTCGTCGCCGGCGATGCAACGGAGTTGCGGGCCTTACACGAACTTGAAAAGCGCGGCTTGGCCAACGGCGTGGATGTGCGCCTGATAACCGAAGGGGAACTGGCGGGAATAGAACCTAACGCCAAGACCTTCCAAAAAGCGCTTTATTCCCCGACGACCGCGACCATCGACCCGCTTGAAATATGCGCTCATCTTAAAGATCAGCTTTTAAAAACCGGAACAGAGATATCGTTCGCTGAAGGATACAAAAAAATAGCGGGGGAAAACGCTGTTGAAACCACCAAGGGCCGCCTTATCCGGTTCGGTCACCTGATAAACGCCGCCGGACTTTACGCCGACAAGATCGCCGGGGATTTCGGGTTCTCAAAGGATTACGTCATAATTCCGTTTAAAGGAATATACCTTAAATATTCCGGCGTCAAGCCGCCGCTGAAAGTGAACGTATATCCGGTTCCAAATCCTAAAAACCCATTCCTGGGCGTCCATTACACGGTTACCGTGGACGGCCATGTAAAGCTCGGGCCGACCGCGATCCCGGCTCTCTGGCGCGAGAATTACAAGGGCTTTGACAATTTCAGCCCGGCTGAAGCGATGGAGACCGCGGCCTATGAAACCATGCTTTTTCTGACCAACTCTTTTGGCTTCAGAAGCCTGGCCTGGGAAGAGATAAGGAAATATTATAAACCCTTTTTTGTGGGACTCGGCTTAAAATTGGCGCGTGAGATAGACGCCGCCGGTTTCAACGAGTGGAGCAGGCCCGGGATACGGGCGCAGTTGCTGAATACAAAAACCATGGAACTGGTTCAGGATTTCGTGGGAGGGGGACAGGTCCAGCACACATATCCTCAATGCCGTCAGCCCCGCCTTTACAGGCAGTTTCCCGTTCACGAAATGGATTATTGAAAACCGGCTGACCGTCTGAGGTAAAAGAAGAACTGCTTTTCTGACGCCAAAATTGCAATTCCTCAGGCCCGCCCGGTACAGCGTCCCGGTCAACCGCCCGAACAACCGGCTTCACCTCATAAAGATCAACACCAGGATCTGCGCGGAGATCACGCGCATGATCATTACCAGCGGATAGACGGTGGCGTAGGACATGGCTGGCATATTGGAACCGGCCATGGAATTGGCAAAAGCCAGAGCGGGCGGATCGGTCATCGAGCCCGCCAGTACGCCGCACAGGGCCATATAGTTCAGTTTATATTTAAATTTGGCGAAAACACCGACTGTGATTATCGGCACAACCGTGATAATAAAGGAAAGGAGCATAATAGTAACGCCGTTGCCCGTCACCAGCGTTTCCATAAACTTCCCGCCGGCCTTAAGGCCGACGCAAGCCAGGAACAGCACTATCCCCAATTCTCTGAGCATCAGATTGCCGGCCGGCGGCATATACCAGTTAAGCGGGCCGATGGTCTGAACATAACTCAAAATAATAGCCATGATAAGCGGCCCGCCGGCAAGCCCCAGTTTTACGGGCGTGGAGAGGCCGGGTATAGTAAAAGGGATCGATCCCAGGATGACGCCCAGGCCTATGCCTATGAACGCGGGGATAAGCTGGGGGTGGTTCAGGTCTTTTGGGGAATTACCAAGCCGGGCCGCGGCCTTCTCTACGCTGGATTCCTCGCCCACGATGACCAGATTGTCGGCGAACTGCAGAACATAGTTGTCGGAGACTATGAACTCAAGATCCGCCCTTGCCACGCGGGTCGCGATCACATTGTACTGAGATTCAAGCTGTATCTCGTCCAAGGTCCTGCCTATGACGTCCTTGTGGGTTACAATGACGCGCGAATGCACTATGCGGCTGGGCAATTTTTTAAGGTCCATATCGCTGGGAGAACCGACCACGATCATAAAGCTTTTAACGCTCGCTGTCTTGCCCACGGCCAGGATAACGTCCCCGGTCCGTATGACGGTGTCGTCGTGAGCGACTTCCATCCGCCCCGAGCGGTAGACGCGTGAGACGACCACGCCCAGCTCCTGGCTGGC
>CAIPTO010000009.1 GCA_903867985.1 uncultured Elusimicrobia bacterium | reverse complement strand
TGGAAACGCCACCGGGACAAGCGTCCCGGGGAAAGACCATCCATGGAGGAGGTTTATTCCCGCAAAAAAAAACGGTGCAACAGCCAGTATTAAGCAGTCAGCCATCATGACATTTCTAAAAAACTTAAACCATGACATTTTAACTTGCTTGCAACAATAGCGCGGACGCCGCTTTTGTATAATATAGCCATGCTGACACCCCGCATCGCGGATTATGAAACCGAGTTCGGCGGCTTTGAGAAACTTATGCCCCACAGGATAAAGAACATCCTGATGGTGGCCTCCCTTTACGATTCCTTTCTGCTGGCCGATGACGAACGCCTTAACGAAGCCCTATTTAGCGAACTTCTGGACACAACGCTCCACGCCGCCCCCAAGATCACCCGCGTATCCACCGCCGGCCAGGCCATCGAGCGCCTTCAAAAAGGTTCGTTCGATCTGGTCATCGCGATGGTACAGATAGGCGACACCGATATGGATAATTTCGTCGCCGGCCTGAAGAAAACCACCCCGGGCCTGCCTATAGTGCTTCTCTCTTTCAATATGCAGGACGTCCTTAACATCTCGGAGCTGACCCGGGCTCAGGTAAACGGGATCTTTTTGTGGAACGGTGACACGCGAATATTCTCAGCCATCATCAACCTGCTGGAAGACGAAATGAATTTTGCGCGCGACTCTGAAGTGGGTGTACAGGCTGTCCTGCTGATAGAGGACAACATAAAATTCTACTCCTCTTACCTGCCCATCATCTACTCCGAACTGATGAAACAGACTCAGATAGTCATGGCCGAGGAACTTAACCCCTCAAAGAAAATGCTGCGCCTGAAAGCACGGCCCAAGATCCTGTTCTGCAATAATTTCGACAAAGCCTGGGAGATCTACTCAAAATACAAGGCGAACCTGCTTGGCGTCATAAGCGACATCGAATATCCCATGGCCGGAAAATGCGAGCCGGAAGCCGGTCTGCTCCTTTCAAAAAAAATAAAAGCGGAAAACCCGGATATGCCGGTACTGCTGCAGTCCTCCGACAGCCGGTTCGCGCAGAGGGCCCAGAGCCTGGGCGCCTCGTTCATGAACAAGGCGGCGTCCGATCTTTCAAAACAGCTGCGCAACTTCATCGTCAGATACTTCGGCTTTGGCGACTTCGTCTTTACCGACAAGAACGGCTTCGAGCTGGCGCGGGCCGCGGATCTGCACACCATGCTTAAGCTTTTAAAGACCGTGCCGATAGAATCCATCCTCTACCACGCGAGCCGCAACCATTTTTCAAAGTGGCTGTTCGCCAGAACGGAATTTGAAACCGCCTACAATATCCGCCCCAAGAGGATCTCGGAATTCAAGGACTCCGAGGGCCTGCGCAAATACCTGATAGAAACCCTTTACCAGTTCATCTATAAAACCCAGCTGGGCACCGTGCTGAAGTTCGACCGGAAACTGTTCGACAACACCACCCCTTTCGTCAAAATAGGCTCCGGCTCTATAGGCGGCAAGGCCCGCGGCCTGGCTTTCGTGGACTTCCTGCTGAGCAAGAGCGATATCGCGGAGCGATTTCCCGGAGTGGAAATAACAGTGCCCAACACAATAGTGCTGGCTACCGATGTCTTTGATTTTTTTCTTGAGCAGAATAATCTGGACGCCGTAATAAATGAAAACTATCCGGGCGAGCGCATTGCGGACATTTTCCTGAAGGCCAGGCTGCCGGATTATGTGCGCCACGACCTGCGCGCAATAGTGGAAAAACTGGAAGGCCCCCTGGCCGTGCGGTCGTCCTCGCTGCTTGAGGATTCAAAAACCCAGCCTTTCGCCGGCGTCTACAAAACCTACATGCTGGCAAACAATAATCCCGACCCGGAACTGCGGCTGAAAGAGCTGGAAAAAGCGGTGAAATTTATTTACGCTTCAACTTTTTCCACCGAGGCCAAAGCATACCGCAAACTGACGCCCCATCTGCCCGACGAGGAAAAGATGGCGGTGGTCATACAGAAAGTCGTTGGCCGCTCCTACGCCGGCGGCGAGCGCTTCTACCCGGTGTTCTCGGGAGTGGTCCAGTCCTACAATTATTACCCCGTGCCGCCGCTTGCCAGCGAAGACCCCATAGCCCACATAGCCATGGGCCTTGGCAAAACAATCGTGGAGGGGCTCACCGTCCTGCGCTTTTCCCCCAGCCACCCGCGCAACCTGCATCAATTCTCAACCACGGAAGACTTTTTCATCAATTCCCAGAAGAGCTTCATCACGCTGGATGTTTCAGGCACGGAAATAAAGCCGCTGGCCTACGATAAAGAGCCAGATCTGAAGCCGGTGGAGATAGCGGCTGCGGAGGCGGATGGCACGCTGGAGCTGGTCGCTTCGTCCTACTCTGTGGAAAACGACGTCATGTCGGACTCAATCGCCCAGCCGGGCGCGCGCCTGGTGACTTTCGCTCCCATACTTAAGAACGAGCAAATACCTCTTTCCGAGATACTCAAAAACCTGTCCGATCTCGGCCGGGAGGCCATGGGCACCAATATAGAGCTGGAATTCGCCGCCTCCTTCGACCCTGAAAGCCGCAAAACACAGTTTAATATCCTGCAGATGCGCCCCATGGTTTCAAGAAGCGTGGTGAAGAAAGTTAAATTTGAGGATATTGACGAAGCAAAGATAATCTGCGCCAGCGGCTCCACACTGGGCAACGGCTATATAAACGACATCTCCGACCTTATCTACGTGAAGCCGGAAACTTTCACCAACCTTAAAACACGCGACATCGCGGCCGAGATAGGAGAGTTGAACCTGAAACTGAAAAGCGAAAACAGATTCTGCATGATCATAGGTCCCGGCCGATGGGGGTCAAGCGATCCGTTCCTTGGCGTCCCGGTGAAGTGGGCTCATATCTCCCATTCCAAAGTCATAATAGAAGCCTCCTACGGCAGTTTCTCCGCCGACCCCTCGTACGGCACACACTTCTTCCACAATCTGACATCACTGGGCATCGGCTACTTCACCGTCAATCCCGAGAAAAAAGAAGGGTCCATAGACTGGGACTGGCTGCAAAGCCAGCCGGTATTGGCCGACCTGCAATACGTCCGCCACATAAGGCTGCCAAAACCGCTGGATATCAGAATAGACGGCTCCACCGGCAAAGGCATAATAGCGCACTCATAAAAAAAAGGTACCAGACTACTTTTCACTTTTAAAAAAGCAGCCTGACAAATGCTATTTGCTGATGTATTTGAGTCCCTGTTTGGCGCTGTCCAGACCGGGAGCGCCCCAGATGTCCAGGGATATGACATCGTTTAAAAAATCTTTTTTACCGGAAGTGCCAACGCTCTGCCATTGCGGCCCGACCGTCTTTATCGGCCTGAGCGAGTTCTGGAGCAGCAGTGTGCGCAGATTCTCGTCCAGGTTCCTTTTAAAATCGTCCACCAGCGGAGAAAAAGAGAGCCGCAGATGTTTCTCATATTCCGGCTTCTCTCCGCCGTCCGTTATAGCCGGGGTTCCGCTCTGGGCCGGAGCGCCGCTCACTTTCTCTTTTGCGATAAAGATACGCCAGGGGTTGGTGGCAAAACCGTAATACCTGACCTTGGTGTTTTCGGTTATATCCCAGTTCCTTACCGCCGAAATACCTTCCGCGAGCGTGCTGAGTCTGGGCTTAAGATGGGCGAGGTCTGAAAAATCCCAGCGGATGGAATAGTCCAGGCCGACGCGGGCGTCGCGGCTGTCCTTGGTAACATTCAACATCAGCGGACTTTCTTCTTTTACCGGTCTAACCGCCATAGTGGAGAATTCCACGCTGGTCTGGGCGTTAGCCGCGATCGCGCGGAACAGCGCGGCGGAGAGGAAAAAAAAGAATATGCGGTATCCGCGGCTAGGCATTTTTTATCCGGATTTTGACAGTGTTGTAACCTGGTTTGTGAACTGTTTACAGAAACAATTGCTTCCCTAAACCCTGCACCCTGAACCCTCTACCCTGAATTTGGCGTTTAAAACCCTTCCTTGGTATATCTTTCCAGCAGATCTTTAGCCAGCCTGCCCTGCGGGTTCAGGCGCACGGCTTCGTTCAGAGCTTCTTTAAACTCTTTTTCAAGTTTGGCCTTGTTCTTAAGCCTGCCTTTTTCTATCGCGTTGACGGCCGAGATAACGGCGGCCCTGATAGAATATGTGTCGGCGAGAAATTTATCTCTGGTCATGAACGGCATCCAGCTCGGGCTTTCAAGCGCGGATTCTATCACGGCGTCGGATTCGTCGTACGCCGTGTAAAGCAGCTGCTTGCCGGCCTTCAAGCTTTCACCCGTCAAAACCATGCCGGCTCCTTCCTGAAAATCAACCTCCACCAGCTGTTTCCTGGCATCTATAAAGCCGGGATAATTCTGCATGGCGCTCTGATAAAGCGAGCGGGCCCCGGAATAATCTTTTTTAACAAGGGCGTTGTTGCCCTGTACCGTCAGACTTACCGCCTTCAGGAATGCGGGCTCGGTGTCCATCTTAGCCACGGACGCGTAAATGCGAGCGGCTTCGGACCGGCTCTTGGCCAGGTCGCCAAGCGCCACATCCGCGGAAGAGAGCAGGGCCTGCTGGACTTTTCCTCTCAGCGCCGGATTGGCGGAATCCATGCTGGCAAGCAAAGCCTGCGATTCTTCGGCGCGGCGGCGCACGCGCGAATATTCGTGGGCTTTTTCTATAAGGGCATCAGGGTCCTTATTCAGCGAGAGATAACCTTCCGATTCCACCCATGGAACCATAGCGGCGTAACAGAGGGCCAAGGCCATGGAAGTCTCGTAAGGCTGGGGGTTGTCTTTGCGGGAGTTAAGCGTTGAAAGACTTGAAGCCAGTCCGTTCAGGGAATATAGGTCGCCGCGCGCCGATAAGGCGTTTACGGCCGCCGCGTATACGGGCCAGTTGGTCGGGGATTTGCGCAGCGTGCGCTTGAGAATAGCTATCTCAAGGTCCAATCCCCTGGCGAATCCGGCCTTGTAGGATTTCTCGGTCAACTGCTCCAAAGCCTCCAGCGCGCGGCGTGAAGACGGGAGGTAATCCAGACTATGGCCGATATCGGCGTAAGCTTTCTCCAGGACGGTCTGGGAAGGACTCGGCGCGGAGAGCGTTTCACGCGCTTTCGAAAGATAATAGCCGGAAACTTTTTCCTTGATCATTCCGCAACCGGCCAAAGCCGCGGCCACAGCCAGAACCACGGTCAGTTTAAATGTCTTCATAAACGCCCTTAGAACGGACTTCCATTATAGCCACAGCCGCGAGGCTGGCGCTGTCACGCTGTCTTGCTGCCGCACTGCCGCGCTTATTTAGTCCAGTCCAGAATGATCTTGCCGGAGTTGCCGGAAGACATGATCTCAAACCCTTCTTTGAACCGCGCCGCCGGAAACTTATGAGTGATTATCGGCTTTATATTGAGCCCGCTGGTAAGCATGGCGCACATTTTGTACCAGGTCTCGAACATCTCGCGGCCATAAATGCCTTTCAGGAACAGGGCTTTAAATATGACCTGGTTCCAGGGGATCATCGTATTAGGCGGCAGGATACCGAGCAGAGCTATCTTCGCGCCCATCTTGACCGCGGGTATCATATCGTTGAAAGCCTGGGCGTTGCCGGACATCTCTAATCCCACGTCGAAGCCTTCGGTCATCTTCAGGCGGTGCATAACGTCGCTGAGTTTTTCCCTGCGCGCGTCAACCACATTCGTTATGCCGAGCTTGCGGGCAAGCTCCATGCGGTATTCGTTTACATCGGTTATCACGACATGCCGCGCCCCCACATGCTGCGCTATGGCCGCGGCCATTATGCCTATGGGACCGGCGCCGGTGATAAGGACGTCTTCGCCTATCAGGTCAAAAGAAAGTGCGGTGTGCACCGCGTTGCCAAGAGGGTCAAGTATTGACGCCTCATCGTCGCTGACTCCATCCGGTATAGGGAAAACATTTTCGGCCGGGATGGCCAGATATTCAGCGAAACAGCCGGGGCGGTTAACCCCCACGCCTCTGGTGTTAATGCAAAGATGCCTGTGGCCGGCCCGGCAGCTGCGGCAGTGGCCGCAGACAATATGGCCTTCTCCGGAAACGCGCTCTCCAAGAGAAAGCCCCTGCACATTTTTCCCCATCTCCGCGATCTCTCCCACGAACTCATGCCCCACGTGCATCGGCACCGGAATAGTTTTCTGCGCCCACTCGTCCCATTGGTAGATATGAATATCGGTGCCGCAGATGGCGGTCTGCTTTATTTTGATGAGAACTTCGGTATCGCTTATAACCGGCATGGGCACATTTTCAAGCCAAAGACCTTTCTCGCGGTTCTTTTTAACAAGCGCTTTCATGGGAACTCCTCCTTAAAATCAGGCGGCCTCAGCCGCTTTTTACATTATACTACATCATGGAAAAACAGTGGCTGGTGCCGCCTGGCCGCATCCCTCACCAACCACTACCCACTAATCACTATTCACTCGCCACTGTTTTCTAAGACCGGATCATTACCAGAGCCATCTTGAATTTAGTTACCGCCTTCAGCGCGTGTGGCTTATTGGCCGGCATTATTATGAATTCGCCGGCCTTTACCCTGCCTGGCTTGCCTGAGATGGTTATCTCGGCCTCGCCGTCGAGTATTTCCACCAGCGCGTCAAAAGGAGCGGTGTGCTCGCTCAAACCCTGGCCCTTATCGAAAGAGAAGATGGTCACCGTGCCTGTCTTCTTTTCTATTATGGTTCGGCTGACCACCGCCCCTTTGTCGTACTTCACCAGGTCTTTTGCCTTAAGCGCCTTTCCCAATATATCGTCTTTCCTCTCTTTATTCTTTTTCATATTTATTATTCGAAATCTCATCCTTCCAAATCTTCCGATCCTCTAGTCCTCCAATCATCCTAGTTTAGTGTCTGCCTGAAACGCTTATAAGCCAATGCGGCCGTAAACGCCGCCATAAATAAAAGCGCGCCCAGATTGCTCCATAAAACATAACTATCCCCGCCTTTAAGCATGATATTGCGGAGAAGACGGACAAAGTACATCAGCGGGTCCAGATAAGCGGCGGCTATCACGGCCCCGGGCATATTCTCCACAGGGTACATCACACCGCTCATCAGTATAGCCGGGAACAGGAACATGAAGCCGCCCAGCATGGCCTGCTGCTGATTCTTTGAAACCGTTGAAATAAACGTGCCGATACTGACCGTGTTGATAACAAAAGCCAGCGCCACAAGAGCCAGCTGCCACAGCGGCCCTCTTACCGGCACTCCGAATATCAGATAACCGGCCGCTACCACCAGCGCCGCGTCAGCAATGCCCAGAACGACGTACGGCACGGTCTTTCCAAGCAGAACCTCGGCATTGGAAAGGGGCGCGGAAACTATGGTCTCAAAAGTGCCTATTTCGCGCTCGCGCGTCAGCGACATAGCCGTGAGTATTATAGTTATCAGGCAGACCAGCATCCCCATAACTCCTGGCACGAGGAACATTGAGGATTCCATGGCCGGATTATACAGCACGCGAACATCGAATTGAATCGCCGGCTCCCCCGAAGCGCCGTATTCCCTGACGGCCGCAGCCGCTATGATACTCTTAGAGTACGCCTCCACCGCCCTGGCCTTGGTGGCGTTCGAAGCGTCCACCAGCAGCTGCATTTTCCCGTCGCCGCGCTCGGACGATCGCGCCAGTCCCCCGTCCGGCGCTATCAGAACGGCGTCAGCCCGGCCTGAAGCGATAAGTTCAAAAGGGTCTTCTACGGCCGCATGGGCCGCTCGGGCAAACCAGCCTGAGGAGTAAAAACCTTCAGTAACGCGTTCAAACATAGCGTCTCCGGGCTGTGAAAAGGCCGCGAGCTTAATGTTCTTTATTTCAGTAGTCAGCGCCAGACCGAATATCGTCATCTGTATTATGGGCGCGCCGAACAACAGCGCGCGCATTTTGCCGTCGCGCAGCGTCTGCGTCAATTCTTTCTTAATAAAAGCTCTGAGAGTGATATTCATAATCGTTCGTAAATCGTAAAGCGGAAAACGGAAATAGTTTCGGAATATGCAGACCTTATCACTATTTACGATTTGCGATCCACGTCTATTCAAGATCCGTCTTAAATTTTTTGATCGCCAGCGCGAGCATTCCCGCGCTCAGAAGGCCCAGCGCCAGGAACGGCACGGCCAGTTCGCCCAGATCCGCTCCTTTCAGAGTTATACCGCGCGCCGCCGCCATAAACCACCTCGGCGGCAGCAGCATGGTCAAGTACTGGAAAAACGCGGGCATGCTCTCCACCGGAAAAATAAAGCCGGATAGAAGCATGGAGGGCAGAAGGCCGCTGATCATCGAGAATTGCATCGCCACCTGCTGCTGGCGCGTCAGCACGGAGATCAGCAGCCCCTGGGACAGCGCGGCGGTGATAAAAAGCAGGCAGGCCGCCAGAAAAAGCAGGTGGCTGCCCGCGAAGGGAACCCCGAAAACCAGCCTGGAAACCAGATACACAAAAGAAACTCCGGCCAGCACCAGTATCCCATAGGGGGCCAGTTTGCCCGCGATTATCTCAAACGGACGCACGGGAGTTGAAAGCAGCAGTTCCATTGAACCGTTCTCCCATTCGCGGGCCACGGTCAGCGCGGTCAGCAGTATGGCCAAGAGGCCTATTATTATCGCGGCAAGACCGGGCACCGTGAACCAGCGGCTGTTTAACTCCGGGTTGTAGAGGAAGCGGGTTTCAGCGGAGAGCCGTTCCCGCGGCGGCGTCGCGGCCATCCTGATTTGAGCCGCGCGCCGGATGCCGGGCAGGTAACCCATTACCGCCGCCGCTTTTGAATTATCGCTCCCGTCCAGAACGAACTGCGCCATCACCCGGCTGCCGCCTTTTATTTTTTTGGAAAAATCAGGCTCGATGAAAAGCGCGGCCGAAGCGCGATTCGAGTCCAGCATCTCCACCGGGCCCGCCTGCCCCGTTTCCACAAGGCGAAAGTAGCCTGAAGCTGCAAATATTTCTTTCAGCCTGCGGGAGGAAGGGCCGTTATCCCGGTCCGAGACGGCCAGGTTGATATCCTTGACCTCGAAGTCTATGGCGTAGCCGAAGAACGTGACCAGCATCACCGGCAGGCCCAGGGCCAGCGACAGAGTGAACGGATCGCGCAATATATGCATAACTTCCTTGCGCGCTATGGAATAAGCTCGATGGATGTTGAAAGATTTCATCGCTCTGCCCCTTCAACCAGCCTGATAAAGACATCTTCTAAAGACGGCCTTATCAGCGCGGCCGAAGCGGAGGCCGGTAAAGCGGCCAGCGCGGCGTCCATGGCGGCCTTGTCCTTGAAAGCCGCGTGCCAGCGCATACCGTGCGGAGACAGTTCCAGCAACCCCCGGGCCTTTTCCAGGCCGGAAATAAACGAGGCCGCCTCAGTTCCCTTAAAATCCAGTTCTGCCATGGGGCCGGAGAAAGCGGACTTTTTCAACTCTTCCGGCGAGCCGAGCGCTATCAGCCGCCCGGCGCGCATAAGGGCGATGCGGCCGCACTGCTCGGCCTCATCCATATAATGGGTTGTAACTATCACCGTTTTGCCGAGGCCGGTTATCCTGCGTATCAGCGCCCAAAAACGCGCGCGCGACGCGGGCGCCACTCCTGATGTAGGCTCGTCTAGAAAAATTATCTCAGGATCGTGCAGCATGGCCGCGGCCAGAGCCAGTTCCTGCTTTATTCCTCCCGGCAGGGACGACACCATTGATGAAAGGGGCTTATTAAAAGCTATGAGTTCAAAAAGTTCTTTGCGGCGCTTTTTAGCGTACGCTGGTTCCAGTTTGCGCAGCCCCGCCGCGAAATCCAGGTTCTCCCCTACTGTCAGGTCGTTGTAAAGGGTGAACTTCTGTGACATATAGCCGACTATTTTTTTTATACCGAGGCCGCCGTCTTCAAAGCCCAGCCCGCCGACCAGCGCAGAGCCCGAAGTGGGCGCCAGCAGGCCGCAGAGCATGCGTATTGTGGTAGTTTTTCCGGCGCCGTTGGCCCCGAGAAAGCCAAATATCTCACCTCGGTCCACGCAGAAGGAAACATTATCCACGGCGGTAAAATCTCCGAACTTTATGGAGAGGCCTTTAACTTCAAGGATGCATGCGCCGCTCATTTTCCGGCCCCCTGCCTGATAAATATATCCTCGAACTTAGCGGCGCCATTCTCTTTTAGCACCGCGCGCGGTTCTCCGGCGCCCAGCAGCAGGCCGCGGTCAAGCAGGTGCACCCTGGAGCAGCGCTCGGCCTCGTCCATATAGGCGGTGGAAATTATGATAAGTATTTTATCCGCGGCCAGATCATACAGCATCTCCCAAAATTCCCGGCGACTTATCGGGTCCACCCCGTTGGTAGGTTCGTCAAGCAGCAGGACGGACGGCGACTGCAGGAGCGCGCACATGAGGCCCAATTTTTTATACATGCCGCCGGAAAGCTGCCCGGCGCGGCGCTCGCGGAACTTGCCCAGACGGGTTATCTCAAGCAGTTCAGCGGAGCGGCGGGCGTAGAAGGCTGGATCCAGGCAGTACAACTCACGGAAGAACTCCAGGTGTTCGTCTATTGAAAGGTCAGGGTAGAGGCTGGCCTGCTGCGGCATATAGGCCAGACTTGGCCGCAGCTCGCCGAAAGCGGCAGGCACGCCGTTATTGTAGTAATGGATGGCGCCAGCCGAGGGCTTAAGCAGCCCGGCAAGCAGGCGCATGGCGGTGGTCTTGCCGGCCCCGTCGGAACCTATGATCCCGTGGAGCAGCCCGGCGGAAAAATCAAAAGAAACATTCTGCAGCGCGTTTGTCCCGCCGAATGACTTCTTAAGGTCGTTGGTGCGTATGGAAAATGAATTCATAAGCGCAGTCGTTAGACTCTACACTTTGCACTTCTTTCACTCCGGCAGCCGGACCTCTATCGTCATCCCGGGTTTCAGCATTTCGTCAGGGTTCGGAAAGCTGACCTTAACGGCGAAGACCAGCCGGGTGCGCTCCTTGCGCGTCTGCACGTTCTTGGGAGTGAATTCAGCCTCGGAATAAATAACAGAAATACGGCCTGGGAATTTCTTATCTTCGGCTTCCGGCAGAAAACCCTGCAGTTCCATTCCGGGCTTAAGCAGGGCCAGCATATCGTGCGGGACATATATGTAGGCCCAGACCTCGGAAAGATCGGCTACGGTGGCCAGCCTGGTACCGGGCGCCACCAGTTCGCCTTTCTCACGATAGGAGTAAAGCAGCCGGCCGGAGACCGGAGATTTTATCGAGCACCATTCCACCTTGAGCGCGGAGTCGTCGCGCTTGTATTTCAGGCGGTCATAATTTTCTTTTGAGAGCGAGCCTCCCTTATAAAGTTCAACGGCGCGGCTAAAGTCTTCAGCGGCTATACCCGCGGCCAGCCGCAGGTCCGCGCAGTCCAGCCCGGCTATTACGTCGCCTTTTTTAACCGGATCGCCCTCTCTGGCCCCGTAGGATTCTATAACGCCTGAGATCCGGGCGGAAAGGTCGGTCTCGGTGGCCTCTATGGTTCCGCTGTAACGGAAATCCCCGCCGTTCTTCAATTTAAAAAATATTATCGACCCGATAACGGCCAATATCATAAGCGGTATTATTTTCTTTTTCATATTATTTCACGCTCCCGGACATATTATCAAGCAAGGCCAGCTTTAAAAGTATTTCGGTATTGGTTTCGGCGGCTGTGGTTTTGGCCTGCAGCTCCTTCAGATTGGCGCTTTCCACATCCAGCCACGTCCCGCCGCCCGCCTTATATGCCTCGTATGCCAGCTTCGCGGCTTCGGCGGCATCGTCCAGCGCCTCTATGTTTATTAATTCCTCGGACACAAGCGCGTTGTAGGCGTCCCGCGCCTTGTCGAAATCTCTTTTAGCCGCGAGCATGGCTTCATCTTTTTTTTCTCTGACCGAGTCCGCGTTCAAGGCGCTCTCTTTTTCTTTTTCTGAAGATCTCCCGCTCTCGAAAAGCGGCAGGCTGAGGGCCAGCGAAGCTGAATTTTGAACGAAAGAATACAGGTTGGGGCCGTTAGGATAATCCAGCGAGCTGCGCGCGCCCAAAATCAGGCGCGGAAGTCTTTCGGCCTTATAAGCCGTGGCCTGCGCACGGTAGGCCCGCTCCGCGCCGCCAAGGGCTTTCACGGAAGGCAGTTCCCGCTCAAATCCCGCCAGCGCAGCCGGGCTCAGACGTTCCAGTATCGTCTCGTAAGGCTCGGCTTTCACAAGCAGCAAAGCCGGCTCGGCTCCGCCGTAATCCCGCCCGGCCATTCTGGAGTCCAAAGGCAGGGCGGCATCTCCCGGCAATTCTACGCCGGCAGTAAAACTGAAGTCGCGAAGAGCTCCGGAGAGTTCCACCCTGGCCCTCAGAAGGTCCCGCTTGCGGGCCAGCGTTTCCTGCCTGGCGCGTATCTCGTCCAGGCGGCTGCGCGAACCGGCTTTCGCGCCCAGTGAAATATCTTTGAGCTGGCTAAGTGAAAGCTGGAGATTCTCGCCTATCAGGTAAACCCGCTCCAAAGTCAGCAGCAGTTTAAAGTATGCGGTACGGACTTTAAGGAGAACCTGGCGCCGGGCGTTCTCGGCTTCCGCCAGGCGCGAAGAGGCGTAAGCCGCGGCGCTTTTATTTCCGTATCCCAACACGCCGCCGTCGAACAGCGTCCAGGAGGCCGAGGGGCCGATAGAATAGTTCCAGTTATCTCCGAGCGGCCTGCCTCCGCCCAGTGCCGGAGGCATGGCTATGGAGGGAACGACCTCGTTATAGCGCAAGCTGCCTTCCAGACTCAATCGAGGATAAAGCAGACTGCCGTAAGCCGCGGCTGCCGCGCGGGCGGCTTCGGCGGAAAGCTTCGCGCTTTTATACTGGCCGTCCGAAGCGAGCCCGTTTTCTTCAGCGGCCTTAAGCGTAACGCTGAATACCGGACCTGTCCGCTGAATTGTGTCCATGAGTTGCGCAGAACTGCCACCCAGTCCACCCTCCGCGGCAAAACTTGACGGCGGCACGGTCGATTCTCCGGCCCGCGCCGTACCGGAAATTATGAGGAAAAACAAAATATATCTCATATACCTATTCCCCTTAAAGCTATTTCCGCCCGTTCAGCTATGCCCGAATCGGAGAATATCTCCTCCCGCAGGGCCCCGACGCTCCGGCCGCATATTTTCTTTACGCCGTTTTTCTCCAGAATGCCGCCGACCAGCGCCGGAAATATCATTACCGGCACCATGGCCGCTACCATAAACGGGATAGACCTGCTTTTAACGGAACTTCCCGGACGGCACTCCCCGGCCAAAGCGGCGACATAGCGTATATGTTCGGTAAAATTACCCCTGACGAAAGCAAACGCTTCTTTGTTCCCGTACGCGAGGTCGGCAAAAATCATCGGCGCCGCGCCGCGCATGTTTCGCGCGAATTTCCCCACCTCTACCATGGCGTTCTTAAGCCGGACGCGCGGAGTTCCGTCCACTGAGACCCCGGCCTTAAAATTAAACATAAATTCTGCGTACAGATCCTTCAGTACAACCTTGAGAAATTCATCCTTGGAACCGAAATAATAGTGGAACATGCCGGTGTTCACCCCGGCTACGCGGCACGCCTCGCGCACGCTCAGCCCGGTTATCCCCTTCTCCTGCAGCAGTTTTCTGCCCGCGGCTTTAAGCTTCAGATCTGTCCCGGACGGCGGTCTTGCCATATCTCCTCCGCTAAGTTTGTTATACTCCCGTATAATTATACATCCGTATAACAACTTTGTCAAGGGGATAAAAACGCCATAGGCCATAAGCTATAGGCCATACGCAGAAAAATAAGAATATACTCAAATTCCTCCGCTAAGGTAAAAGGTAAGCGGCACAACTAGGCAGGCGTAACATTGGAGCGGGCGCCGGGGGACCGGGTTAGCAAAACCGTACCGGAACCCGGCGCTTGCGTAAGCGCGACGGGTGAGGTCCGGAGGTGCGGACACGGTGTGGACGACACCGTTTTTGCGTTCCGGCCCCACGGCAGCCCAGCGGACCGGCTTAATGGAATATGCCTGCCGCTTGAAGTTCCCTCGGTAATTGAATATATTATAATTATGGAATTCATGGAATTCGCCCTTATGAGCGCGGGAGCGCTTTTCGCCATCATCAATCCGCTGGCGGCCATTCCAACTTTTTTCGCGATGACCCCCTCCAATACCGAAGCCGAGCGCCTTAAGATGGCTCGCACTGCCTCCGTTACGGCGTCCGGCGTCCTCATATTGTTCGCGCTGACCGGCAACAGGCTTTTCGGCATCTTCGGGATCACGATAGCCGCCTTCCAGATGGCCGGCGGCCTTATCCTCCTGCTGGTTTCGCTGGACAGCCTGCGCGCCAAACGTTCGGAGGTGCAGGAAACAGAGGAAGAAAAGCAGGAAGGCATAGAAAAAGACGACATTTCCATAACACCGCTGGCTATCCCCATGCTCTCCGGCCCCGGCGCCATCACCACGGCCATCCTCCTGCAATCAAAAGCCAAGACCGTTATCCAGGATGCCACGCTCTACCTTCTTTTTGTGTTAATGGGTTTCGTTTGTTATTTCACTTTCCGCTTCTCCATTAAAAAAGCCAAAAAAATCAACCCCATCGCCATGAATATAACAACAAGGCTTATGGGGTTGATGCTCGCCGCCACCGCCATGCAGTTCATGCTGGACGGTATCAAAAAAACCTTTTTCGCTGCTAACTAGTCTTCCATTAGCTGGCGATATACTTCTTTAAAATCAGGGGCTTTAGACACGCCAGCCTTTGCATATTTTTGCGAGTCCCAGAAATTATCCCGGACCAGGACGGTCTTATAATCCTCAACCGCCTCCTCCCGCCTGCCAATCATGTCCATGGCCTGACCCCGACGGAGATAACAATAGGTGACCCAGCCTTTATTGGGAAAGGCTGTCTCCGCTATACCGCCCGTAAACCACGCGGCAGCCTCCCTTGGTTTGTTAATGGCCAGATAGGCATCACCCGCCGAAAGGTATATCAGCGAGAGCTGCTGGGCTATGCCCGGTGAAGGATTTTTTTTGTGATCCGCCAGGAACTTATCGCATTCATCCGGCACTTTCTGCCACTCCTGGGCGTGGATCAGCGTCAGAATCCCGCCCAGACGAAAAAACAGATTGGTCGGGTCGCCGGCCTTAAGCTTCTCAACCTCCTCCAGCGCCTCCCTGAATTTTTTCTCATGCCTGGTCAGGATCTCTACAAGGAAAAGTCTGGCCTCAAGACCGAAGAACCGCCCTTTTTCAAGCGCCAGTCTGACTTCGGAAATACCGCGGGCCCTGTCTCCGCTGATAAACAGCAGTGCCGGTATCTTCAGCATTCCGGGCAGCGTGTCGGCGAAATAGTCGAAGATCCCCAGACCCAGATAGGCGTCGTAAAGCTCCGGGTTCACCTTTACGGCCTTGCGCAGGAGCTTTCTGCCCTTATTTCCGTTGGTATAGGCCTTGAACCAGCGCCGCTGCACTCCGTACCAGCGCCCCTTCAGGCCATAGGCGCTGCCCATGAAAAAATACGTCTGGGCCAGGGCCTGTTTTTTATCCAGACGCTCCGAACAGACCTTTATAGCAGTATCGGCGTTTCCCATGAATTCGGCTTCAAGGTTTTTAAAATCCGCCTGCACGTCAAAATTCTGGGAGTAGCGCCACCAGGATAGCGCGGCCAGCGCGAAATATCCGGCAGGGTCGGCCGTGTCCACCTGTATTATGCTCCGGAATTGTTCTTCGGCCTTGTCGAACTCCAGACGGTACATAAGAGCTATACCGCGGTCATATTTTTCGTCAACCAGGGCGCCCAGGGAAAAAACGGAAGTTGAAAAGGCGGGGGCAGGAGTTTGGGGGATGGCGCTTACGCCGGAGGCTGATCCTATTTCTCCTCCGCCGCTTGATCCGTCCGTATCTTTTACGATTTCTTCAGCGGAGCAGACAGCGGCCGAAAAAATAAGCGCGTAGATCAAAGTCACCAGCATGGACGAAACAGCGCGGTTGCGGTTTTTCATTTGGGTTATACTAAACAATGCTCATCAGGGCTTCGCGGAACTCATCAGCCGTCTTAAACCTGTTTGCCTGATCCGGAGACAAAGCTTTGGCGATCAATCCGTCAACTGCCCTGGGAAGGCCGGGAACGGCGGCGCTGGCCGGCTGATAGAGTTCGCGCTCCTTCTGGTAATGAAAATCAGGTCCTTTGAAAGGCAAACCGCCGGTCAGAATTTCGTATAGACAGACGCCAAGCGAGTAAATATCCGACTCTTTAGACGAAACACCCGTATCCTGTTCCGGCGACATATATGCGGGACTGCCTACCACTTCACGGGTGGAGACACGGCTCTTGGCCTCACGCGCCCGCCGGGCCAGGCCGAAATCCATAACCTTCACCTCGCCGTCGGAAGATATCATTATATTGGACAGTTTAAGGTCCCTGTGCAAAACATCCTTTGAATGGGCGTAGGAAAGGGCCTTAGCCGCCTCTTCAAGGATCGTGCGCGCCCTGCTGAACGGCAGTTGAACTTCCTTATCGAGCATTCTATCCAGCGTGACGCCGTTCACATACTCAAAAACCAGGTAGATATCACCCTCTTCCTCAAAAATTGTATGTATCTCAACGATATTGGGATGATGAAGGAGGGCCACGGTGCGGGCTTCCTCCAGGAAGCGCTGTTTTTCCCGCTCATCGACTTTAATTTCATCGTTCATTTTTTTTATTGCCACTGTCCGCCCCAGCGACTGATCCACAGCCTCATATACTACGCCCATTCCCCCTGAACCTATCTTGCGCGCAATTTTATATTTCCCGGTGGCCACGCCCTCATAAAAGATGGACGGGGTAAGCACGTCCGGGTGCGTCTGCTTACCCGCCGCGCCGGACTTTTCCCTTGCGGAAGTAACTATATGCAGCAGCCCTAAAGCCACCAGCAAGCCGCCGGTTATCGTGAACATCAGCAGTATAAAAAAGTGTTTTGCCCTGGAACCGGGTTTGGAAGTGTCAGCCGCGGCAACCTCACCGTCGGCGTATTCGGTAGTCCCTTTGCCGTAGGAAAAATCCGGAACGCGGCTGGAATACTGAGCAACAGCGTCCTGAAAACGGGCGCCGTAGGCGAGGTTTAAAGAAGCGGCCTGGCGGAAGTCTTCCAGCATCTGCTTGTAATTGCCTTGTTTTTCATAGGCCAGCGCCCGGTTAAACCAGGCATCCGCGAAATCGGGATTAATGCCTATAGCTTTATTAGCGTCCGTCTCCGCTTCCTTCGACAGGCCCTTTCTGTTCAAAGCCCAGGCGCGCATGTTCAGAGCCTGCGCGCTGGCGGGGTCGCGCCCGATAACATAGGTCGTGTCCCTCACGGCTTCGTCGTAGCGGCCGAGGAAATTATTAGCGTTAGCCCTTTCAAGGTAGGCTTCAAGGCTCGCCGGGTTGTTTTCTATGGCCAGACCGGCGTATTTCAGGGCCGCTTCGTAATCGCCCAGCCGGCTCTTAGATGAGGCAGTTTTAAGATACACATTAGATCTTGCATAATCAGCGGTCTGCGAGACGGCCGCGCCGGCCTGTTCCGAGGGTGAATCCTCCGCAGCCCCGGATCCTGTCTTGACGGAGTCTGCAACTTCAACTTCGCTGATATTTTTGCGCATCTCTTCAAGCGAAGAAAGCGACTTGAGTCCGGTAACTTCTTTTTTGCTGTCCACAAGCGCCGAAAGGATCTTAGCTGATTCGTCCTGGGGATCCATCTCCATCGCCTTCCTGATGTCTTCAATGGCCCCCTTGCGATCCTGCAGCGCGGATCTGGCCAGCGCGCGGGTCTTATATGAGTCAGGATTGCCCGGGTCAAGACTGATGGCGTCGGTAGCTGCCTTATCGGCCATACCGTATTGCTCTATTTCGTTGTAATACTGCGCGACAGCGGACTGCACGCCGGAATCGTCCGGATACTTTTCTTTAAGCGCCTTCAACGCGGCGGTCGCCTCATTTTTATCGCCGGCATCCAAAATCCTTCTCGCGTCCAGGATATCGTCGAAAGAATTTTTATCCCCCGGCATCTTTCGTTCGCTCCAATCCTGCGTACTTTCACGCTTTTTAAAAGTGTTGATGCGGAAAACGCCGAGGCCTGAAGTGATGCCGGCGTAATCCTCCGCGCTCACTTTGCCGGAACCGTATGCCGTGTCCAGGCGCGACACCATCTTGGCAATAGGACCGCTATGGCGCGAAGTAAATTCACGGGCCTTGTCCGGGGACATCCTGTTAAGCAGTCTTATCAGGGCTTGGGCTGAAATATCCGGGTGATGGTAATCGTTATCCCTGAAAGCCCTGTAATCTCCCCGGTAATAAGCGGGCGCTTCCGGTTGTGCGGAGTTGACTACGGCAGGCTGCTGCGGGATCGGGATAGCTGGCGAAACGACAAGGGCGGAACCGCCATTAGTTTTCTCACCTCCAATTTCCCCGCAAAAGCCCGACATTCCCGTGAAAAACAGGAAGAACATAATAACGCGGAGACCGGAGAGCGGATTAATCATATAGTTTGCGCTTTTACAGGACTATATTTTCCTGTTTATAGGATAAAAGGAAAGGCTGATTTTGTCAAGGGCCTTACGGGATTCAAAACCGGGCCGGTTGCCGGGACCGGAAAGGGAAGCGCCATCCGGGTTGTTTACTTTACAAATTTTTCCAATTCCCTCAATATCCCGCCGGGCTCGGAGATCCCCATATTCACTATCTCGTTCGCGCGTTCCTGCGTATCGGCGTTGGAGTATATCCGTAACTGCGGCGCGTTGCCGGAAGGACGGATGTGCGCGATATCGCCGTTAGAAAAAAATATCCGGATGCCGTCAACGGTGTTTATGTCCGTTATATCCCCGAAACCCCGCTCCCTTGAAAAGAACTTTCCCAGCTCCGTGAATACAGCCTCCTTCCCGGCCGGGCCTGCCGCAGAGAAGCGCTTCAATATCTCCCCGCTGGCTTCCCGGGGGAAATTATCTATTAATCCCGCTTTGCCGAAACGTTTGGGCAACCGGTTAAAAAGTTCCGCCAGTGAAATTCCTTTCCCGCGGGCAGACACAAGCGCTGACAGGATCGGAAGCAGCGGGTCGCGCGTAGGGAGCGCCTTCAAGACTTTCCCGCAGAGCGTAATGTCGGTCCCGGTCAAAAACCCGCCGTTCGCTTCCCAGGAGACGATGATCTTTCCCGGAAAGATTTTCTCCGCGTCCTTCATGGCCTGGATGACATAAGGCGAACCGATGCGCGTCTTGACAGTCTCGATACCGATATTTTTCAGGTGGACGTCCACGGCGCTATTGGCGCTTACCGGAACCGCCGCGACATCCGCTCCCAAAAACTCCGCAACTACGGCGCCGAGCAGATCCCCGCCAAAAAATCTCACCTTGCCGTCCGTAATCCCGCATACCAGCGGCCGGTCGGAATCCCCGTCAGTGGAAACGAGAGCGTCGTATTTAACGCCGTTCTTTTTTTCTTCTTCATCCGCCATATTCTGCAGAGTCTTAAGCTGAACGTCCGTGATATCCTCCGTGTCTATCGCGATAAACTTCTCGCTTCTCCCGGCGCGGTCCACGCTGCAACCCAGTTTCTCGATAATGCACGGCACCAGATCGCGCCCTACGGCGGAATGCTGATAGTAGAGAACCCTCACGCCCTTTAAAACGTCGGGCGGAAAAACATCCGAATAGCGCCGGACATACATTTCCGTCCCTTCGGCGCTTGCCGGGGGCAGATCCCGCTGCTCGCCCCGCTTAAGAGCGCCGCAGCAATCAAATATGGTCCCGGAGGCGTCGCGGGCGTATTCCTCGCTCCTCACCTGTGAAACGGCCGCGAGTATCCCGGCCTCGTCTGATTTCAGGACTTCGCCCGCCGCCTTGTTGTATTTAATACCGTTCATGTGGAAAGGGATGTGAGAGCCGGTAACCATGACGCTGGCCTGTTTTTTCTGCATGGCGTAATAAGTCAGCGCCGGGGTGGGCAGCGGGCCGAGGTTCCGGGCTTTGAGCCCGGAATCTTCAATAGCCCTCACGACGGCTTTCATCAGGCGTTCCGTACTCGGACGCAGGTCGCCGCCGACAACTACAGTATCGCCTTTTTTTATCTCACCCGCGCACGAAAGATAAAGCAGGCAACCCTTCGTGTTGATATAGACCTCAAGGTCGGTCATATCCTCCACATTGGCGCGAAGGCCGCTGGTGCCGAATTTTAAGGGTCTGGGTTCGTAGTTGATAAAGGCTGGATTTAACACTTTGATAATCCTCCGTTAATGGTAAGAATTAGCCTGAAAGTTGCAGTTACAACTTTCCGCCCGCACTGCGGGCGCCCATTCGGGAGGCATACACCTTCTCGGATACATCGCGCATTGCGCTTGATCCTCGACCCGCTGCTGCGGGGAATCCTGCAGAATAATTATATTTCCTGATTTCATCAATGAGATATACCTTGAACTGCAGGATTCAGGTTATTTTTTAGGAAAGTTTTTTCAGCGCGAAGGCGTAAGCGCCTATAGCAACAGCTTCGCTGGTGCCCAGGCAAGATATGCCGACCGCCGTCCGCTGCAACGGATCGTATTTAACCTGCCGCGAAGAACCAGGCACGGCTATCACCCGCGTTTCTCCCTTTGCGAACTGCTCCCGCTGCGCGGGATCTTCAAAATTAAACGCTCCGGCTATCAGGCGCCGCTGCGGGCCTCCGGGTTTGTGATAGACGTCGTTGATCGCGTCCACCAGCGCCGGCAGAAAGAGCCGGCTCGCGCCGGACACTCCGCCTCCTATAACAACCAAACCGTCCAGCAGCGTCAATGCCTGGGCTATCGCGTCGCCGGCAACTTCGCCAAGACGGCGGAACGCTTCCTGAGCCGCCGCGCGGTTGCCTTGAGCCTCGCCCATACCGATATCATAAATCACCTTCGGTTCAGGGGCCTGTTCAGGAGCTATCCCGGCCTGTTGGGCGTAAACCCGCCGTACCGCGCGTATGCAACAGCCCTCTTCGGCGTTGACGCCGGGCTCAAGCTTATTGCGCAGCAGCCAGGCCTCTCCGCCGGCAGCGTTGTCGCCGATATACAATTCGCCGTCGCGCGCGATGCCGCCGCCGAAGCCGGTGCCAAGCGTTACTCCGAATAGATTCCTGTAGCGCTTCGGGCTGCCCGCCTTCGCCAGCTGCTCATTCACGCGGGGAAGGAAACCGGCAATGGCCTCTCCATACGCGAACAGATCACCGTCGTTATTGATGAAGACCGGAATCTTGAATTTTTCTTCCAGCATGGGACCGAGGGCCACGCCGCCGCGGAACGCAGGCAGGTTTGGCAGGTCGCCGATGACACCCGCCGGATAATCGGCCGGGCCGGGGAACGCGAAACTTATCGCCACCGGGGGGGACGGCAGGCGCTCTTTGACACGCTCAAAACCATTCACGATCTGCGCCAGGCATCCGGCCAGGCTGCCCGCGTCTGACGGCAGCGTTATAGGCTCAATAACCGGCTTGTTGGCGCGGATGGCGGAAAACACGAGGTTGGTCCCGCCCGCGTCAAGCGTCAGGACTGTGCGCCGGTCGCCGCTGTAATCGTTTGCCATATGTTCATCCCTCTGCTTGTTCAAGCCCGGCACGGAGGCAACATAAGCGCTGTTATCTGTCGTTCCCTGTTTGGAGCGGCATAATTTCCAGAAGCGTCAGGTGGGCGATGACGAACATAATGCTTGATTCCGCGCCCTCGTTATTATTAATTTCCGATTCTTTAAGACCGTCGCGGGATCCGCCTGTGGCCGCATCATAAATAGGCTTACCACTTATGTTATTACCCAGGAACCATTCGAAAGAATTGAGCGCCTTCTCCTTATACATGGTTAAACCCGTAACGCGGTAAGCCGTGGCGCAGGCCTCCGCCATGCTGGCGGCATCCGTGGGCTGCTGGTCGTATAGCGCGGGCTTTCCGCCTTTGGGATACCAGCCCTTGTTGCCCACTATCCGGAGCATATTCCCCTGCGGGAAATTGACCTTTATAAGGAAATCAAGGGTCTTTACCGCCGCATCCAGATATTGCGCGTTTTTAAGGTCTTCATAGGCGAGAAAAAGAGCGTGCGGCAGTTTGGCGTTATCATAGGTGAGTATGGGCTCGAACCACGGCCAGTCATCCGAGGCTTGCTTCTTGTACATATCCATAAGCCGGTCGGCCAGAGTTTTCATCAGGGTCCGCGCATCGGCATCTTCCGGGAAACGCGCGAGATAATAATGCAGACCAAGCATGGAATAGGATATGGACCGGGGCCATTTGAGCTGTCGGGCGCGGGGCAGGGCTTTTTTAAACATCCCGCCTGCGACTATACCAGAGGCCTCGTCAACCGGATAAGCCGCGGCGTAACCCAGGCCCCATAAGGCGCGCCCGTAGGAATCTTCAGTAGCCTGACCGCGGCTATGCCGCTTATAATCCATCCTGTGATAGAAATCGCCGTTCTTCTTTTGAGCTCTGGCAAGATAATTCATGTATATTTTTGCGAGCGGCGCGGCGGTTGCATCTCCGGGCTTCGCCTGCCGGTTGTAGAGCAGCACGGCTACAAGGGCGCGCGCTACATCTTCCGTGCAATAGCCGTTCTCGCGGCTGGGAACCAGCCCGGCAGCGAACTCAAACATCCCGGTATCATCAGTGAGAGCCCTGAGACGCCGCAGGTCCGGATCAGGCAGGGTAAACGCGCCAGCCGCCGCGGACGACACCCGCAGTGTCTCATCCGGCTGCCCTGCCGCAAAAACCGCCCCGCAGGTACAAACTTGCAGGATCGCGCAGGCCGCCATGCTCCAGACAAACATTTTGGCTGTCAAAGCTCTCATGCCACCCTCTCGCCTTTTTCGTCGAACACATGGCTCTTATCCAGAGCGAACACAACATTTATCTTGTCGCCGGATTTAACCGGGAAATCATGTTTCAGACTTGCCTGGAACGCAAGGCCCCCGCTATTGCAGTGCAGGACTACGTCATTGCCCATGGATTCAGCCAGCTCCACTTCACAGGCCAGCGGCATGCTGGAATTAACGCCCGGGGGAACACGGTCGGCAAGGTAGATATGCTCCGGCCGTATGCCGAACGTGTATTTACGCCCGGTTTCCAGCCGCTCGGCGGCAAGGTGCGGCAGCGGCAGCACAAAATTATTTATTTTAAGGCCGGACGCGGCTCCTTCGCGAACCGCCTGCGCGGCAAACAAATTCATGGGAGGGCTGCCGATGAAAGTGGCCACAAAAGTGTTGCGCGGGGTTGAGTATATCTCATGAGGCGTCCCGCACTGCCCTATAACGCCGTCGTGCAGAACCACCATGCGGTCAGCCATGGTCATAGCCTCGCACTGGTCATGGGTAACGTAGATCGCGGTCGCTTTAAGCCTGCGGTGCAGACGTGATATCTCAGCGCGCATCTGCGTGCGCATTTTGGCGTCCAGATTAGACAGCGGCTCGTCAAAAAGAAACACTTTGGGCCGCCGCACAATGGCCCGTCCCACCGCCACGCGCTGACTCTGTCCGCCGCTGAGCTCCTTGGGTTTTTTATGAAGCAGCGGCACTATCCCTAAAAGCGCGGAGGCCTCCCGCACGCGGTCGTCAATTTCCTTTTTCGGCGCGCCGCGCATTTTCAGCCCGAAAGCGATATTGTCGTACACGTTGAGATGCGGAAAGAGCGCGTAATTCTGGAACACCATGGAGATGTCCCTGTCCTTGGGATGCAGACGCGTGATATCTTTGCCGTCTATGAATATTTTCCCGGCAGTCACGTTTATCAGCCCCGCAAGCATCCTGAGAATCGTAGACTTGCCGCAGCCGGATGGTCCGACCAGCACCAAAAACTCCCCGTCGTCTATGGTAAGGCTTAATTCCCTGACCGTATCCCTGTCGCCGGACGGGTAGCGCTTTACCACTTTTTCAAAAATTACTTTTGCCATCTTCTGTCTCCTGTATCAGCCTTTAATTCCCGTGGAGGCTATTCCGTCTATAAAATATTTCTGAAAAAAAGCGTAGGCGGCCAGGATCGGGATAATCAGCAGCATTGACGCCGCCATTTCAACCCCCAGCTCCCCCCCGGACTGTCCGCCCACCGAGAATGTCGTTATCATCTGCGGCATTGTCATCATCTCCTGACGGCGCACCACCATCATCGGCCATAGCACCTCGTTCCAGGAATTCATGAACGTGATGATGCCCACGGTCACCATGGCCGGCTTTGAAAGCGGCCAGAATATGGAAGTCAGGATCCGCAGCTCTCCGCAGCCTTCCATCCGGGCGGCTTCTATAAGATCGTCGGGTATGGAAATGAATGTCTGCCGGAAGATCAGTATCCCCATGGCGCTTATCATCCACGGCGCGACAAGAGCGGGGTAGGAATCTATCCACCCCAGCCTGACTATAAGGGTATACAGCGGTATCAAAGTCAGCTGCCCCGGGATCATCATTGTGAGCAGCACTATCATAAACACCGTCTCCCGTCCGCTGAACCTGAGCTTTGCCAGGGCGTAGCCGACAAGCGAGCTGAAAAATATAACCGAAGCCGTGGTGGACAGCGCCACGATAGCGCTGTTTAAAAGCGCGCGGCCTATCGGGATTTCCATGAAAACGGCTTTATAATTCTGCAGGGTGAAAAAAGAAGACAAAAGGCCCCGCGCGCCGGCGTCTCCGACTGATTTAAGGGAGATAAAGGCCATCCATAAAAAAGGGTAGATAAAGCTCACGGCGGCGCATATGAGTATGAGGTAAAGGGCGAGTTTTTTCATATTCAATCGCTGTCCAGATATTTTTTCTGGATCAGCACGACCAGCAGTATTATCGCCGCCAGCGCGAACCCTATCGTGGCGGCATAACCCATATGCTGAAATAAGAACGCGTGCTTGTACATGTACAGCACTACCGACATAGTGGAGTTAAGCGGACCGCCGCCGGTCATAACATAAGGTTCAATAAAAAGGCTGAAAGCGCCGAAAGTGGAAAGCACCACGACCAGCAGCATAGTCGGCCGGAGCAGGGGCAGGGTTATATGCCAAAAGTCCTGCCAGCGGGTTGTGCCCTCTATTTTTGAAACCTCATAAAGATGCGCGGGAATGTTGAGCAGCCCCGCGAGGAAAAGAACTATGTAAAACCCCATGTTTTTCCACGTCGCCATGACGGCTATGGAGGGCATCGCGAGGCCGGTGCTGGTAAGCCATTTAACAGGCGCTATGCCGGCCAGCCCGAGCAGCTGGTTGAATATCCCCGTATCGGTGGAGTAGAGCTTGGCCCAGAGTATGGTTACCACCGCTCCGGATATTATAACAGGCAGAAAAAATGCGGCGCGGAAAAATGTTTTGGCGACTATCTTCTCGGCCAGCGCCATGGCTATCATTATCGAAAAGACCACCTGCGCCGGGATATGTATGGCCAGGAAGATCAGGGTGTTTAAAAGCGCCTGCCAGAAATCAGTGTCGTGCATCAGAAAATAAAAATTCTTCAGCCCTACGTATTCCGGCGGGGTTATCAGGTCCCAGCTGTGGAAGACCAGGTAAAAAGAAAACAACAGCGGGTAAGCCGTAAAAACCAGCAGAAATAATATGTAAGGCGCCGTAAAAGCGTACCCTATAGCGTCTTTTCTCTCGTCACCAGTAGTCATAAAGTGCCTGTGTTTTTTTTGCGGCTATCGCCAGCGCCTTCTCTGGTGTTATCACCGCGTAAACCGCCGCCGCCTCAAACTGTCCGGATATTATATCCAGGATCTGCACAAGATGCTGCGATTCGTCCATCGGCACCACGTATTGCGCCTGCCGGGCCGCCTTGCGGAGCAGAGGATTCTTATCAAAAAATCCGCCGTAAAACGGGTCCGAAGCTATCTCCCGCCGCATCGGAACCTGGTTAGTAAGTTCCAGCAGCTTCAAATCGGCTTCCTTGCTTATAAGGAACTTAACGAATTCCCACGACTGCTTAGGATACTTTGTGGTGGCAAATATAACGATATTTTTAGGATCGCCGTATGTGTATACCGGGCCTTTATAATTGTCCGGCACCGGGATCGGAGCAAAATCAAACTCAAATCCAGGCTTGAGCCTGCGGTAATATTTTATGACCCAGGGTCCGGCGACATCCATGGCTGTTTTGCCTTCAAGGAAGATATTGCCAGAGAATCCAAGCATGGGGAAATATCTTTTCTTAAACCCGTCCCTGAAAAAGGTCATCGCCGCCACGCCGCCGGGACTGTTAAAGGCGGCGGAATCATTACAAAGCAAAGTCCGTCCGCCGGTTGCAGCCACGTAAAAAGGATAAAAATCAAACAATCGCTGCCACCATGTTGTTTTTATGGAAACCGCCATCGCCCAGCGGCCGGGATTATTCCTGTCGGCGGCTATCGTCTCGGCCGCTCTCGCGAAATCCGAATAAGTTTTTGGAGGCTTAAGACCCAACGCGCGGAATATGGCGGTGTTATAAACAAGCATGACCGGATTGCATTTCCACGGCACCTGATAAAGTTTGCCGTCGCGCGACCGGAACAGATCCGCCAGCTTGGCTCCGGTCCTGCCTATTACGGCTTTTTCATAATCAGGGAAAGCGTTAAGAGCCAGGACCGCTTTTGATTTGGTGAACCGCCCCATTATGGCCGGCAGGATGTTGGAGCAGACATCGGGAGTGGTTTTTGAAACAATAGCGGCCAGCAGCACTTCTTCGCTGGATTGAGTGGCCGGGATAGGCTGCATTTTCACCTGCACATCCGGATGCGACAGATTCCACTGCCTGACCAGAAGGCGGCCCAGTTCAATTTCTTCCGGATTTGAAGAAGTCCAATAAGTAAGTTCAATGGCGCCTGAAGAACCGGCGAACAGAAAAAATATTATTGTGAAAAATACAGTGCGCATGAAAAACATGTTCCTCACGTTTAACCTATGGGAATCGGACGGCTAAACCCGAAAACTGCCCCCGGTACCGATTAAAACATTGTACACTATATAAAGGGTTGAACGCTCATAGTTTACAGGCTTAACATCATACGCTGGAGGAAACAAAAATGGCCGCCAAACGGTACCTTGATGAAAATTTGTTCCGCAGGCATGAAGATAATCCCATATTGACACCGGAGAACTGGCCTTACCCGGTAAACACGGTGTTTAATCCCGCCGCCGCGCAGGTCGGCGGCCAGACAGTGCTGCTGGTGCGCGTGGAGGACCGTTTCGGAGTTTCACATCTGACCACGGCGCGCAGCAAGAACGGCAAAACCGGATGGATCATAGATAAATCCCCTACACTGCCGACCGACCCCAAGAACCACCCGGAAGAGATCCTGGGCATAGAGGACCCCCGCGTAACATGGCTGCCGGAACTTAAAGTATGGGCCATAACTTACACATCTTACTCCCCCGACGGCCCGCTTGTCTCCCTGGCCACCACAAAAGATTTCAGGCAATTCAAACGCCTTGGCCCGATACTGCGTCCCGCCGATAAGGATGCCGCCCTTTTCCCGCGGCGCATCGGCGGCCGATGGGCCATGATCCACCGGCCCATCCTGAGCCCGGACCAGCCGGCTCATATGTGGATGTCTTTTTCCCCGGACCTGAAACATTGGGGAGACTTTAAAATCTTTATGAGAACGCGCGCCGGCAACGCCTGGGATGGAGCGAAACTCGGCCTTTGTCCGCAGCCGCTTGAAACTCCGGAAGGCTGGCTTATACTGTACCACGGCGTAAGGGAAACCTGCAGCAGCAGCATTTACCGGGTCGGTCTCGCGCTGCTTGATCTGAAGGAACCGTGGAAAGTCCTGCGCCGCAGCCGCAGCTGGGTGCTGGCGCCGCTGGCGCCGTACGAAAAATTCGGAGACGTAAGCGATGTGCTTTTCCCCGGAGGCTGGATTCACGACCTCCCCTCCGATGAACTGCGCATCTATTACGGCGGAGCCGATACCTGCGTGGCCATGGCCACCGCGAGCATGAAGGATGTGCTCAGCTATATTAAAAAATGCCCAGTGGGCTGAAAACGGAGGAATAAATCATAATGAAAACAAAAACCACAATAGTTAAAAAACCGTGGGGACAGGAAAATATTTTCGCCAGCGCGCCGGGACTGTATCTGGGCAAAATACTCATAATCAACAAAGGCGCCCGCCTGAGCCTGCAATATCACACGAAAAAGCATGAAACCCTTTACGTGCTCAAAGGCAAATGCCGCATGGAGATAAACGGAAAAGCGAAGATCTATAAGCCCGGCGAAGCCGCCCCCATCCCCACCGGCACTAAGCATCGTTTTTCCGCGCCGTACGGACGGGTGACTCTGCTTGAAGTTTCCACCTACCACCCCGACGATACTGTCAGGCTTAACGACGACTACGGGCGCTGATCGCCCGTAAAGCCGGCGAAATACACCCAGCCATAAGACCCAGAAGCATCTGGGCCTTTCCTCCCTTGTGATATTCCCCCCCATGCCATAAACTATACATGGCAGTAGCTCTACACAATAACGGGAGGAAAAACATGAAAAGAACCTTCAAAGCAGCCGTAGCCATTCTCACAGCTATAGTTCTCAGCCCCCTGGTCGGATACGCAATGAATGCGGAGAACGATCCGTCCTATTATCTGATAAAAGACGAGGCAATCTCTTTCACTGAAGCCGACAGTGGCAAGGCCGTCACACCGGAACAGATGAAGGAACTGGGACTGTCGAAAGAAATGGACAAAAACCCCCTTGCGGTCGGGGCAATAATCAACACCGGCGCCGCAGCCTGGGGCGTTATTACCAGCGGGGCGCCTTCCAGCGGAGTCGACGCCTCCCACGCCACAGCAACTCCCGGCCTCTCTTTCAACTGGAACGCCCTAACCGGCTGGAAAGGCCCGAAGGAGATCATCTACAGTTACAAGGTCACCAACCTCATGGGAATAGATGTCATTAAAGTCAAATACAAGATTGCCTTCTTCTACGGCGGCACCGAGGATAGCACCAAAGTCCCGGCTAACACCATGAAGGAAAACACCTATGTACCGGTCTCCATAGGCGAGAACACCCCCAAGGAACCGATTATCGGATCATATATAATCAATTTCACCGTGCGGCCCGTTGAAATTGACATTAAGTGGGGCTGGAAGTTCGACCTCACGGTGAAGATGTCGGACCCGATGAATATCGGCACCAAACTTCGCCCGATCGCCTATCTTCAGTCGGAGCTTTACTGGTCAGTCTCCAACGCCTTATCCACAAAGGGCGGCAACTGGGCCTACGGCGTAGATGGTCTTGGCAACTTCAAGGATCTGACACAGGATATAAAGGGGATCAATGACGGGCTCCCCGTCCCTGAGCAGATAAAAACCGCTCCCGAAGTTAACTGGAACTAATCAAAGGCGGATAGCGATGAGTCGTGAGTGTAGAGCAAAGCGATACATGGCGCGCCTGCTTAATCGGGATAGGGGCGACGGTCAATAGGACCGCCGTGCCCCTCCCACACCACCGGACATGCGGGTCCGCATCCGGCGGTTTAGAAAGTTGAGGTTATGCGGCAAGTTTAGGC
>CAIPTO010000008.1 GCA_903867985.1 uncultured Elusimicrobia bacterium | reverse complement strand
CTCCATTTAATCCCTCCTGGCTAGTTGCCTGAAGGGTTAGTTTACCTCAAACCATGACATTTCTACTTGCCGCCACCATGACATTTTAAAAAAATCGCTACAAAGCGGCTCATCGCATTTTACCGAAAACCGGATAAAAAGTTATAATCATCATGATACGGGAAGGTGCGGTCCAGTATACGGAGGGATGTTATGCCAGGTAAGATAAAGGAAAATAAAACCCAGGAGACACGATCAACTATGAAAAACGATTTTAAAGTCAAAGACATCTCCCTGGCCGAATGGGGCCGTAAGGAAATAGATATCGCGGAAAAAGAAATGCCGGGTCTTATGGCCATCCGCGCGAAGTTCGCGGCCAAAAAACCGCTGAAAGGCGCCAGGGTTATGGGCTCCCTTCACATGACCACCCAGACCGCCGTGCTGATAGAGACGCTCGCGGCTCTCGGCGCCGAAGTGCGCTGGTGTTCCTGCAATATTTTCTCTACACAGGACCAGGCCGCCGCCGCCATCGCCAAAACCGGCGTGCCTGTTTTCGCCTGGAAGGGCGAGACGCTGGCCGAATATTGGTGGTGCACCGACCGGGCCCTTGATTTCGGCAACGGCAGAGGACCCAACCTCATTGTGGACGACGGCGGCGACGCCACGATGATGCTCCACCGCGGCGTGGCCGCGGAAAAGAACCCGAAGATCCTGGACGTTAAGGCGGGGGGGGAGGACGAGCAGGAACTCAATAATTGCCTGAGCGCGGAGCTCAAAAGAAATCCGAAGCGCTGGCACACGGCGGTGAAGGAATGGAAGGGAGTTTCCGAGGAAACTACGACAGGCGTTCATCGTCTTTACCAGATGCACGAGGCTGGGGAACTAATGGTGCCCGCCATCAATGTGAACGACTCTGTCACCAAATCCAAATTCGACAATCTCTACGGCTGCAGGGAATCCCTGGCCGACGGGATCAAGCGGGCGACGGACGTCATGATCGCAGGTAAGGTTTGCGTCGTCTGCGGTTACGGCGACGTCGGCAAGGGTTCGGCCCGCTCGCTCAGAGGTTTCGGCGCGCGCGTGATCGTCACCGAGATAGACCCCATTTGCGCCCTTCAGGCCGCGATGGAAGGCTTTGAGGTCGCCACGGTGGAAGATACGCTGGGAGAAGGCGATGTTTATGTCACCACTACCGGAAACAAGGATATCATCCGCGTGGAGCACATGCTCAAGATGAAGGACCAGGCCATAGTCTGTAATATCGGGCATTTTGATAATGAAATACAGGTAAACGAGCTCCGGAAGACCAAGGGCGTAACGGTGCTGAATATAAAGCCCCAGGTGGACCGGTTTAATATGCCCGGAGGCAAATCCATGTATCTGCTGGCTGAAGGCAGGCTGGTCAACCTCGGCTGCGCCAAGGGCCATCCCTCGTTCGTGATGAGCAACTCTTTCTCTAACCAGACGCTGGCGCAGCTCGAACTCTGGACCAAAAAGATGGAGATAGGCGTATACAGGCTGCCGAAGCATCTGGATGAGGAAGTCGCGAGGCTTCACCTGGAGAAGATCGGCGTAAAGCTTACCAAACTTACCAAGGAACAGGCCGCTTATATCGGCGTGGACCAGGACGGCCCGTATAAGCCGGAACATTACCGGTATTAAACGGCGCCCGCAAAAAAGCGAACCCCGGAGATAATTCCTGTCTCCGGGGTTCGCTTTTTAACTGCTTGTTATTGCTTGGGGGCGGTTTTTGTTTTCCCTGGTTTATTCATCATCTTGGGATGATCTTTTCTGAACTGCTCAATTTCGGCTTTGTTGCTCTTTTCAAGTTCTTTGACTGCGGCTTTATTTTCCGCTTTCTTGGCCTCAATAGCTTTGCGTCTTTCCGCCTGTGGCTTGCCTTTAAGGCTTTCTTTTAGCGCCTTTATTTCGTCGATATGTTTTTTCTTAAGTTCAGCGACAGCGTCGATATGCTTTTTCCTGAGCGTATCCATGGTCATCGCCGGCTCAGTTTGGGCCGGGGTCACGGCCGGGGCCGGCTGCGCGGGGGCTGTCACGGCCGGCTGCGACGGCTGGACAGGCGCTGAATTGTCCTGGGCGCTGGCTGCGGCGCCAAAGAACGATACCAATGCTAGCGTAATAATTGTTTTCATTATTGCCTCCTGTTAGAGTAAACCTACCCTTTTATACTAGCATAAATATGATCCCGCTTTAATCCGGACAGCGATTTCCTTTTGTTTGGTAAAATATAGCGGTAAGCGGATTATTGGCGCCATCATATGAAGCCGAGACGAATACCGAAAATTGAACCTATAACGCTGAGCGAAACATGTAACCAGCGGTGTCTCTTCTGTTCCGCTTACCGTGCGATGCCGGCGCATACCGACGCGGAAATAGCCGCGATAATCGCGCGCTCGGACAGGCAGGTAATAATAGGCGGTTGGGAACCCACCGTTGACGCGCGGCTTGAAAAAATAGTGCGGCAGGCCAAGTCTGCCGGGATACAAAATATCGCGGTTTTCACAAATGCCATCCGTCTCTCGGATAAAAAATACGCGGACCGGCTTATCGACGCGGGCGTAACTGGTTTTAATATTAATTTCCCCGCTCATACCCGTAAACTTTCTGATTCCATCACGCAAACCCCCGGAGCGTTTGAAAAAAGAGTGTCCGCCATAAAACATCTTCTTACAAGACGGGACCGGACAGCAGTTTCCCTCTGTTTTGTGGTAAGTTCCGTAAACTATAAGATCCTGCCGGCCTACGCCGAGTATGTGGCAGACAACTTTCCGGGCATTGAGCATGTTACGCTTAACATGGTTTGTGTAAGCGGCTGGGCTTCGATCGTTGTTTCACTGGTTCCGAAACTAAGCGGTATTGAGCCTTATTTGAAAGCCGCTGCCTGTATTTTTAGGAAGAAGCGCTTAACCTGCATAATTGATAATGTTCCGTTATGTCGCATGCGCGGATTTGAGTGCGCCTCGGTTGCCGCAAGATATATTGTTATAGACGGAGCGAAATCGGTTGCCGCGGATAAAACCTACCTACGCGCGGCCTGCTGCGCGAAATGTAGCCTTAACGAAATATGCCTGGGTCTGCGTCAGGATTATTATGATCTGAATGGGTCCAAGGAATTACTGCCATCGCGGAAATCAGCCCGGTCTATAACTGAGAAGATCTTAGAGGGGAAAAGATAAAAAGCCCGTTAATCCCTTCAAAAAATAAAAATGAGGATACGGCAGTTGTAAATATGCTATTTTAAATTATATATCAGCTTGGGAAATTTGTTTTTTAACTGAGTTTTTCCCTGTAATTATCATGAAATACCAATTCCCTGAAGGATTTTTGTGGGGTTCGGCCACGGCCGCGCTCCAGATCGAAGGCGGTGCGGCCGCGGACGGTCGCGGGCCTTCGGTTTGGGACGTGTTCTGCCGCGAGCATCCGGAGAAGATATTCGAGCGGGCGACTCCCGATGTCACCTGCGACCATTATCATCGTTACGAAGAGGATGTCCGCTGGATCAGGGAACTCGGACACAACGCCTACCGCCTTTCAATTTCCTGGCCGCGCCTTTTCCCGGAAGGGAGCGGCGCTCTGAACCAGGCCGGAGTGGATTTCTACCGCAGGTTATTCGATCTTCTCCGCAGCAACGGCGTCACGCCGCATGTGACGCTGTATCACTGGGACCTTCCGGACGCTTTGGCCCGCCGGGGAGGCTGGGAGAATCCGGAAACCATCGCGGCTTTTGAGGCTTTCGCCGCCGCGTGTTTTGAACATTTCGGCGACCAGGTTGAACTGTGGTCCACCCTCAACGAGCCGGGCTGGACCACGCTGAACGGCTATGTGACAGCCCTCCATCCGCCGGGCAAGACGGACCTGAAGGCCGCTGTTCAGGTCGCAACCAATTTCCTTATAGCCCACGCGCGGGTCGCCAGGTCGTTCCATAAGGCGGGCCGGCGGGGGAAGATAGGCTTAGCCCTGAACCTGTCTCCCGTGTACCCTGCTACCGATACCGCCGAAGACCGCCAGGCCGCTTCTCTCGCGGATGCGATCTTCAACCGCTGGTTCTTTGAACCGCTGCTGCTCGGACGCTTCCCTGAGGAGGCCTTGGCTCTATACAATCGCTGCGGCTTCCTCCCTGAGATATCGGCGGACGACCGAGCGCTGCTGGCCGCGCCCAGCGCTGATTTTGTGGGAGTCAACTACTACTATCCGCACCATGTTTCAGCTGAGGCCTCCGGCAACGATTTCCATCTTAACACCTCTGGGCGTCAGGACGAGAATTGTCGGTTCTCTATCGGAGGATTGTTCCGCTTTGTGCGCAATCCGCGCGGCCAGTACACTGACTGGGCCTGGGAGATACATCCGGACGGCCTGTACGAATTACTTATAAGGCTTCGGGATCTGCGGCCCGACCTGCCGGTTTATGTAACTGAAAACGGCATCGGCCGCGTGGAAGAATTGGCGGGCGGGACCGTGGACGACCAGGAGAGGATAGATTTTGTGCGCCTGCATCTGGAAGCGATACATCGCGCTATTCAGGCCGGCTGCCCGGTGAGGGGCTATTTCATGTGGGCCCTGATGGATAACTTCTCCTGGATCAACGGCTTTAAGAAGCGGTACGGCTTCCTGTTCATAGACAGGCAGACGCTGGCGCGGTATCCCAAGAAAAGCGCAGCCTGGTTCCGCGAAGCGGCCCGTCGCAACGGATTCTGAAGACACCTTATAAGTGGAGATTACAAAAAATGAAAGATCAGAACAGCTATCAACCGATATTGGTTACGCTAATGGCGCCGCTCTCCGGCGTGCTCATGCCCATAGAGGCTGTTCCCGATCCGGTTTTCGCCCAGAAGCTCGTCGGAGACGGTATCTCGCTGGACCCGACCACGCAGATCCTGCTGGCGCCGTGCGCGGGTGAGGTGGTACAGCTTCATAGCGCCGGTCACGCTCTCACGCTAAGGACCGCCGGAGAACTGGAAGTGATGATGCATATCGGTCTCGACACGGTCAATCTGAAGGGAGCTGGATTCACAACTCTTGTTAAAGTCGGAGATGCGGTGCTGCCGGGAACGCCCCTGATAGAATTCGCGGCCGACGAGGTTGCAAGAGGCGCTCTCAGCCTTCTCACACAGATCGTTTTGATCACTCCGGAGCGGGTGAAATCCATCCATAAACACGCCGGCAGCGTCCTGGCAGGCAAGGACCCGATACTTACCGTCGAACTGGCTGAAATAAAAGCCGGGGCGGCGATCGTGGAAACCGCGGCGCCACTGATCTCAAGGGCAGTCATTATTATTAACCGGGCCGGGCTCCATGCCCGACCTGCCGCCACGCTTGCCGGTCTTGCCCGCGGCTATCGCTGCGACCTGCATCTTCGCAAGGGCGAAGAGCAGGCCAATGCCCGGAGCGTCTCTTCCATTATGGCCCTCGATATCCGGCACGGGGACAAGGTGTTTCTTATTGCCGGAGGCTCGGACGCGAGGGAAGCCCTTGACGCATTGCTTCCCCACCTGGAGGCGGGGCTGGGAGAGGCTGCGGTGGGAACGCCGGTGACGGCGGCTCCCGGCGCCGCGCCGCGCCCGGCTCCATCCGGCGATCCCGATCTGTTGACCGGTATCAGCACCTCGCCGGGTCTGGCGGCAGGCAAGGCTTTTATTGTAGCCAGGGCGGAGATCCAGGTTCCGGAGCACGGCGGTAAGCCTGAGCAGGAACGGCACAAGCTTGAAGACGCTTTAGCCTCGGCCCGCCTGCAGCTTGACGCCCTCCAATCCCGCGTGAAGGCTTCCGGCAACCCGGAAAAGGCCGATATCTTCGGCGCCCATCTCGAATTGCTGGAAGATCCCGATCTTCGTGACCTTGCCGAAAGCGCTATCGCGAAAGGCAAAAGCGCGGCTTTCTCCTGGAAGGGGGCATTCACCGCCCACGCCGACCGGCTGGCCGGATTATCCAATAAACTGCTGGCGGAGCGGGCCAACGACATAAAGGACGTGGGGCGGCGGGTGCTTGAGCGCCTGCTTGGAATGGCTGAGGGAGACATCGCCGGAATTCCGGACGAGTCCATTCTTATTGCTGAAGAGCTCACGCCTTCAGATATCGTTTCTCTGGACCTGAGGAAAGTGAAGGGCTGCGGCACGATCGGCGGAGGAGCCACCTCGCATGTGGCCATCCTGGCGCGCTCGCTCGGACTTCCCCTCGTGGTAGGTCTGGAGCCGCGCGCTCTTGAAATAGCCAGGGGAACCCCTCTGATCCTGGACGGCGGGAAAGGTATTGTACGCCTGAACCCGTCAAAAGTCGAGATGGACAAGATACGCGGACGGCTTGCCCGCATGGAGACCCGGCGCGCCGAGGAAGCCAAATTTGCCGACCGCCCCGCCGTCACTATTGACGGACATAAGGTGAAGGTGTTCGCCAATATAGGCAATACGCGGGAGGCGAAAGAGGCTGTTAAGCTCGGCGCCGAGGGCGTGGGCCTGCTGCGATCGGAATTTTTATTTCTTGACCGGACCGAAGCGCCTACCGAGGAAGAGCAGACGCAGGCGTACCGGACCGCGGCCGAGGCTCTGGGTAAACAGAGGCCCTTGATCATCCGCACACTGGACGTGGGCGGAGATAAACATCTCTCCTATCTCCAGATCCCTAAAGAGGAGAACCCTTTCCTCGGCGAACGCGGCATCCGCGTCTGCCTGAACCGCCCTGAACTGCTGCGAACGCAGGTGCGCGCCATCCTGCGCGCCGGGCGCTCCGGGCCTGTGCAGATCATGTTCCCTATGATCACCGATATCGGCGAGTACCGGTCGGCCCGTGCCATCGTGAAGCAGGAGATGGAAAACCTTGGCGCGGCCCAGGTGTCAGTCGGCGTCATGATCGAGGTTCCGGCTGCCGCAGTCCTGGCGGCTGGGTTCGCTTCCGAAGTTGACTTTTTATCCATCGGCACCAATGATCTGACTCAGTACACTCTGGCCATGGACCGTGGCCACCCCGGGCTGGCCGCAAAAGCCGACGCGCTGCATCCTGGCGTGCTTAAGCTTATCAGCGGCGTAGTGGAGGCCGCTCACGCCGGCAAGAAGCCCGTAGGCGTCTGCGGGGGACTTGCGGGCGACCAGAAAGGAATTCCGCTGCTGGTAGGATTGGGGGTGGACGAACTCAGCGTTAGCGTGTCCGACGTCCCCGCCGTAAAGGCGGCGGTGCGCCGGTTAAAGCTGGAGGACTGCAGACGCCTGGCAAAACAGGCCCTCGCCCTCGGGACGGCTGCCGAAGTGCGCGCGCTATTCTCACCTGAGACGGAGGACTAAATCTATGATAAACCTTGCAAAAAATGCCTTTGCCATGCTTCAGAAGATCGGCAAGTCGCTCATGCTGCCGGTCTCGGTCCTGCCGGTGGCCGGTTTGCTGCTCGGGCTCGGTTGCGCCAACTTCGCGTTTATCCCGGAAGTGATCTCAAAGCTGATGGCGCAATCCGGAGGCGCGATCTTCGGCAATCTGCCGCTTATCTTCGCCATCGGCGTCAGCCTTGGTCTGACCAATAACGACGGCGTAGCGGCGCTGGCCGGCACTGTGGGCTACGCTGTATTGGTTGCCACCATGGGCGTCATAGGCGGGTTGCTGCACACTGAACTCACGCCTATTATGGGTATTCCTTCCATAGAGACCGGCGTCTTCGGAGGCATCCTGATCGGCGGCGCCGCCGCCATATTGTTTAACAGGTATTACAGGGTGAAGCTTCCGGCGTATCTGGGTTTTTTCGCTGGCAAGCGGCTTGTGCCCATCCTGACGGCCTTTGCCGCCATCGCCCTTGGCTGCGTGCTGAGCCTGGTGTGGCCGCCTATCGGCGCTGCCATTAAACACTTCTCCGCCTGGGCCTCATCCGGGTCCCCGGCCACCGCGTTCGGCATCTACGGTATAGTGGAGAGGTTGCTCATTCCCTTCGGTCTGCACCACATCTGGAATGTTCCTTTCTTCTTCCAGGTGGGGGATTTTACGGATGCCGCGGGTAAGATAATTCACGGTGAGATACACAGATTTGTAGCCGGAGACCCCGCGGCGGGCAACCTGGCCGGCGGATATCTGTTCAAGATGTGGGGCCTGCCGGCTGCGGCCATGGCCATCTGGTACAACGCCAAACCGCCGCAGCGGGCGCGCATCGGCGGCATTATGGTGTCGGCCGCGCTGACCTCGTTCCTGACCGGGATAACCGAACCGATAGAGTTCTCTTTTATGTTCGTGGCGCCGGCGCTCTACGCGGTCCACGCTGTTATGTCCGGCGCGGCATTTTCCCTGTGCGTGCTTCTGGGCATCAAACACGGCACCACGTTCTCGCATGGCCTGATAGATTATATCGTCCTCTTCCCCAAATCTACCCATGCGCTGTGGCTGCTGGTGGTGGGCCCGCTTTGGGGTATGATGTATTTCGGGGTGTTCAACTTCGCCATCCGGCGCTGGAACCTGGAAACTCCGGGCCGCGAGCCTGACGCAGGTGCCGAAGACGCCCAGGCCAGGCCCGTGCATGAATTCTCGCATCAACTCGCGCTCGCCTTCGGCGGAAAAAGCAACTTTAAGAGCCTTGACTCCTGCATAACGCGCCTGCGCGTTGAGGTGTACCACATCTCAAAAGTGAACAGCGAAAAGCTCAAAGGTCTGGGGGCGGTAGGAGTGATGATTGTGGGAAACGGCGTGCAGGCTATTTTCGGGCCTCAGTCGGAGAACATGAAGACCGATCTTGAAGAATACCTGGCCTCAGCCGGACCGGAAGCTGAGTTGGACGGGGAACCGCAGATCGCGGCCCCGGCCCCGGTGCCAGCCGGTTTTGCTGCGCCGGAGCGGGACCCTGAGGCGCCGGCAAAAGCCCGGGCCTGGATAACGGCTCTGGGCGGATCCGAAGCTATCGTCTCAATAGAAGTGTGCGCGCGTACCCGCCTGCGGGTGGCGCTGGCGGGCAATAAGGTGCCGGATACCGCGGCGCTGAAGAAGGCCGGAGTTCAGGAAGTTATGACGCTTCCCGGCGGGATACACCACCTGCTAGTAGGTCTGAATGCGGATCAATACGGGGTGGAAATAAAAGCGCTGCTGGCCGAAGGCTGATGCATATTCGCCGGGGGAGCCAGGCGTGTGTTCCGTGTGGTGAACTTTGCGTTTTTTGAATTTCTCGTTTAAAAGTCAGCTCATTTATACAGAAAATATGGAAAAATTAAAAGCGGTGGAATCTCTTATTGTTCAGCAAAAAAAGGAATGGGGGGAAATCTTAACAGGCTTTGAGACAAAAAACAGGTATGCCGTTCTGGACCCTTCAACTCAGCAGTTGTATTGGGCCGCGGAGGAAAGCTCAGCTTTAGTCAGATTGTTGCTTAAACAATTAAGACCTTTTGTTATTCACATCCTATCCGTGGACGGGAAAGCGGTCTTAAAAATCGTGAAACCTTTCCGCTTTTACTTCCATGAAATGACCGTTTTTAAATCTGATGGCAAGTTCCTGGGAAGAATTAAGCGCGAGTTCTCCCTGATGACGAAAAATCTCACGGTTGAGGACGCCCAGGGTGCTGCGCTGTATACCATCTGCGCGCCTATCCTTCACCCCTGGACTTTTAAAATCTCACAAAATAATATTGAAGCGGGCGAGATAGTGAAAAAATGGAGCGGCTTAGGCAAAGAGGCTTTCACGGATGCGGATAATTTTGGCGTCAGATTCCCCCAAGGGGCAAGTGAGGAGCAAAAAGCCGTGCTTCTCGGTGCCCTGTTCCTGATTGACATGGTCTACTTCGAAAGATAACAGGTCCCTGCGTACAACTCACGTGTTTCAGTGCGCGGGTTTTATGGCAAGTTTTTCGTTGTACGCGTCAACGCTGAATATGTTTTCAAGCGGCAGACGCGGCGGCCGGTCCGCCTCCATCTCCGCCTGCTGCGGCGTAAGTGCGCTCAGGTCATCGCTTTTCTTTCCCACATTTATAAGCGCGATCACCATGTTCCCGTCCGGGATGCCGAGGGTGAGCCTCACTTTTTCATTGTCAAAACCCGCTATGGGGTGAGCCACAAGTCCAAGTTCGGTGGCGCGTAACTGGACGGCCGAAACCGCCATGCCCAGGTCAAAAAGAAAATACTCCCTTTCTTTTATCACGCAGTCGTTTTCTTTCCTGGCGAAGGCTGCGATTATCAATGAGGCGTTTTTCACCCAATCGTTGTTTTTGCTCAGGCATTGATGCACCTTCGCAAGCGATTCCTTCGACCTGACAAAAACTAATCTCCACGGCTGGTTGTTGAAGCACGAGGCTGTCAGCTGTGCCGCGGTCGCAAGCTCCCGGATTATTCCGTCCGTTATCTCCACAGGACCGAAAGCCCTGTAAGAGCGTCGTTTTTCGATAGCTTCTTTCACATCCATGATAAACCTCCATGCGGACGATTATAAGGGGTCGTTGATGACTCGTTGGCTAACTTCTATCAATCCTCAAAAACATGTTAGCATTTCTTGCTTCTAACGAAATTATAGGGGGGGGATTCGGTTAAATCACCAGATTGCGGGGGCGCGGGGTGACTTTACTTTCGCGTAAGGCTTTCACCAGGCGAAGCCATTCCTTCACGCTGATAAATGTAATTATAATTACCAACGCGAGGATAAAGATAGTAAGTCCCGCGTTTATATACCCTTGCGTATCGTGGCGGGGCAGGTAGATGTCGGTAATATTGATGATGGCGGCCGCAACTGTTGTAGGCAGCATAAAAAGAAACGGGACAAATGTGATCAAAGCGTAACGCGGGCCGGACCAATCTATTATAAACGTGGTGCCTATGGCGAGCGCGATGGTGGCAAGCAGCTGGTTGGCGACTCCAAACATCGGCCAGATAGTGCTGACATTACCTGTTAAAAGCATCCATCCCCACGCGGCGCTTACCATAAAGCTCGTTAAGATGACTCCGGGCCACCAGCCGGTTTCACCGAACGGGTGATACGCGTGCGCCAGGATCTCCTGAAGTATGTAGCGGGCTATGCGGGTGCCGGCGTCTATGGTGGTGAGAATAAAAAGCGCCTCGAACATGATCGCAAAGTGGTACCAGTACGCAAGCAAATGCCGCATGCCGGGCATGGAGGAAAATATCTGCGCCATGCCGACAGCCAAAGAGACCGCGCCGCCCGCCCGACCCTGCAGAACCTCGCCCACGGCCGCGCCCATCTGGGAAAGATTGACCGTATTCATCCCGAGTTTTTGAAATGCGGCAGGCGACAGGTTGATGGCGAAATAATCCCCCGGAGCAAGCGACGTCGCGGCGATCAGTGCCATCACCGAGACAACGCCCTCCATGAGCATGGCTCCGTAACCTATAAATTTTATATCAGCTTCGCTGCCTATAAGTTTGGGCGTGGTTCCGGAACTTACCAGCGCGTGAAATCCCGATATGGCGCCGCAGGCTATGGTTATGCAGACATACGGCCACACCGCTCCCGGAATTATCGGCCCTCCGCCCGACACGAAACGGGAAAAAGCGGGGGCCTGGATAATAGGCCCGACCCATACAATTCCTACGGCAAGCAGGGCTATTGTCCCTATCTTCATATAAGAACTCAGATAGTCGCGCGGAGCAAGCAGCAGCCAAACTGGAAGAATGGACGCCGCCGCGCCGTAGATAGCCAGCATAACGCTCAACTGCGGACGTGAAAAATTAAACCAATGGGCAAAGCCGCTGCGGGCAAGCGGTTCGCCAAAAAACACGCATGCCAGCACCAGAGTGACTCCGATGGCTGAAGCTTCGCCCACATGTCCGGGCCGCAGCTTCTCCATATAAAGTCCTATAAAAATCGCGATAGGGATGGTCATGCTGATCGTAAACATCGCCCATGATGACTCGGCGAGGGCGTTGACCACTACAAGCGCAAGCCCCGTAAGCGCTGTGATTATTATAAAGAGAACCGCCAGGGCCGTGGTCCAGCCCGCCGTCTTCCCCAGCTCAAGGCGCGCGATTTCGGTGATCGAATGTCCGCCGTAACGTATCGAAGCGAAAAGTATTACAAGATCATGCACGGCGCCGCCAAGGACGCTGCCTACGAGGATCCAGATGAACCCCGGAAGATAGCCGAACTGCGCCGCCAGCACAGGGCCCACCAGCGGCCCCGCGCCGGAGATGGCCGCGAAGTGATGGCCGAAAAGCACCCAGCGGTTCATGGGTTTGTAATCGTAGCCGTTATTCATGAAATGAGCGGGGGTTTCCCGTTCGGGATCAAATACGAGTACCTTGGCTATGATGAAAGCGGCGTAATAGCGGTAGGCAAGTACGAATACCAGAATGGCGATTATCAGCAGTGTTATAGCGTTCATAGATGTTTTACGATGATTCGCGCGACATCTTTATTGTATAAAAGTATACCGGACCTGACAAAACGCGGCACTCACAATAACTTTTTATAAGGGAGTTCCGGGGACAGTATATTTAATTTCGAATTAAATTGCTGTCCCCGAATCTATCAGGGCAGGATTCGAACCGGCGGTTCTAACATATGAGGGAAAAGTCATCGTTTTTTAATTAAGGAATTGTGTTTTTCAGCTTTGAACTATATTTTGTTTTTGGTTCTTTTGGTATCATGTATATGCTAAATAAAATGAGCGGAGCGGGAAGGCGTTTTTTAAAAGAAAAAACGCGACGCAAAATTTAGTTATTTACAATTCTAAATCACCGTTTGTGTTGAAGACCCGGAGATTACACTATGAAAGAACTGAACTGGCGACTATTGCTGCTTGGCGGATTGTTGTGCGCCGTGGCCGCGGCCGCGACCCCGTACGTGACGCTGAAGCTCGGGCAGAGCGTGGATCTGACCATCGGCGGCATGTTCCTGGCCGCCTACGTGCTGGGCAAGCGGATGGAGGGCCAGGCGCTCGCCATCGAACTGAACATCATCCAGACCATGATCGGCCTCGTGTCCAGCATTGCCTTCATGGTCGTGATCCTCGCGGCCTTCTACTATATCCAGAACGTCTTCGGCCGCAACATCGGCTTCAATCTGACGACCTGGCAGATGTTCCTCTGGCTGCTGGTCTCCGCCAACCTCGGAGTTTTCATGGGAATATTACCGAGGAGTTCCATCCTGAAGGACCACTCCATCCCATGGCCGACCAGCAAGGCAACCCTGAGCGTGGCGCAGACGCTGACCGATCCTAAGGCCAATGCCACCACAAAGACCAAGCGTGACGTGCTGATGATCAGCACCGGCGTTGCCGGCTTCCTGACCTTGCTGCGCGACGGGCTTGGGGTCCTCAGCCCGATAGTCGGCAACCCGGCCCTCAATATTGCCCTCGGGCCCGAATTCGCGGCCATGGGTATAGGCATGCTGGTGCCGCTCTCCGTAGGCCTCTCCGGCCTGCTTGGCACCTGGCTGGTAAGCGCCTTCGGCGAGACGGTGGCGAAGTACTCCGCCCTCTCCGGAGTGGCCAAGGAGAACTTCGGCAACTGCCTGAGCACCATTAATTCCGTAGGCGGCCTGGATGGCGCGCCGAAGGCGCAGGCTATGGATTTTCTGAACACCACCTGCGGCAAGGCCGGGGAATTCGTCGGCGCTTCTTCCCACTTCAAATACGTGGTGCAGTGGATGATGTGGCCGGCCACGGCCCTGATGATAGCCGCCGCGCTGACCAGCATAATCATCCCGATAGTCCTTCATTTCATGCACAAGGACAATGTTAAGTTCGAGAAGAAAGAGTTCAAATCCATGGCCGACGAGACTATTCCGCTCTGGTGGACCGTTACGGGCATCGCCATCACCGTGACGTTGCTGGTCTGGATGACGAGCACCTGGTTCTCCATGCCCTGGCAGGAAGTGCTGCTGGCGATAGCTATCCAGCCTATACTGATCATCGCCGGCCTGCGCGTGCTGGGTATTACCGGATCGGGCCCGGTCTCGCTGATGGCTAACGCAACGCAGTTCCTGTTCGGCATAATTTGGCCCGCCCAGATCAGGTCCAACCTGACCGCCGCATACGTCAGCGCCAACCCGCAGGGCACCTCGGAGAATGTCGTGCCGTCGTTCTGGGTGGCCCAGCGCTTGGGCGGCAAGTTCAAGACCCTGATTCTGGCCCAGCTGATAGTGGTCCCGATAGGCGCGATACTGACGCCGTTCATGTTCAACATGCTGGAACGCACCTACGGCATAGGCCTCAACCCGGGCCAGCTCGCCGCCCCGACTGGCTTAAAGATCGCGACGCTTGCCATCGTGATGGAGAAAGGCCTGGCCTTCCTTCCGCACGGCGCGCTGCAGGCGTCCGTCATCGCCGTCTTCATCGGCGTCTTCTTCGAGCTGCTGCTCGCGTTCAAGAAGACCAATGAGAAGGGCCACGAGGTGAGCCGCTTCTGGATGGTCCCGATCCCAGCCGCGCTGGGGTTCGCGCTGATCCTGCCGGCATCGCTGAATATAGGAATGGCCATCGGCAGCGTGTTCTCGGCCGTCTGGGCCCGGTTCTCTCACGACGAGGGAGGGTCGTTCGCGCATTACGCGACGCCCCTGGCCTCCGGTCTTGTGGCGGGCGAGGCGATGGTGGGATCAATCCTGATGCCGGCCCTGGCGGCGTTGATGGAACTGTTCAACCGATAACCGCCAGGCTGGCGCCGCAAGGGAACCACGCGGTTTTTTTAGGTTAAAACACACCCTCCCCCCGGCTATTGCCGGGGGGAGGGTTATTTGGCTTAACTGAGTCGGGAACGCTTTTATAGCTGCGGGTTTGAGCCCGCGGCTATCTTCACGCAACAGGATGGTGATCAGAACTGAATACCGGCGGCTACCTGTACGCCCAGATCATAGGCGTCGGTCAGGCACTTATAGAGCATGCCGCCCACGAACATATTGTCCTTCACATTGTATCTGGCGCCTAAGCCGAGGTCCAGCAGGGAATCAGCGCCGTCAGTCCGGGCGGTTGAGGCGGACACGGCCGCGTTGAGGCTCAGCTTGTCATTTAAGGGATATACGCCTTCTGCGACAGCGCCCAGTATATAGCTCTTTTCGCCGCTGTCCGCGCCGAGGATCGTTTTGAGGCTAAGATTGGCCACGGCGATGACTGAACCGAACTTCTTGGAGGCGAACAGTTTGGCGCCCGGCTCATAGTTGCCGGTGCCTAAAGTCTTATTGTCGTTCCCGGTCGGTATGGAGAGGTCTCCCGTAACAGCCAGGTCGAAGTTGTTCACGGCTTCGTCGCGGAAGCGATAAGTCGTCTGTAGCGTGGTGTCGGATAAGCCCGATTCAGCCCCGCCGCCTTCCAGATCCCAACTGTCGAATGAAGGGGCTATGTAGGCCGTCCATTTATCCGAGATGCCGTAAGCCACTTCCAGCATGCCGCCCGTATCGGTAAGATCGAGATTGCCTATCTCAGATTTGGAAGAGTTGCCCCAAAATGAGGTCTGGATCTTTCCTTTGTTCGGGAGACGCGTGTCCCAGGCGCTTATGGACCTTTCCCAATCGGCGCGCGCCATGACAGGTAACAGCAATATAATAGTCAGTGCAGTGATTTGTCGAGATAATTTCATTATTCATTCTCCTTGTTGAATTAAGACGCTCGTCTCCCGCTATAATATTGTAGGTAACATGGGTCTTCCTAGTCAAAGAATCATAAAACATTGATTGGAAAAAGTGTAATTCCTATATATAAAAAACCCTTCGACATACTTGCCGAAGGGTCTT
>CAIPTO010000007.1 GCA_903867985.1 uncultured Elusimicrobia bacterium | reverse complement strand
TTTCCTGACTTCCGCAATGGGACACCCTAGCCTTTCACAACCGTGTTATACAGTGTCTGCTGCTCTGGGCACATTTTAAGTATTTGCCTTTTCTCCTCGCGGGAATTAGGCAAAGTGTATAGAAACTCATACATCGTATGTGTAAGCTCTGCTGCTCGCTTCGGGCTCATCCCGGTCTTACCTGCCTCTAATAGCCGCTCCAGTTCCTTGTAAATCGTATAAGCGACGAATGCTATGCAAATGTGCGCCTCTATTCTTTTCCGCTGGTAATGATAAATCGGCCGTATCCTTAAATCTGTTTTTGAAATCCGGAACGCCTTTTCTATTTGCCACAAATGCTTGTAATTTTCAATTATGGCCGGCGCCGTCAGCAGTGTGTTTGTTAAATATCCTTTCAGACCGTCCCATTTTTCATCCTCTTTGATTTTTCCCTCGTCTATTTCAACCCTGGTCTCGCCGGTCATTGTCAGAAATTTATTATAACCGCGATTGCTAATATGTTCTTTTGTCAGCCGGTTGGATTTTATCTGCACACGAAGCTTTTTTATCCCTTTCGCCCTGTTCGCGGCGTCTTTTCTCGCGCGCTTATCAGAATACGACACAATAAGCCTAACGCCAGTTGGCTTTTCAAGTACGAAACTGTCGCCGTTCTGCATGCCGGATCGTTTACATAAAATTTCCAGCTTGGTCTGCGCGTCTTCATTTTTAAGACGCGCGCCGATAATAAAGTGATATTTCTCCGAAGCCAGATTGCGCAGATTCTGTTTCGATAAAAGCCCGGCATCAGCGACAACGACCGGCTTGCCAAATCCATACTTCTGCTGTATTTTCTCCAGCGTCGGCAGCAGTGTGTGCCCTTCAAAGGTGTTTCCCTCGAAAATATCATATCCTATCGGTAGCCCATACTCACCGACCAGCAGCCCCAGCATAATCTGCGGGTTTTGAAACTTCCCGTCCTTGCTGAACCCAATCTTGCGTAAATCATCTTCGTCTTCCGACTCAAAATAAAGCGTGGTCATGTCATAAAAAACCACGTTGATGCTACCGAGGCGGCGCTTCGTGTAATTGTACGCAATGGAACCAACCTGCTCTTTATATGTTCCCGCCAGGTTATCCATAAATCTGTAAATGCTGTCCACAGACTTTTGTATTCCCTGGTAGCGGTAAAGATAATCAATTGTCTTTATCTTGCTGACCGGATAAACAAGCCGCGCAATGGTCACATGTCGGAACATCTCATCGTCCACGGCAGCGAACCCTATGCGATCAAACAATGCTCCAAAAATCAATTCAGGGCCAATTGTGTGGATTTGCGCGTTGGATAATGACGCGGTGAAAGCTTCTATAGCTAAATCTTCTTTGCTGATTACCGGCAAAAGGTAGGGCTGCACCGGATTTTTGGATCTAATGAATTGTTTGCCCTGCAAAAATAGGCGCTCAATCTCATGAACATCTTTTGACGCGCCTATTGTGCGGACTACTTTGTAGCCGTTATCTTTATCGATGATTTGAACGCTGACGGAACCGCTTTTATTCTTCTTTTTCCTGACGAACATCCCTATATTTTACTCGCGGGACACCCGAAGTTCAAGAGGCTCTCGTCGTGAGAATCTCCGTTTTTTGAGGGTCTGCGGAAGTCAGGAAGATTTAAAAAAGAAACGCAATCCGGAATCTGGAATCTTAAATCTTAAATTAGCAGCGGGGGAGTTTGTAACAGTGAAGATAACGGGCGCGTCAGGTTACACACGCCGCGGGATAATCACAAAAAGACGGCGTCTGCCTTCTAAATAATTTTTTTGGGTCAATAACAGACTTTTTCCTTGTTTTTACATCCTCCTGACTTCCGCAATGGGACACCCTAGCCTTTCACAACCGTGTTATACAGTGTCTGCTGCTCTGGGCACATTTTAAGTATTTGCCTTTTCTCCTCGCGGGAATTAGGCACAGTGTATAGAAACTCATAC
>CAIPTO010000006.1 GCA_903867985.1 uncultured Elusimicrobia bacterium | reverse complement strand
CGGACAGCACCCTGCGTTTTGACGCTCACCGGACGTTGCAGAGAGACGTCCGGCAGCGAGGCTCACTTAAGCGTGAGCCCAGGCCATCTCGTTTGAGTTGGCTTTTTTGTTTTTGACCCTGTTTTACATGGCCTGGTCAACCATGGCCTGCAACTTTGACACGATAAGTTGCCGTCGATCCTATTCGCCCCCGATTGTCGCATATACTATATGCTTCTCTACTCATAGTTTAGCAGGTTTCCCAATGAAATGCCATAGGTAAAGTTGCGACCGCGGCCATGTTTTGATATCGCATATTGCCATATCAAAACACTGTCGGGGTGATTATTGGATAACTTGGCAGTTATTTCAGGGCCTGCATGGCTTTTCGTATAGTTTCAAAGGCGGGAGCGGAGGTTTTGATACGGATGCCATCTCCGAAACGAGACGGCAGAAATATGAGAGAAGAACCGAATAGTTCCTGCCATTTTTTGATAGCAGGCACACCTATAGGCGCCTTGGGCTGAAAAAATATCTCGTAGGTTTCATCTTTCTGCACCACGGACCTGACCGAGAGTTTGGCGAGACCTTTTTTGAGTTTTATGATGTCTGCAAGATTCCTCAGCGGTTCCGGAGCCGGGCCGGACAGGTCTTCCAGCCCCGCCATCACCGTATCCACTTTTTCCAGATCCGCGTTCAGGAGTTTCTTGTAAAAATTCAGGCGCTCCATATCATCGCCTATATAATCTTCCGGTATGAACGCCGGGAGTTCCAGGTCTATCTTTACATCCGGCAATTCCACATCCTGACCGCGCCCCTTAATGCGGTTTATCTCCCCGTTCAGAAGCTTGATATACATTTCAAGGCCGATAGAATTTATGAAACCGTGCTGACGCACCCCCAGCAGTTCACCCGCGCCGCGCAGCTCCATGTCACGCATCGCCAGGCGAAAGCCCGAACCCAGCTCGGTAAATTCCTCAAGCGCGCTAAGCCGTTTCATGGCGAGTTCACTGATGCTTTTTTCATCGCGCGCCCCGTCGTCCTCCGAGGGCGCTCCGAATGATGAGCGCATCTCCCGGCTGACCCCCTCCCGCTTTCCGCCGGTCGCCTTTTTCATCCATCCCGGGTAGAACAGGTAGCAGTAGGCCTTCTGCTTCTCCCGGCCTATCCGCCCGCGCAGCTGATAGAGCTGGGCCAGCCCCAGTTCGTGGGCGTTCTCGACTATCATAGTATTGACGCTGGGAATATCCAGGCCGGATTCGATAATGGTGGAAGCCATCAGGACGTCGTACTTCTTTTGCAGAAAGTCCCACATGTATTTTTCTATCTGTTCGCCCTTCATCTGCCCGTGCACGACCGCCACGCGCAGGTAAGGCATTATTTTTTCCAGATAAGCCCGGCGCGAATCTATTGTTTGTACGCGGTTATGAACATAGTAAACCTGTCCCCCGCGGGCCAGCTCAAAATTCACCGCGTTGATCAGAGCCGTCTCGTCGAAAGGACGGACCTGGGTGGAAATCGGCAGGCGGCCTACCGGCGGGCTCTCTATAACCGACATGGTCTTTAAAGTGGAGAGCGATTGGTAAAGCGTGCGGGGGATAGGCGTGGCCGAGAGCATAAGCAGATGCACGCCCTTGGCCATAGCTTTCAGCTTTTCCTTGTCTTTGACGCCAAAGCGGTGTTCTTCATCTATGATGAGTAATCCGAGATTTTTTAATTTTACATCCTTCTGCAGCAACCGGTGCGTGCCTATGACGATATCCAGCTTGCCATGGGCCAATTCCTCCAGTATTTTCTTCTGGTCGGAACGGGTCTCGAACCGGGAGATGACACCGATCTTAACCGGAAATTCCTTGAACCGGTTAAAAAAATTACGAAAATGCTGATCAGCCAGAATGGTGGTCGGCGCCAGAACCACCGCCTGCCGCCCGTTAAATACGGCGCGCATGGCCGCCCTCATCGCCACTTCGGTTTTTCCGAAGCCCACGTCTCCGACCACCAGGCGGTTCATGGGACTGGCGGATTCAAGATCGGTAAGCACGTCGCGGATCGCAGCGCTTTGATCCGGGGTCTCTTCAAAAGGAAAGGAGGAGGCGAATTCGTTCTCCATACGCCCGGCTTCCGGGAGCGCTATTGTCTTCATCGCCATGCGCTCGGCTTCCACCTTGAGAATATCACGGGCCAGGGTCTGAACCTCTTCGCGGACGCGGCTTTTAAGTTCCTGCCAGGTCTTCGTGTCCATGTGGGAAAGCTTGGGGACTTTGCCCTCAGAACTGATGAATTTCTGCACCCGGTTGAACTCGTGTAGCGGCACCATCAATTTATCGCCGCGGGCGTATTCCATGAGCAGACAATCTGCGTCCTCCGTATTCTCGTTGTTCGCGTTGCGGTAATACGCCTTCTTGATACCGAGGTACCTGCCCACTCCGTAGTCTTCATGCACCACAAAGTCGCCTGTTTTAAGGTCCGCCCACTTGAAAGATTTCCCCTTAGGCCTGGAACCCTTCAGATCGATACGGTAACGGCGCTGGAATATCTCGGAAGAGGTGAGCACGGCAACGCGGCCGGGAGGGTAGATGAAGCCCTCCTGTATGTAACCGGTCCTGAAACTCACAAGATCGGCCAGGCCCTTTTCCTCAAAGAGGTCGCTGAGACGCTCGACCTCTCCCCGGTTTATGCAGAAAAGCGTAACATCATATTTTTCTTTTTTAAGACGCCGGATTTCTTTTTCCACCAGAGCTAAATCTGAATTAAAACTCATGTTGGAAACCGCGCCGAAACTTGCGCCGGAAACTCCGGCCGGGAGCGCGGCGAAGGAGAATACTTCATACGCGGCTATCGCCACGCCTTCCGCCAGCTCCAGCCCCTGGTCCAGGAAAGCCCGCCAGCCCGGCCCGGCCAGGCGACCGAGGGTCCCCGAATTGCCGGGATGACCATTATCCACTGTCGTGTTCGGGGTGACAGCGGCCCTTTCAAGGAAACCGGAGGTGCTCTGGGTATCTATCTCAAAGAACCTGATACTTTCAAGCCTGTCGGAGAAAAAAAGCCTGACGGGTTTTTCTGAGTCTGGAGGAAAAAAATCCACGACCGAGCCGCGTACCGCGTATTCTCCGCGGCTCTCGACAAAAGCGACGCGCGCGTAGCCAGCCTTCTGAAATTTTCCGGACAACTCCGCCCTGGGATAGGTCCCGCCCGGACTGAATTCGAAGGCCAGACCCTGATAAGCGCCGCGCTCCATCATCTTTTCGGACAGGCCTTCGGGGGTGGTGAGCAGGATAAGAGACCGGCTGCCAGGACGGACATAAAGAAATTTCAGGGCCTGGGCGCGCAGGGCCGCGTCCGAACCCCAAAAAAGCGGTTCAAAATCCACCGGCGCGCATGACAACCCCTTGAGTGAATTAAACGCGTTAGCGTAATCCGCGAATTCCTCTTCCTCTTTCACCACCAGAAGAATATCGCCTTTTTTCTCCTCAAGGGTGCTGAGCAGGCACATGGCCCGAGCGCTGACGTTTGGCGCGCCCCTGACGATCTTGATGTCCATAGTTTAATGATATAATTTTATCGGATAATGTAATAGTTTCTGACTGCCGCTCCGTATTACTGCCGTACTGTCTCGCTGCCGCGTTGTCTTACTTCTATATGCTGAAATGGATAGAAATTGATCTTAAAATCATCGGGGCCAACGTCAGGGCTATAAAAAAAGCTCTTAATCCGGGCGTAGCGTTGATGGCCGTAGTGAAAGAAGACGGCTACGGGCACGGTGCGCTGGAAATTTCAAGATCCGCTTTCGCTAACGGGGCCGACGCGCTTGGGACGCTGACCCTTGAAGAAGCGGCTCTGCTCCGGCGGCAGGGAATAAAGGCGCCTATTACAGCGCTAGCCCCCGCCCCGGCCTCCTCAGCTTCCGGGTTTATACAACTGGGCGTGACTCCTACCGCCGATTCCCTTGATTTTATCAGAGCTTTGGATGCCGCAACGCCGGCCGGGCAGAAAACTTATTACCATATCGATGTGGATTCTGGTCTCAAGCGCTGGGGCGTGGAGCCCATGGGTCTGCCGGCCTTCCTGAAAGGGACGCTGAAATTCAAAAAAGCTGTTCCGGCCGCCTTAAGCACGCACATCGCATACACCCCGCTTAAAAACATGATCGAAGCCGAGGAAAAACTTTCTTCATTCAGGGATTCAGGGCAGTACGCTAAAACTTTGTATCCGCACATCAAACTGCACGCGGCCAACAGCGCGGTGCTTTGCGATTTCCCGCATTGGCAGTTGGACATGGTTCGGATAGGAAATCTGCTTTACGGGCTTTACCCCTCAAAGGTTTATCTGCAAAAGACCAAGGGTCCTCCCATAAAGGGGCTCAGACGCCCGTGGAAGTTTTATGCACGCGTCATTTCCATAAAAACAGTCAGAAAAGGGGAATCTCTGGGATATGCCAGCGAGTATGTCGCATGCAAACCCATGACTATCGCGACCGTGCCGGCGGGCTACGCCGACGGACTCACGCTGGAACCGTCGGGGAAATCAATAACCATATCCGCAGGACAGGCCTATTGGGGAGTAATAAACGGCCGCGAGGCCCCCTTCGTGGGACGCTCCGCTATAGCCCACACGCTTCTTGATGTAACCGGCATCCCCGGAGTCAGAGTAGGCGCGCCCGTCCTTCTGCCAGTCCGCCGCACAGCGGCTTCCGCCAGAATCATCCGAATATATAAGAATAGTGGTCAGTGATAAGTGGCCAGTGGTTAGTGATAAATTTTTATAATTTTCCCGGCTATCCGCTAAGCACTATTAACTCGCCAATATTAGTGATTTGCGTCGCAGAAAACTGTGGGCTCTGTGCCTTTTATAAAGGCCTCAAGAAGTTTTTTTCTGCAAGTGGGCAGGGCTAGTTTACCCGTCTCAGGGTCTATTGTCACGAAAACAATTCCATCCGGCGCGGAGAAATCCCTTATCGGCTGTTCCTTTAACACCGTATCCATGATCTCAGTCCACCATGGCAGAACGGTCCCGCCGCCGGTCCAGTCTTTCATGGGCAGAGATGTCATGTCGTCATACCCCATCCAGGCCCCCGCCGCGAGATCCGGGGTCATACCGATAAACCACATATCTTTAGACTCCTGACTGGTGCCGGTCTTGCCGGCTATGGGCCGTTTAAGGCGGCTGGCATAAACGCCGGTACCGCGCTGTACGACTCCCTTCATCATGTTAAGCAACAGATATGAAGTCTGTGGGGTAAAAGTCTCCTGTTCCTCCGGCATATATTCCTGCAATACCTTGCCGTTATTGTCCACAACCCGTAACACAGAGAAAGGCTCAACATGTATGCCGCCGTTGGCGAAAGTGGAAAACGCGCTCACCATTTCTATGGGCGTCACAAGCGAAGTGCCGAGACCTATGGAAGGCACGGCTTCAAGGTTTCGCTTTATGCCGGCCTTATGGGCCACGTCCACGACCTGAGTGGGGCCGATCCTGGTGACCAGGTAGATAGAAGCCAGGTTCCTTGAAAGTTCCAGCGCTCTGCGCAGGGTTATGCCGCCGAGGAATTTTTCGTCAAAGTCGCTGGGAACCCATATCTTAAAATCCTGGTTGCCCATAAAAGGCTGGATAGCGATATTAATGGAATACTGATCCGTGGCCCCTTCTATCAGGCGCCAGTCCTTACCGTCGTAATAATAGGCCATCGGGGAATCGTCAATTATAGTGGCCGGCGTATAGCCGTTCAGTAGGGCGGACATCCACACAAACGGCTTAAAAGTTGAACCGGCCTGCCTGGCGGCCTGAGTCGCGCGGTTGAATTTGCTGTCCCGATAGTTCCTGCCGCCTATCATGGCTCTTATGCCGCCCGTTTTCACGTCCAAGATGACAAAAGCGCCCTGCAAAGTGCCGGAAGAAATATCGGCCCCCGCCTCTCCGTTATCCTGGCGCGACTTGAAAGAATCTGAGTCGTACTTGACCAGATACTTTTCCATAATGTCTTCCGCGGGGATCTGCATTGAGAGATCCAGAGTCGTGTAGATCTTAAGCCCGCCCTTTAAAAGCTGGTCAACCCCGTATTTGGGCTGAAGTTGCTGGCGTATATACTCGACAAAATAAGAGGCGTGGCTTGAAAGCAGGGTGGATTTCTCGGCCGGGATGGGCGCCTTATTAGCCTCAGCCATCTCTTTAGCGGTGATGTAATGCTCGGCAAGCATTCGTTCCAGCACCAGATAGCGCCTGAGCTTTGCCTTGTCGGGACTGGAGAAAGGCGAGAACCTCTCGGGACTGGGTATAATGCCGGCCAGAAGCGCGCATTCCGCCAGGTTCATCTCCGGCACATCCTTCCCGAAATAAAGTTTAGCGGCAGACTGCACGCCGTAGACGCCGGAACCGAAATAGATCTGGTTAAGGTATAGCTGGAGTATTTCGGCTTTAGAAAAGTTGCTCTCTATCTGCAACGACAAGAATATCTCTTTGATCTTGCGGGCGATAGTCTTCTCAGGCTTTAAAAAAATACCGCGGGAAAGCTGCTGCGTGATGGTGGAACCGCCCTGAGCAGCCCGTGTGTGCATAAGGTCCCGCAGCAGGGCGCGCGCGATCCCTTTAGGAGATATGCCCCAATGTTTGAAGAAATTATTATCCTCCATGGCTATTACGGCGTTCTGCATGTCTATGGGGATGCGGCTTAAAGGCAATATAGCCCTCTTCTCCACCGAGAACTCGGCGATCACCTGATTGTTGACGTCATACACATATGTGGTCAGAGCCGGCGTATACTCGTCAAGTTTATCAACGGAAGGGATGTCGGCCAGGATCTTGCGCATCATCAACGACGCGCAAAGAATCGCCACAACCGCCGCCGCGGTTATAAGATAAATGGTCCGCATCACCAGCGTCCTGGGAGGCAGCCCGTCTATGTAGGCGAACAGATCCTTAACGAACTTCATGGTTTAATTATATCAAATGAACAAGAGGCGGGAATAAGTTGTAAGCGGCAAGCCAAACATAAGGCCAAAACTTACCGCAACCCGGCCCGCAGGTACGCCCCGGGCGGATATTCCTTCGCGCTTGATCATTTTAAACGCTTGCCGCTTTGCGTTTCCGGGAGCAAAATGCTAAATTTATTTTAATATGCGAATAAAATCTCTTGTAGCGCTTCTGTTCGCGGCCTTTATGGCCGCCGCCTGCTCTAAAGAAAATGACAAGGTCATTGCTAAAGTAGGTTCAGAAAAAATAACCGAATCTTATCTCCTTCAAAAGATGGGGGAAATACCGCCCACCGCCCAAAATTATCTTTCAACCAAGCCCGGCAGGAAACAGTTCCTGGACATTATCATAAATGAAAAAATGATGATCCTGGCCGCCAGAAAAAGCTCAACGGCCCGTTCCGAGGACTACAAAAAAAGAGTAAGCGTAATGGAGAGCGAGCTGAAATCTAAACTCAATTACTACAAGGATTACATATTGGCCAAGATGTGGGTGGAGGAGCTGCGCCGGGACACCGTCAAGGTCACGGATTCGGAAGTGGACGAGTATTACGCCAAAACCCCTTACGAAATAACCGTGGCACACATGGTAATGCCCACTTATGAAGAAGCGGAAACCGTTCTGGCCAAGGTCAAAGCAGGGGCCGATTTCACAAAGCTGGCCAAAGAAAAATCAATGGACAAAGACAATGTCCGGCTTCCGCCGGTAATGTTCGGCGAGTTTATGCCGGAACTGGAGGAGATGGCCTTTAAGATGCGCCCCGGAGAGGTTCAGGGCGTTGTTAAGACCGGGCTGGGCTACCACATCCTCAAAAAGATATCGCAGACAAAACCCGCTTTAGCGCAGGTAAAAGAAAGGATACGCCGCATATTGGAAAAGAAAAAATTCGACGCCTATCTCGCTAAGTTCCAAGAAAAGATTAAAGTGGAGGTCTTAGATGAAAATTATAAATAGAATATCCGTGCTGGCGCTCGCCGCCGCGCTGGCTCCGCAATTGAACGCCGCGGTCATGGAAGAACTGGCCGCCAAGGTTAATAATGAGCCGGTAATGATGTCCGAGTACTCCAAAACCAAGGATATGCTTGTTTCGCAGTACCGCGCGGCTATGCCCGACTTTTTTAAGGCTAAAGACGCCAAGGAACAGATAGAGAAGGCCGCCATGGACAAGCTTATAGATGAAGCTCTCCTGAGGCAGAAGGCCGAGGCCATGAAGATCAAGGTTTACGACCGGGAGCTGGATCTGGGCGTAGCCGAAGTTAAAAAACGTTTTTCGAGAGACGAGAACAACGCGCCGGTTAGCGATGACGCCGCCGAAACAGCGTTCGCGGAAGAGCTAAAAAAAGACGGCATGACGCTGGGCGAATTCCGGGAACGGATCAAAAAACAACTGATGGTGCGCAAGCTGGTAGAAGAAAGCATCCGCGCCAAAGCCGCCCTTCCCAAGGAAGAAGAGGTAAGAAGCTACTTTGAAAAGATAAAAGCCGCCGTGCTGGGTGACAAGACCGCCTTCGCCGGCATGGATGAAGAAGCCACTCAGGACCTTATGGCGGTGGCTCAGCGCTTCAAGGAATTCACTGCCGAAAGGGTCAGGGTCCGGCACATTCTGTTCAAACTCGACGAGAACGCTCCTATCACCGAAAAGAACAAGGCGCTTAAAAAAGCCGAGGATGTAAAAAAAGAGCTGGACGCCGGCGCCGACTTTGAAGACACGGCCCTGAGGTATTCGGACGATAAAGAAAGTTCCCAGAAGGGCGGGGACCTCGGCTATGTCATCAAGGGAATGCTCCCCAAGGAATTGGAAGAGAAAGCTTTCGGGCTCGTGCTTGGCGAAATTTCCAAGCCTATCAGCACGCAATTCGGCTATCATCTGATCCGGGTTGACGAGAAACGCATCGCACAGAAGCTGCGTTACGAAACCGTGAAAGACGATCTTGAACAGCTGCTCACGCAGGCCAATTTCGGCAAAGAGCTGGCGCTCTATCTGAAGAACCTGCGCAAGGACGCCAAGATAGAGAACTTTATAGCCGGCAACAAATAGTTTTATGGCCGGACTAGTGTACTGTTACACTACACTAACGGGACAGGCCAAAAGCCTGTCCCGTTTTATTTGCGGAGCGCGGAACCAATATGGCGAAGACAAAATTTAAAATACTGATAACAGCGGGCGACCCGCTGGGAATAGGCCCGGAAATAACGGCAAAAGCCATGGGATCCGCAGCCGCGACCGGACTTGACCTCACCGTCCTGGGCGACACGGCCGCCCTCAAAGCCGCCGGATTCAGGGCCGGACGCGCGGCTTTTATCCCGATTGACGCCGAAGGTCTGGATTCAAGAAAGCGCGGCCCCGACGCCGCGGCGGGGCTGGCCTCCTTTAAAGCCGTGCGCCTCGCGCTGACGCTGATAGAGTCAGGGGGGTTCAACGCCTTGGTCACGGCCCCGATCTCAAAAGAGGCCTGGAAGCTGGCCGGCATACCCCATACCGGCCATACAGATCTTTTTCGGGCCCTTACCGGCAGGGAACTGCTGATGGGTTTTACCGTCGGAAAAGTCAGGGCCGCGCTGGTAACCGAACATCTCGCGATAAAGCGAGTGTCCCCGGTTATAACCATAGAACTGGTAATGCAAAAGGCGCTTCTTTTTGCCGGAGCGCTGGAGGCGGCTGGAACGCGTAAACCCCGGATAACACTGGCGGCGCTAAACCCTCATTGCGGCGACGGCGGTCTTTTGGGTGTTGAGGAGATCACCATCCTTAAACCGGCCATTTCGCGGCTGCGCGCCCGCGGCCTGAACATAAAAGGCCCGGTGCCCGCAGATGCGGCATGGCGGGAACATTTAAGAGGCCTCTCGGACGGCCTGCTGTGCCTTTACCATGATCAGGCGTTGGTTCCGCTTAAGATAATCCCCGGCGCGGCACGCGCCGTACACTGGACCGCAGGCCTGCCTTTTATAAGGACTTCTCCGGCGCACGGCACAGCCTTCGACATAGCCGGCAAAGGGCTCGCAAACGCCGCCAGCATGAAAGAAGCTATCAAACTGGCGCGGCAGAGCGGGAGCAAGACAGCGCGGCAGGACCGCGCATATCCGTGATGCGTGCCCGGCAGCGCCTCACTCACCACTCGTCACCGATCACTATCCACTGTTGTTATGGGATTTGTTCCAGCTTTACATCAATTTTTTGGGGGATGGCTACGGCGGAATAAAAGTTTTGCTCTTTTGTCCCGTTGTCAGCCGCCATGGCCAGCGGGTCCACCCGGTAGAGCACCACGGTTTCTTTCGCCGACCTCTTCAAACCGTCTATTTTGAAGATACCGCTGGGAAGATCCGAAACCGAAACCAGAATAAGCATCTCTTCCCTGGGAAAATCTATAGGCGGAAAGTGTCCTTTATGGGTGGAGGTGAAAGCCAGCCATGTTTCAGAGTCCCTGAAAACCTTGTAATCAACGGGCGCCGAAATCATAGGTTTATCCGCTGACATGGAAGCGCTTTTCCCCAGTTCAGGCATAGCGGATGAATTCAAGGGATCATCGGTCTTGACAGGGCTTTCAACGACTATCTTTTTATCAAGATCTTTATCGGTCAGGTAAACAACAGGGTGTTTGTTTTTATTGGAACCGGACATATCGCTCAGCATGCCCATCATGTTTTGGGAATCTTCAGCCACACCTTCGAAATCCCCGCTTTCAATCATCATTATCGTCCCTTCGGACCGAACGCTTTCCGTAGTAAGGCCGATTCTATAGGAACCAGGGGCATTTTCTCTGGTATTGGCGCTGGCGCGCGCTTCAGCCATGATCCGCTCGGCCTGCGCGAGAGCGCTGAACTGTGTAACGGGTTTCCCGGCGTCACATCGTTCCAGAAACATCAGCCCCAGAAAAACACACAGAATTCCCAGAAAGATACCGGTGAGGAGTTTAATGGTCTTTGTATTCATCAGGAAATACCGCTATAATTTTACAAATCAGCCGCTTGAGATATACAGCGCTTTCTTGCGGCACCTGCACAGGCATTGTACAATAATTTAACTATTATTTATTATTTTTGTAACACTTAAAAACTAGAATTACATAATGAGTTATAAACAAATTTTTATCATGAGAAACCTTATGTTGACAGGAACACTCACCCAGGCAAAAAATCAGCGACTCCAGGGAGTTTTAATATGAAATATTGGGCATACATAAATAATGAGATCCTCGGCCCTTACGAAAAAGAGAAGCTCTTCGAGCTCCCTGTTTTCCGCGCGTCCACATTGATCTGTCCTCAAACGCCGGTCGGAGCGACGACTGAGGACTGGAAAGAGGCTTCAACTTATCCGGAAATAGCCGCCATGCTTGGAACCTCGGGAACCCCAGCAGCGGAACAACTCAAACCCGATACCGGCATACCTCAAAGCGAGCATTCCCAGCCGGTCTTTAATGCCGAAATGCCGGAAAGCAAACTCAAACCCCTCTCACTCCATTCTATAGAGCAGACCCCCCCCGAGGCGGCGCCTCACATGGAGGGAGCGAATTTTGAGGTCAATCAACTGGGCGGAGAAAAAAACCGGCAGAAAACCGGAGAGGCGCAGCCGGCGCCAAGCTTCACCAGCTCCAATTTCGACCCCATGAGCATTTCGCAGATAGATAATCGCACGGAAGGGTTCAACACGCACCGGCAGGAATTCCCGGTATCAGCCGAAGCGTCCGCTGTTCCGGCCTTTGAAAGCCACGCTCAGTCCGTGCCGGCAGACAAAGAACTCATGAACGGGATCAACTCCAAGCTTGAGGCGCTGACCAGAAATTCACTTACGAAGCAGGATATCGAACCTCTCAAAGAAAAACTCGGCCATATGGGCGAAGTCCTGTCTTCAATAAATGGCAGCCAGTTCCAGCGCGAGGTAATGGATAAAATACAGTACCTGGAGAACTCCATTTCGGATATAAGGGCGTCCTTGGCGCAAGCTTCCGCGGCCGCAAGCCCCAAGCCGGTCAATGAGAGCACTCTCGCCCCCGTGGAACCGAAGAAGCCGCTGGAAAGCGTGAAACAGGATATCGTCGACCAGGGCTCAAGCGGAAAAACATCAACCATCGCGGGGGCAATAAAGAAAATATTTAAGTTGTTTATCACTCTAGTGCTGCTGGCCGCGGTGGCGGGCGGGGCCGCTTTCGCCTTGAAGAATTTCGGGGTTTTTGATGTCACCAAGTTTCTCCCCTTCCCTATCCCCTTCTTAAACGCGCCCCGGACCGCCGAAACGCCGGCGCCGCAGCCCTTCCAGGCTGCCGTCCAAGCACAGGCCCCCGCCGCTCAACAGGCCCCTATCCCCCAGGCTGCGGCGCCAGCCAAGAGGGATCTTACTCCTGAAGTCATCTTTATCGGAAGGACCTTTGAGACAAAAACAGCCGGGGTCACCCTTGAGACCAGGATCTACGAAGACGCGCAAACCAGAAACGGCAATTTCAACATCGCCACCTGGCAGGCCAAAGAGCTCCCTAGCGGCCTGTTCGAACTGAACGCCATCATCCCTTTGGCTGACCGGACTGGCCAGCTGGTTTACAGCTACGAAGTTGATTATGAGAAGAAAACCGTGAAGGCGCTGGATACCGCGAGCGCGAAACCGCTGAACGCCACATGGAATGTAGCCCAGAATCCTAAGCAGAACAATAAATCGCAGATTAAGAAAGGCCGCCAGGGTGCCGGCACTGCCGCCGTAAAAAGTCAGCCCAAGCCCGCCGTAAAGCCGGCCATGAAATCAGCAGCCAAGCGCGTAAGTGAAAAACCGGCGTCTGCGGCGGACGACGAATATGAATATGTGTACGAAGATGAAGCCGGGGCCACTGAAGAGTAAAGACCGTGAACAGCGATCGGTTCTTTACCACTATTATTTTCTGATGGTTTTCAGCCCGCACCTGGCGCGCTGCCTGTCAAAAGCCAACTTTACCAGCCGATCGGAAAGCTTCACGGGATTGAGGCCGGTGTTTTTCCACAGCACGGGATAAAGACTGTGCGAAGTGAAGCCGGGAATAGTGTTTATCTCGCAGAAATAAAACTCACTTTCTTTTTTGGGATTCACAAGAAAGTCCACCCTGGCCATGCCGTGGCAGCCGATGGCTTTAAATATTTCCACTGAAAACTCCCGCATTTTTAAAGCCGTGCCAGCGGATATAGGCGCCGGCACCATAAAATCCATGCCGTTATTGTCCAGATACTTGGCCTCATAATCAAAAAACTCGTGTTGCCCCTTGGGCCTGACTTCTCCGGGCACGCTTGAACCGGCGGCCAGGGCCGAACCCAGCACTCCGCAGACTATTTCCCTGGCGCGGTCCACGCCTCTTTCTATCATTACCCTGGAATCAAAACGGAAAGCGAAAGCCACGGCGGCGGCCAGATCTTTAAAAGCTTTGACCTTGGTAACGCCTACGGAAGAACCCAGCTGCACCGGCTTAACGAAGAGCGGCAGCCCCAGGCGCCGCGCCGCTTTGATCCCGGCGTCTACGCTTCTCTTGTCCCGGCCGGATATTTCCACATGCGGCAGGATGGGAAGCCCGCGCTTAAGCGCGATATCCTTTGAAAGGACCTTATCCATGCCAGCGGCGGAAGCAAGAACCCCAGACCCGACATAAGGCAGACCAAGCAGCTCCAGGAAGCCCTGCAATATGCCGTCCTCTCCGGTGGAGCCGTGGATCAGCGGAAACACAGCGTCCAGCTTAAGAGGTTTACCGTCCAGCATAAAGTTCCCTTTCTCAAGAGAGGGCTCTATCTTTCCCCCCGTGACCCTGCCGCCTGAAACAGTTTCCGGATCTGCCTTGCGCCACGCGCCGCGCTGCGGTATATAAATTGGTGTTACCTTGTAACCCGCCAGACAAAGATTCTGCACCATGCCCTTGGCCGATTCGACAGAGACCTCATGCTCCGCGGACTTGCCGCCGAAGATAACTCCTATTTTCTTGTTCATAATAAACTCCTTATATCCCTGGCTCTCTATCTGGCGACCGCGCTGATCACCCCGCCGCCCAGCACCCTGTCGCCCTCGTAAAACACCAGCGACTGTCCCTTCGCCGGCGCGAATTGCGGCTCGCTGAAAACTCCTGAAAAGCCCTCGCCTTCGCAAGAAACGACAAGGCAGGCAGCCGGTTTATGGCGGTAGCGCACCTGCGCGTCTACGTATGCGCCGGCCGCCGGCTTTTTAGCCAGCCAGTTCATTCCTGAAAGTTCCACTTTGTCAAAGCAGGCATCTGAAAGCTTCCCCAGTACCACCTCATTGGTTTCCGGCTTCAGCGCCGCCACATAAAGTCGTTCCGCACCATATACACCAAGGCCGCGGCGCTGTCCAATGGTGTAATTAAAGAAACCGTCATGCCGGCCCAGCTTTTTACCACTCGCGTCCACTATTTTCCCCGGACACGGCTTAACCCCTCCGGTATGTTTAAGGTATTTATCGTAACCGCCCTCCCCCACGAAACAAATATCATTGCTCTCTTTTTCTTTGGCGGCAGGCAGATCAAGCTCACCGGCGATACGCCTGACTTCTTTCTTGGCCATCCCGCCCAAGGGGAAAAGAATATCAGGCAATTGTTCTTTTTTGAGACAGTAAAGAAAATAACTTTGGTCCTTCAGCGGGTCTACGCCCCGCATAAGGCGCCATCCGTCCTGACCTTTCTCTATGCGCGCGTAGTGCCCTGTGGCCAGATATTCGGCGCCAAAAGCTTTAGCCAGTTCAAAAAGATAATCGAATTTTATAAAGCGATTGCAGTCCACGCAGGGATTGGGGGTAGACCCGGCAAGATAACTTTTCACGAATTTATCTATGACGTGTTTTTTGAAGATCTCTCCGGCGTTCTTGATATAATGCCTGACACCGAGAGTATCGCACACCGCCCGCGCCTTGGCTCCCGACTCCGCAGCGCCGCAGCAGGCGACTTTGGCGTTCTCCGGCGAGAACAGGTTCAGCGTAACGCCGATAACCTCATATCCTTCTTTCTGCAAAAGCGCCGCGGCGGCGGAAGAATCCACCCCTCCCGACATCGCCACTACGACTTTTTTCTTAGTCATGAATCAACGCTTTCCCGCCGCCTCTCTACTGTTTTAAAAGTAAGGAATGCAGCTTATTTAAATCTTTTGTAAAAGCCGGAACTTTAAGAAACTGCGAATAGAGGTTGTCTGCCAGACGCTTCCCGGCCTCAATATCCGAAGGGTGATGAACGCCGGAGATTACCCTGTTTAACGCGGCCTCGTCAGCCTTGGCCATAAAAATATCTTTTTGGGCCGGGACAAGGCCGGCGAGGATCAACGCGAACACTCTTGATACGGCCGCGTGGCCGCTTGGATAGGAGAGAGGGCCGATCTTGCCAAGAGCGGGGTCGATACAGGGCTTAAGCGTGGAATCTCTTTTGAAAGGGCGCTGCCTGTTGTAGTGATTCTTTATCGCCAGGACGGTCTCGTCCGTGTCGGATTTTATTTTAGCGAAGATGGCTGCGGCTTTTTTGGGAAGCGGCTTAGGGAACGGAGTGACCGCGCCGAACATTTCATCGTAGGACGCGCTCGTTTCAGATTTCGCGCGATCACATTCCGCCTGAGTCCTCTTATTCTGCCACTCATGAAGCGCCGCCATGTCTATTTTGTCTAAATCTGATCCATCGGCCGGGGGCGGAGGGATCTGGGAAATTGACTGCGCTCCCGGATCCAGATAGTGTCCGGCATGACTTAGATGTTTTGTCTGTCCCTCTGCGGCGCTGACGCCGCTAAGCAGAGATATTGACAGGATTAAACCAAGCAGGAGTTTTCTTTTCATCATATGAATATTTTGACTTTTTTGGGGACTTCCGCGCAAAGTTGACAGCCGTTTTCACTGCCGCGTCCGGTTAACCTTGCCAGTTTTATCATCCCATTTTAAATTTAGATTGTCCCCGTTCCCCGGGCAATGATCCGCTGTGATCTGCGCTCAAAAAGGCTTATGCCTTTTATTATCATTCCGGTGATCCGGTGAGATGCCGGACCGCAACCGAGGCGCAAGCCATCCCGAAGGCCCCGGTCACAAAACCCGCCGTTCCCAATACGACACTTTTCTTTGTGCAGCTCTGAAAGTCGTTTTCGCCCTGGGGACATAAGCATCCGGCCTTGCAGTCTGTCAGCTCCGCCGATTCGTGGGGTTTTCTGAACTGCTCTAAAGTGCAGACGGCCTGGACGCCGAAATCCCCTTTTTTGGGGAAATTATATTTTTCGCGCAATATACCGCGCACCGCCCGCGCCAGCGGGTCCATCTCGGTCCTTCCAAGGTCCATCACACGCACCTGGGTGGGATCAAGGCGGCCGCCGGAGCCGGTGGAAACGACCAGCGGAATTTTCTTTTCGCGGCAATAGTTTATAAGGAAACATTTTGAGGTTATATGGTCGATAGCGTCTATCACAAAATCCGGGCGCTCGGCCATCATTGATTCCGAAGTCGTATCGTTAAAAAAATTAGCCACGCCGTCAACGCGCGCCTCGGGGTTGACAAGGCGCAGGCGTTCGGCCAGAAGCAGCGCTTTATGCTTGCCTATGGTTCCGCTCAGAGCCTGAAGCTGACGGTTGAAATTCCTGATGCAAACAGTGTCAAAATCCACCACCGTTATACGCCCGACCGCAGCGCGCGCCACGGTTTCTGCGGCCCAGGAACCGACTCCGCCGCAGCCTATCACCATTACATGAGCCTTCTTCAGCTTTTCCATCGCCTCCGGCCCAACAAGACGCGTCATCCGGTCAAAGCGGCGCTCCGGGTCTTCCATCTGTGAAAATTTATTCATTTCATTCATACTGCGCCTTACTCCTGAAACAATCACATCCACTCTAAAAAAGATACCATGCCTTTTTCGCCGACAAAAAAAACGGCGGGGAAGACCGCCGTTTTCACAAGTCCGGCCGGACAGGTCACTCCGCTATCGCGCACTCGTAATAGTCATTGGTTTTAGAGCAGGAAACATTGCCCGCGGACTGAGACAAGCTGGGGTCGTCTTCAACAGGGTAAATGCCGTTGGCGTAAAGGGCGTCTATGATCTTCGCCGCGGCGTCGGTATGCACTATCATTTTCTCGGCGCCATTCACCTTAACAAAGAACGAACAGGCGTCATACATTTCAGAAGCGCAGGTAAGACTGCGCACCGCCAGCGTGTCGGAGCTTCCCTCAACAACGTGGATAGGCAAGTCCTCCAGTTTGGCCATAAGATTCAGGGCCTCCCACATCTTCTGGGCCGCCGGACCGTTAACCCGCATTCTCGCGGCTTGAACGCTCAGGACCGCGCCAATTAAAACCATAAAAGCTATAAGTATGTTCTTTTTCATTTCTCCTCCGAACATTATTGCTCTTTTAATTCTACCAAACTTCCATCGCGGGCCTCAAAGCCCCTCCGCTGTTCCCCATATCCGCCCTTAGTTTTGTATTTTGAGGGCGGACGGACGCGAACTATTTATCGGCGCCCATTATCCTCTTAGTCTATCCAGTTCATAACAAAAATACCGCCGACTAAGAACACTACGCTGGCAACGGCGATGCCCACGGACGGCGCGTGCGCCACTGCAGCAGTCGGGCTGAAATAAAGGTACATTTCGAAACTTACTCCCATTAGCCCAAGCATAGCGGCGGCCGCAGAGACACCCTTTATCATAGTGGATTTGGCATCCCGCGCCGACGGCGCCGCCGGGGCGGGAGAAGGCCTCTCCACCTTCACTTCGGACGCATCTTCGGGAAGGCCAAGGAGTTTCCTTACAACCCGCAGTTCCTGCGAATCCAGCCACACGCCGCCGCAGGACGGGCATCTATCCACAAACAGGAGGGGATTCACCAACCCTCCGCGCGACATCTGGTTTTTGCAGCCGGGGCAGAGGAGGCCCTCAGCCTTGGGGTTAATAAGATTTAAATCCGCCGAGCTGTCACCCTGCGACTGTTTAAGCAGAGCCTCAAGTTCGCCTTTATTGAACCAGATCCCGGAGCACCCCGGGCATGCGTCCAGCGGGATATTTCCCAGCACTGACGTCTCGACCAGCGTCTCAGAAGAACATTTAGGACAATTCATCATATATTTCTCACCCATCTCCTCAAATAATCTTAACCCGACCGACATTATATTTTACTTAAATTCTCCCGCAGTTGATGACTTATCGAAAATTAGCCATAAAGTCATCAACGTTCCCTAGCCGCCCCTTCTGGCTTTCCCCTTCTGATAGTTAATCTGGGTATCAACCATTTTTTTAAAAACAACCATCAGGGTTTCGCTTTGCGCGTTGAGTTTTTCGTAGCCGGCTTCTTCAGCCTCTTCGCATAAATAGCGGATGGCCTCTATAGTAGAAACACAGTGTTCTTTGGGCTGTTTTTTAATTGTAAATTGGGAGATATAGCTGCGGGAAAAAGAGATTCGGGGTAAGGCGCGAATGTTTTGGCTTTTGCCTAAAAGTCGCTTGGCGCAAGCCCATGTCCCGTCAATAACAAAGATCAGAAGCGTTTTTTCTTCAGATTTGAGGGCATCATCCCCCAGAGTTTTAAAGCTCACGGCTTTGGGCCCGGGGTACAAGACAAAAGGGTTATAGGAGGGATCCTGTATAAGAGAATTTACCCTTTCATTACGCGTGAAATCAGTCCCTATTAATAGCTCCGCGTTCTTTAAACATAATTTTGCAAGCCGGGCTGTCCCTGTTTTTTGTCTCCGCGCCTCTTTGGCGTGCATAAGGATCACAAAACGCATCTTCGTAGAGAAAGGCTTTATGCTGTCACACAAACAATTTTTTTTCGCCCTGCGGCAGACATAGCACTCCGCGCGATTCTCGCTTTGCACACCCTTTGAAAGATCAGTTTTTTTAACCATGAAACCATTAACCTGAAAGTTGCAGCTGCAACTTTCCGCCCGCATAGCGGACACCCATTCGGGAGGCATATACCTTCTCGGATACATCGCGCATAGCGCTTGATCCTCGACCCGCTACTGCGGGGAATCCTGCAGAATAATTCTGTTCCCTGATTTTATCAAGGAGATATATCCTGAACTGCAGGATTCAGGTTAACCCGCAAGGACTATATGCCGCTAAAACACACCGGCGTATTTCCCACCCTATTATCCTCATATCACACTACCCCGTGAAACTCCGGCGGATACTCAATTTCCCCATGGACTCCGCTCAAAGCCCCGGGAACCAACTCAAGCACCATAAAAACGTCGTCCGGGGCTTCGAACGGCAACTTAACGCCTTTTTCCCCGGCTTTAACAAACCCAAAGCGCGGGTAATACTCCGGATGGCCCACTACCACAACTATTTTATGTCCTAATTTCCGACACTCCTCCAATCCGTGTTTCACCAGCCCGGTACCTATCCCCTGGTTTTGATATTCCGGCAGAACGGCCATCGGCGCCAGCGCCAGGGCCGGTGTAACGTTGTCCTGCTCTTTAATTTTTATCCGGGAGAAAAGGATATGCCCGACGACCTTCCCATCTTTTTCCGCCACCAATGAAAGGGCAGGTATAAAATCGGATGAGTAGCGAAGAGCGTCGACCAGCATCGACTCGCTATTTCCCTTAAAAACCCGTTTATTAAGTTTACGAACCGCCTTTAAATCCCCATGCGCCTCAGGCCGAATAATAACAGAACCGGTTTTATCTTCCATATGAAAAATTCCTTTATAAGTATCTATCGTAAAAAGTCTGCCGGCACCTTTTCCCTGCTATTTTGCGCGGCGGCCGCAGCACCGCTCATAAGCGTGCCCGCTGCCGCAGGAGCATCTTGCGTTCTTCCCGGGCTTCTCCATCACCCGGAAATAAGTACCGGTCCTGTCCTTAGCTCTAAACCAAAGCGAACTTCGGCATTTCGGACAATCAACGGTCCCTTTGTCCCTGTCAGCAACCGGTTCCAACTCCGCACCGCACAAAGGACATTTATTAAAACTTTCTTCAATTTTATCCATGATTTTCCCGCGCACGTATTAGGTCAGATTCTCATTTTTAGCAATACATTTTTGAGGGCAACAACTTTTAGCAATTCGGAAACGCAATACTCAATTCCGTCCAATAGATATCAGTCCCCGGAATTACAGAACCATGATCATCGCAGTTCAAATTCCACTTTTATGTCAGGGTGGAGGCTTCTGTGCACCGGGCAGGCTTTTATGCACTCCGCCAACTTCTTCCTTTCGGGCTCCGGAAGACCGGCCGGGAAAGTAATGACGCCGATAAACGCGGCCACGCGCCTGGGATTTTCCTGCATCCGTTTCTCCACCTCAATCGAAGCGCCCCTAAAATCCACCCCGTCGCGCTCCGCGACCTTGGCCATAATGGTAAGGATGCACGAGGCCAGCGAACAGGCGAACAGGTCCGTCGGCGAAAAGGTCCGGCCCTTTCCCCCGTTATCTACCGGCAGATCGGTGACGAACCTATTCCCGCTGGGCCCATGAGTAAGCTCCACCTGCTGGTCTCCCGCGTACACCGCTCCTATTTTAACGCCCATATGTAACCTCGCAAAAAACCAATTTAAGTATTTACGCGCCCCGTCCCCTATCCGCCCTGACTACTGACTCTCTATCTTAATGCCAAGGTAGTACAGTAAGGCCATAGCCTCCGGCATCGAGAACCTGGCCCCCTTAACCTGATTGTCCGATATCCGTATGGCGTAATTTTTCGCCTGGGAAAGGTCAGCGTCCGTAAGGTTGGTGCCGCCGAACAGGCTGTCCGTGAAGTCGGTATGGGTAAGGTTGGCCCGGGAAAGGTCGCTGCTGCGGAAATCCGCGCCTTTAGCCAGGCATTTCGTAAAGCACCCGTCTCGCAGCGACAGCCCCAGAAAATTAGAATCGCTGATAACGCAATTCACGAACCGCAGCGAACCTGAGATCTTCATGCACGGCCAATACGCATCCGTCCAATTTACCCCGACGAGCTTCGAATCTTTAAACTCCACGTTAGGGAATGCCGACCCCGTTACTTTGATCAGGCTCAGATTACAGCTTATAAATTTGCAATCCGGGAACTTACAGGAGATAAATTCCACCCCCGTAAGATCGCAATTCTTAAAAACGCAGTCATAGAACTGTTTCGAAGAGATAGTTATCCCTTTCAGCGCCAGCCCATCAAAAACCACGTCCTCGTATTCTTTCTCCGGCCCATCCGGCGAAACGATGCGTTTATTCATATTCCATTACCCGAACCCCACAACCTCAAAAGCCTCCTGCCTTTTTAAACCTAATATTGGTCTTCCGCACTCACCCCTTATCCTAACTCATACATTTTAGCAAATGGGCGTTAAAACCACGTTGATTGCTATTATTGGGTGATATCACATTTCGTGACACACAAGCATATCGCCTCTTTTTCGTTATGGGTATTCCATTTTACTTTTCAGGCCTGAAACCTATCGTCTTTTTGGACCCAGGATCAGCGGGCGGCTCCATCAGCATCCTTATCGCGTCAAAGACGCTTGAAAACTGCGCGTCGTATTTCTTTTCCAATTCGGCCAGTTTCCGCGCCAAATCTTTATGAGTATTAAGGAGTTGCCGCAACTCAACAAATGCCCGCATTATCGCAATATTCACCTGAATTGCTTGTTTGCTATTAAGAACACTGGAAAGCATGGAGACTCCCTGCTCGGTAAAAGCGTAAGGACGGAATTTAATATTTTCTCCTCTTTTCAAAATCACAAATTGTGATCTTGAACCCACAATCCCGCTTGAAATCACGATTTGTGATTTTAAGTTTTCAGTTTCCGCCCAGGTAAGTTGAAACATAAAATCCAAAGGGAAGCGCTCCTTGTTGCGCTTTACCGCTTGGACCAACACCCGAACCTCCACCCCATACATTTCAGCCAATTGCGGGCTCAGCATTACGCGATGCCCACGGATTACAAGTATCTTCCTCTCAATCACTTCCAGCGACATCAATGACTTCATAAATCCTCCCTGTTTATTAAAATCGTACGCAAATATCTTAACAGCCGACCCCGACACCATATTGTCGTGATAAATCTGCTGATTTATAATCCTGGCGGCGACCGCTGGGTGGGTAATTTGGCTGTATCCATCAAATGGGCGGGGACATTATCAATATAATTAAGTTGTAAGGAGGTTGCCGGCGGGTATAATTGGAGCGGGTGACAGGCATGGGTCGGGGATCGGGCCAAGGGGAACCGGCGCGAAGTCGCCGGGCCACGCAGGTCCGATGGGCCCCATGCCTGGCAGGCCCTGCGAACCGGCAGCCGCCGGCATCACATTACTATAAGGAACTCAATATAAAATAAAACCCGGGATGTTATTTCTAACATCCCGGGTTGGCAAAAGCTACTAACTTGGAGCGCCGGTCTAGGGCGCCCGGCAGCCTACAGCTTTATCTCAACGTCCACGCCGCTCGGCAGATCCAGCTTCATCAACTCGTCCACCGTCTTCTGCGTGGGACTTATCAGATCGATAAGGCGTTTGTGAACGCGCATCTCGAACTGCTCACGGGATTTCTTATCCACATGCACCGACCGGTTCACCGTATACTTGCGTATCCGGGTAGGAAGCAGCACCGGCCCCGCTATCAGAGCCCCCGTGCGCTTTGCCGTATCGATGATCTTCGCGGTAGACTGATCTATCAGCCGATAGTCGTAAGCGAGCAGTTTGATCCGTATCTTCTGCTGCGCCGCCGGCTTTGAATCTTCCGTTTTTGTATTTTCAGCCATAAGTTCCTTTAAAACCGTGAAGCGTAAGCCGGAAAGCGTAAAGAGTTATCAGGAGTTCCTTAAATACGTTTTACGCTTCACGCTTTCCGCTTTACGGCTATTCTATAATTTCGGTGACGACGCCGGCGCCTACCGTGTGCCCGCCCTCGCGGATGGCGTAGCGCAGACCCTTGGTCATGGCCACGGGCGATATAAGCTCAACCGTTATCTCGGTGTGGTCGCCAGGCATGATCATCTCAGCTCCGTCTTTAAGGAAGATGGATCCGGTCACGTCGGTCGTACGGAAGAAGAACTGGGGCTTGTAACCCTTGAAGAACGGCGTATGACGGCCGCCTTCGTCCTTCGTCAGAACGTACACCTCGGCT
>CAIPTO010000005.1 GCA_903867985.1 uncultured Elusimicrobia bacterium | reverse complement strand
GTCCCTGATAAACGGACTGAGTGCCTTAAGGACCTCCTGCCCTTCGGGGGAAAGCACCGACACCTCACGGATATCCCGGTCGGTTTGCAGGAAGGAGGCAAGCAGTGTCTGCTTGTTTTCCCAGTCCATGTGATTCAGGGCGTCCAGCACAAAGCGCAGCTTGGAGTCGGTGGAAGAGACGCGGGAGCTGAATTTTGCGGCTATCTTTTCGGCGATGTTAAGATGCATTTCAAGGATGGCTGTCTGCACGCCCCGCTGCCCCATGTTTATGAGCCGCCAGCCAAGCGCCGAAAGAGGAATGACGGAAATGGCAAGCATTACCGCCACGAACTTATGGAAAATTCTTATCTTCACGCGGATATTATAGCATTACATCGCGACTGTGCGGGTAGACAGAACACACCCAAAAAATCCGGTAACTTTTGAAAACCGGATTTTTTGGGGTGGAAGATTTAAAAAACTCAAAAATCTTCCGTTTCAAAACAATTTTACAGCCGGACAGGTCATCTCCGGCGGATTTTCTTACCCCTCATGGACGTTTCGGTCCTCAAGGACTTTAAATTTGCGTTTTTTACCCAATTCACCTCCTTCGGGACGCATCTCCCGCAGTTTTTTATACCTCCCACGCCATCAACAGGCGTTGAACCTATGCCGTGGACATATTCGTGGATAACCACAGCAGCCTGTATCTCGCATTTTCAAATATCTCCCGGAACGGGTAATTCTCAGAAACCTTCAGCCATAAATATCTCGCACGGCGGCTGACTATTCCGGCAAGCCTGATCATCCGAAACCTCAATGTCTTGATTGTAAGATGTTTCCAGCTCTCCGGCAATGCCAGATGTCTGAACGCCGCGCTTACAGTGCACGACAATAACGCCATCTGGAAATAGGCGGCATTGGCCATAAACTCGCGGCATGGCAACTTTGACAAACCAAAACCGCCGGAAAGCTCTTTGTTCACATTTTCCGAACCATCCTGCCTTGTGCGGTGAAACTGCAACACCAACCCCGCCGTCCAGTTATCCATGCTTGTAAGAACCGCGTGGTATTCATACGGGGTTTTGTCAAACAACCCAGGCTCTTCTTTCGGCCATCGTATAACTATCATCCGGTAAGCGGGCAGGTCTTTGGCGTCAACGAAAACATGCAGGTCTTCGGCTATCTCACACTTGCGGTTCTTCCACGCGCTTGTCTCATAAGATTTCCACTTTGTTTCCGGAATTCCATAAATCGATCCCTGCACGTTCTCATCTTTCCGCATTGTGATGGTAAAATCCGCGCCTTTGTCCCTAAGAACACGCACAACCTTCGCCTGAAAACCGGCGCTGTCTGACCTCACCCGCACCGCAATTCCCGGCAGCGCCTCTATCGTCCGCTTAAGCATTGCCGCTATATTCGCCATCGGCGACGCACTACCGTCACGGAATATACCTGCCATCGGCATCTTTAACTCCGCACACGTCACCCCCATGGGATTGTATCCCCACAGCCCTTCGTAGTTCATCTCCACATCGGATTTCTGCGACTCCAGAAAAAACGCATCCACATCCAAGGTCGCCTGTACCAACTTGCAGGCGCGCATCACCTTCACGGCTGCGGCCAATTGTATCCGCCCCAACTGATGGACCGTCTTGCGGTTAAAGCGCCTCAGCCATTCCCCCAGCGTATTAGACGCCGGAAGCCCGCCCCATAGTTCACAAAGCCCTTCATCGCCTTTTAACAAAGATACATCGTCCAGCGCTTCCCCACCCGACTGGATCAGCCCCATCAGCGCGAACGCGCTTTCGGCCGGCTTATATCCACGCTTGCGCTCCTTCAACGGCAATGCGTTGATCTGCTCTTCCAATCCAAGGTTTTTTGCCATTCCCAACAGCAGTGGCAATCCGGCAAAAGAAGTGATTGCCTGTTTTGTCGTCGTGATTTTGAAACCATTAATGTCTTTTGTTATCATTATGTGGGTACCTCGTGGCTTAAGATTTCCGTCTGACGGCTACGAGGTATTCTATTTTTTTCGGAAGACCCTGCGCTAAAAAACCAGCCAACTTTGTTGTTTTTTGAAATCACTCCATTTGAGCCTGATTTTTCACCGTTTTGGTGAAACACCGCTTCCAGGTAAACGCTGATGTCTGCCGACGGCAAATTTATTCCCAAAGTCCCAAAAATTCAGTTTTATCTGATTTTTTGGGGGGAACAGGGTAGAGGTTTCAGGGTTTAGGTTAGGGATTCCATGTCTCTGCATCTATGCCCTCAGTCGCGGACAGCGCCAGAGGCCCGCGACAGGCCAGAGTCACTACCCTAGCCTCTATACCCTGCTTTTAGTGTCGGTGATGTCCGTCATGGATATGCCCATGCTCGTGGGAAAGCGGGCCGTGAATATGCCGGTGGCTGTGCCTCAAAGGGGGAGGGGTTGCATCCGGGTGATGGGTGTGATGCGCGTCGTGTGAGTGCGCGTGAGCGTGCTCAAGTACCGGGTGGAAATGCCGGTGTGAATGCCATTCACCTGCAAGCAGCGCTGCCCCGGCCGCGGTAAACCCGAATGCCGATATGAGGCCCGCGCTCAGCGGTTCGCCCAAAAACAAAAGCCCGGCCAGCGCGCCCATAAAAGGATATATTCCGAAAAACGCCCCCGCTCTGGCGG
>CAIPTO010000004.1 GCA_903867985.1 uncultured Elusimicrobia bacterium | reverse complement strand
GGGCCTGCCGGGGGCCTGGAACGCAAAACCGTAGTCGGCCACACCGTGGCCGCTACTCCCATCCTCGCCTTCGTCGCTGCGCAAGCCTCAGGCTCCGGAGGGTTTTGCTAACCCAGATCCCCCGGCGCCCGCTCCAACGTTACGCCTGTATTGGTTTTACGCTTAACGGAGGATTTATCAGGAAGGAGTTGCTTACCAACTTTGTAAATCCGGGCCAACTTAGGTATAATTTGACCTGTAACCAGTTTTGAATTATCATTATTACGGAGGAAAAATGAAAGCTGTTATAGATGAAGCCTCGTGCATCAGCTGCGGCCTGTGCGCCAGCGAATGTCCTGAAGTGTTCGAGATGAAAGGTGAGAAAGCCGCCGTTATTGCGACCCCGGTGCCTGCCGGCAAGGAAGAGACCTGCAAAACCGCGGCCGCCAACTGCCCGGTTTCCTGCATAAAGTGCGAATAAGATAAGTTATTGCGTTCCGCCCGCCCGTGAATAAGTTCTGTCCGGGCGGGCGTTTAATTGCCGCGTAAAACTGCTGAAAGTCGCTGCATCGGAGCAAGCGGCGTATTTTTTTATATCACTTCCCGCCAGCAGGTGTTCCTTCATCCCGGATCGGCAGCCTGAAGATGACCAATATGCCGGGAATAGTCAGCAGGCATACCGCCAGAAAGAAGTGTTGGTAGCCCACGGCCTCCTGCAGTTTGCCGCTTATCATGCCGGGGATCATCATGCCGAGAGCCATGATGCCGGTTGAAATGGCAAAATGAGCGGTCTTGTATTTCCCCTTGCAGATCATCATAAGGTAAACGGTAAAGACCGTCAGTCCAAGGCCGTAGCCGAACTGCTCCGCCGCCACCAGCAGCGGCACCGGTCCGAAGGGAATGTTGTGTCCCCACAGCGTTATCTGCCGCAAGGCAGGCTGGGCGTAAGCCATGTAAAGATAGAATACGTCAGGCACATGCAGCGCGAAGACCATGGGCCACAGGCATTTTCTGAATCCGAATTTGGAAATGAGCCATCCGCCCAGAATGCCGCCAACTATCAGCGCAAATATCCCTGCGCCGCCGTATATTATTCCCACTTCGGAGGTGGAAATCCCAAGTCCTCCTTTTGCGACTGCGTCCAAAAGGAACGGGGAAGTAAGTTTCAGAAGCATCGCCTCCGCCAGACGGTACAAGAGGATGAAGGCGATTATATAGCCGATGCCGTCCATCGTGAAATAGGAGATGAAAGCCTCGTTGAAGGAACTGTCTTCAGCCGCCAACTGCTTCTTCAGATAAGGAGACAGGTACTTTCTGGCTGCATAAACCAGCGCCGCGACAATCAGCGCTACGGCGCCCAGTTTTTGTCCCAGACCGGAGAGCATATTGAACAGCCACACCAGAAGGCCGGCGGCGGCGAGATACCCGGCCATGGTTCCCAGCGAGCGCATTACGGCGATCGGCTCAGCCTTGGCTTTAGGCACATCCTCGGAGGGATAGGGGAGTATGAAACGATGGTAGAGGAACAGCGCCAGGAATATGCCTGCGGAGACGATGAGCATTATGCTCCAGCTGCCGGGTATATCCCCCAGCGCTTCCTGCAGCTGTCCGGCCCGATAGACCAGAAAGCCGGTGCCGAATATCATCGCGAAGCGGTAGAACATGGAGCGGATGCCCACGAATAAGGCCTGGTCCTCCTTGGTGAGAGCCAGCATGTAAAACCCGTCCGTGGCTATGTCGTGCGTGGCCGAGACGAACGCTCCGATGGCGAAGGTCAAGAGAGAGATGGCGAAAAAATGTTTCCCCGTCAACGACAGGGCCGCGGCGGCCAGACAGCAGGCCATGATGAGCTGGGAATAGACCAGCCATTTGCGGCGGGTGGCGTACATGTCCACCATCGGCCCCCAGAGCATCTTTATGACCCAGGGCAGATAAAGCCAGCTTGTCCAAAAGGCTATATCGGCGTTGGAGACGCCCATGTTCTTATAAAGGATCACTGAAACCGAATTTATGAGGATGTAAGGAAGGCCTTCGGCAAAATAAGAGGTGGGTATGAATAACCAGGGATTTCGAGTTTCGGCTTTAGAAAACATTAAAAACCTCCGCGGTGTTTTTGGTTCAGAAGATTGCAGCACCAGAGGGCGGATCAGAGAATCGGATGTTTGCGAAATATCATTAATAGCCGCGATCCAGTCCTAGGGTCACAATAGTTTAACTTTTGCCCGCTGGGTTTTCAAGAATTTTGCTAGAATTTAGTAGCTGCCCGGGAATAGATGATGATGGTAACGGGCTGTCAGTCGCTCCGCCGGAGATACATTATGGACCTGCTATCGCTGCTTTTCTCCCCCGAATCCGTGGCTTATTCCGTGCTGGTTATTACGCTGGTCGGCGCAGCCGGCTTGGGATTCGGGAATATTAAGTTCTTCGGCATAAATCTTGGCATAGCCGGCGTCCTGTTCTCGGGCATCGTATTCGGACATTTCGGAGTGAATGTCAACAAGGAAACCCTTGAATTCTTGCGTGAGTTCGGACTTATTCTTTTCGTCTATTCCATAGGAACCCAGGTGGGGCCCGGTTTTT
>CAIPTO010000003.1 GCA_903867985.1 uncultured Elusimicrobia bacterium | reverse complement strand
CCTGCTGGTATGACGCCTGGGACGAAACCTGGCCGCACGACTGGCCCACCTGGAAAGCCCAGCTGCGCAAATTCCTGCCGCACTTCAGAGACGGAGTGGCGTTCAAAAAAGGCCTTTTAAAATTAACCGGACCGGAAAGAAGGATCGCGCCGCGCGCGGACAGCCCTCAACATTTATGACAGATGTCATCAAGAACGAAGCGGACCTAGATAAACAGCTGGCGGCCGGCGCCTCAGTCTTCGTCCTGTTCTATTCGCAGTGGTGCCCCTACTGCGTCGCCTTTCTTCCGGCGTACGAGAAGCGCGCCAAAGCGGCGCCAGACAGCTTCCTGCGCGCCTGCATCGACGACATACCGGAAGCGGAGGATAAATACGCGATAGACGTAGTGCCGACCGTCCTGTTATTCAGGAAAGGAAAAGCAGACAAACGCCTGGACGGAAAACTCGGCGCGGGGCTGACCGAAGCCCACCTGTCCGCTTTTACAATTACCTGCGGCTTCCCGGATAAGAATGCGGTATAGAATATCCCAATCCTCCGCTAATGTCGTACTGGAGCGGCTGCCGGGGGATCTGGGTTAGCGAAACCGTACCGGAAGGAGCCGCTTGCGTAGCGCGGCGACTGAGGTCCGGAAGGGCGGGCACGGTGTGGCCGACACTGATTTCGCGTTCCAATCCACCGGCAGCCCTGCGAACCAGAGTATGGTAACCAAAGCGGGGAATCTGGGAAATATAGCGGGGGAATAAATCAGCATTGATTTTCTATCGTAAAAGTTTTAGACTCTCAGTCGTGACATATTTTCAGATAATTTGATCGGGGGACATTATGAAAACCACTATTTACTACTATACCGGCACCGGCAACTCGCTCTGGGCGGCAAGAAAACTGGCGGCCGAACTTAAAGACACCCGTCTTGCCAGCATGCGCCGCGCCTCCCCGGAGGACGGAATACCCGAAGCCGTGGGACTCGTGTTCCCGGTACATATCTGGGGACTGCCGCGCAGAGTGATAGATTTTGTCAATCGCCTGCCCGCGGGCAAGTCGACCTACTATTTCGCGCTGGCCGTAAACGCCGGCCAGGTGGCCGCTACCCTGACGCAGCTGAAGAAGCTCATGAAAAAACGCGGCCTGACATTGTCGGCCGGGTTCAACTTTGTAATGCCGAGCAACTACATCCCCTGGGGCGGCCCCGCCCCGGCTCCCGAACAGGAGAAACAATTCGCGGCGGCGGTTAAAAAAATAAAAGATGTCGCCGGAACTATCAGCCGGCGGGAAACGGCGCCTGTTGAAAAAGGCCCGCTCTGGCAGAACCTTATCCTGTCCGGCCTGTGCTACAACCTGACATATTCAAAGGTGCCCAAGATGGACAAGGATTTCTGGACGGACGATAAGTGCAATTCCTGCGCCATCTGCACTTCCGTCTGCCCCAGCGGCAATATCCTGCTGAGCGCCGGAAAACCCGTATGGCAGGGCCGCTGCGAGCAATGCCTGGCCTGCATCCAGTGGTGTCCGCTCGAGGCCATCCAGCTCGGCAAAAAGACCCCGGCCTACGCCCGCTACCATCACCCGGAAATAACCCTTTCCGACATGCTGGCGTAACCTAATGAAGTAATTGAAAGCGTATAAAATATCCCTATCCGTGTAATGCTGTCTTACCTACCACTAATACGGAAATAACCCGCCGACACCACGCTGTCGGCGCCGGCGTGTATACTATTGGTACAGAGAGTTAGTAAATATTTATTGGAGAGTAAAAGAGAAAGCGTATGGAATTCACAATATACAGAGGCAGCAACCAAGTGGGGGGCACCTGCATCGAAATTAAATCGGGCAATTCAAGGATACTTTTAGACCTTGGTATGCCGCTTAACGACAAAGCTGGCAAGGATTTCCTTGTTGATCCGCTGAAAGGCAAGAAGGTGTGGGATAAAAAGGATATTTCAGACCTTAAACAAAGCTGGATTTTGCCGGATATTAAAGGACTTTATCAGGATGATGAAAAAGGTTTTGATGGCATTCTGTTAAGCCACTCGCACGGAGATCATTTTGGGCTCTTGCATTTTGCCAACCCGAAAATCCCTGTGGTTATGAGCCTCGGCGCCATGAGAATGATAGAAGCGCTTAACGCGTTCATCCCAAGGCAGGTGCCGCTTTTAAACACTATCCCGGCCACACATAACAAGGACATCCAGATAGGCGGCTTCATAGTAAAGCCGTATCTGATGGATCACTCTGCATTTGATGCGCGTGGGTTTTTTATAACCGAGAAGAGCACCGGGAAGACTTTGTTTTACTCCGGCGACTTTAGGGCTACCGGCCACAAGGAAAATGCTTTTAAAATGCTGGTCGACCGCCCTCCCATGAAACCTGATTATCTAGTACTGGAGGGGACTTCTATCGGAAGAAAGGGAAAGCCTGAGTACGAAACGGAAAAGGAAGCCCAGGGTGGCATCCGTGAAGTGCTTAAGCAGGGGCATCGCCTGGTCTTGGTGGCATGTTCGGGGCAGAACATAGACAGGATATGCTCGTTATACGCTGAAGCGCGGCGGGCTGGATACGAGTTTGTTGTAGACCCTTATGTGGCTTGTGTGCTTGAGAACCTGCGCGATTTGCCTTATGCCGGTAAGATTCCATTGCTGGAGAACCCTGGAATGAGGGTGTTAATCCATAATTATGGCCGTGGGGATAAGTATATGGCTAAAATTGATAAAGACGGCTGCAAATTTAAGCCATTCATGGCCATGCTCGGCCGAAAAAAGCTAAAGCCGCGTGATATGGGGGAGGGGAAGTATATGGTTCTGATGCGGGACGGTATTGTACCGGCAATTAAGGCCATCCCCGGCTACAAAGACGCATTCCTGATATATTCCCAATGGCAAGGCTACCTGAATAAATCCCACATGAAGCTGACCGAGTTTGTTTACGCGTCTGGGCTTGATAAAAACATGAAGCATATCCACTCTTCCGGCCACGCAGATGTGCCCACCCTCCAGCGCCTAGTCGCCGCCCTAAACCCCGGCAAAATCATCCCGGCACATACGGAAAAACCAGAAAACTACGGTGCCTTATTTGGCAATAACAGAATTAAACCAATCCCAGACAATGCTCCTGTGTACCTGTAACATATCTCACCATAAGATCTCCGATACTCAGGCGCATATACCGTCGAACTCATGTGCCACCCAGTGTATATTAAGGTTTATTATTTAGGCCAATAGCCACCGATATAATTAATTAGTTCTTCTTTTTTTGCCAACCTATCCCATGTTGCCAAAATTATTCTGGCCTTAGTCTTTTTATGTACTAATTCCAGTAATTCAAGAGTATGATGAAAATTTTTGCATTTTTTGTAAAACATATCAGGAGCTAAAACCATGCCCCAAGAACCTCTGGCCTCATTCCATGTTTTAGTCCCCCAATACTTTTCTACTACTTTTACATTACTTCTTAGCATTTGTATTTGCTGAAGGTTTTCTACTGCCGCGAACCATGAGTCGCCGGCGGATCTTGAAACTTTAACTTCAACCGTTAACGGGTGCAATCTTTTTCCACACCGAATAAAACCAGTGCAATCAGCAATAACTTGCCCCGCACGGAATCTTGCCATTGGGAAGTTGTGTGCGATTCCGGTTACTTTAATTTTAGACAATGGATCGGTTTTTAATAAGCTTAGGTGCTTGCCATTACTGTCAGGTCCGGGGGGCAAAAAAAGTTCTTCTATCTTTTGTTCTCCATGCCCGCGGCGGCGCTTTCGATACCCAACAGGGGCATCCCAGGACTCTCTTAGCCAATCGTGTGATGGGGTTTTTTTGTACATTTCTAAAACGGCATCTATTTTGCCGGGACATTTGCGAAGGTCTTTCCAAGCCTTTGACCAAGCTTTAAATTTTTCTCTATTGATCGCTTGTTTAGCGTTTTGCATCAGTTTAGCGTTTGTCATAAATATCCTTTATACTCAACAACCAGTCTAATTCAGTTCTGCCAGTATCCGAGGCCCCTACTTCAGATTTATGACCGAATCTGCCGCAAATATCATACGGTTTTATCAGCAACCAAATCAATGCCCGCCCGTGGTGTTATAAATCTATAACCGGGTTAAGTGCGTAATCCGCTGAAAGTTGCCACGATTCCGCTGGAATGTGTGCCAGCGTTCCGGTGAAAGTAGCCGGGTCGGAGCGAAGCGACGCTCGGGTACTATTTACTCTATCTATTTTTACT
>CAIPTO010000002.1 GCA_903867985.1 uncultured Elusimicrobia bacterium | reverse complement strand
GACTGTGTCTGAACCTGCAGGACTTGTCCTTTACTGAATTTTATATCCCCTGCCTTACGGCTGAGGCCGGCTGGATTCTAGGCCTGCCCAGATCAAGTATTTTGAGCATCTCGAACCAGAACAGGCTGACCACGCCTCCGGCAAAAGCCAGCAGGAGATCTACGCCGTGCAGAGTTCCGAAGTGGAAAATATTCTTAAAGAATGGTATATAGAGGACAAACATCAATACAACCAGCGCGCCTCCCGAAACCCACCAGAAAGTCTTATGCGCCCCGCTCATTATTTTGAGGAAGTGGTCCTTCCAGGACAGGTTCGTCAGGATCAGCAGGACATTGGCAAAAACAAGCGCCGTGAAAGAAAGAGCGCGGGCCTCGTCCGGACTCCTGCCGAAGCTAAGCGACACCATGAACAGGGCGAACACGGATGCCAGGACGCTAAGGCCCTGAAGCAGGCTGAGTATCACCATTTTCCGGGAGAACAGCGGTTCGCCCATGCGGCGGGGCGGGCGTTCCATGATGTCGTGTTCTTCACGATGAGCCTCAAACACTATCGAGCAGGCCGGATCTATTATCAGTTCCAGGAACGCTATATGTCCGGGCATAAGCACTATGGGCAGGCCAAAAAGCACCGGCAGCAGAGACATGCCCGCTATGGGTACGTGTACTGAAAGGATGTAGGCGATCGCTTTGCGCAGATTGTCAAAAATGCGGCGGCCGAGCCTTATGGCGTGCACGATGCTGGAAAAGTCGTCGTTCATCAGGACTATCGCGGAGGCTTCGCGCGCGACATCCGTGCCGCGCTCCCCCATTGAGATGCCGATGTGGGCCGCCTTGAGGGCCGGGGCGTCGTTAACGCCGTCGCCGGTCATGGCTACTATTTCCCCGTTGTCCTTAAGCGCGTTGACGATGGCCAATTTCTGCTCGGGAACTACGCGGGCGAACACGCAGGTCTCCTTGATGCGCTCCTTCAGAATTTCCGGCGGCATCGCGGCCAGTTCAGGACCCGTGATGGGCTTGTCGGGGTTGCGCAGTCCTATCTGGCGGGCGATAAATGAGGCGGTACCTGGGTAGTCGCCGGTTATCATTATCACGCGTATGCCGGCGCGGTGGGCCTCGCGCACTGATTGAAACACATGCAACCGCACCGGATCCATGAACCCGACCAGGCCGGCAAACTCAAAATTAAAGTCATGCTGCTTATCCGGCAGCGCTTCTTCCCCGAAAACGGCTTTGGCTACGCCAAGCACCCGCAAGCCCCGGTCTGAAAGCTCCAGCACCGCCCTCATGACTTCATCCTTCTTCTCCAGGGACAGGTGACAGAGATCTATGATAGCCTCGGGGGCGCCTTTGGAGGCTATTACGTAATGTTTATGGTCCGGAGCTTCCCACACGTGAGAGAGTGAAAGAAGTTCCCTGGATAACGGGTACTCGCGCACCACCTTCCAGTTTGTGTGCAGGTGCTCGCTGCCGGCAAGGCAGGCCAAGCCTACCCGCTTCAATTCCTTTTCGATAGGGTCAAAAGGGTCCTCCTGGCTGGCCAGTATGGCATACTCGGTAAGATCGTGAAACTTTTCCGGTATGGAGGGATCCTTTTCTTCCAGTATATGGAACTTGCTGTCCGTCCAGATCTCGCAAAGGCGCATAATGTTCAGCGTGAGCGTCCCTGTCTTATCGGTGCAGAGCACGGTGGTGGCGCCCATGGTTTCAACGGCCTGCATCCGCCGCGTGAGCACATTCTTTTTTGAAATGCGCCAGGCGCCGATGGTCAGGAAGATGACCAGCACTACGGGGAATTCTTCGGGCAGCATGGCCATGCCCAGCGTCAGGCCGGCCAGGAAGCCGTTGAGCCAGCTGCCGCGTGTCAAACCGAACACGATTATTACTACGGCGCACATTACCGCGCCGCCGATAGCGAAGTTCTTTACGATCTTGCCGGTCTCTTTGTTCAGGGGAGTTTCTTCAAGCGTGATGGCATCAAGGGCTTTGCCTATTTTGCCCATTTCCGTGCGGATGCCGGTGGAGGTGGCTTTTACAAGTCCGCGTCCCTGCACCACCAGCGTCCCCGAGTATACAAAAGGCAGATCGTCGCCGCCGGGGCGGGCGGTTTCCGCTTTGCCGTCCCAGGACGCCTTGCGCACGGCTATCGATTCCCCGGTTAAAAGAGATTCGTCAGCCGAAAGATTGACAGACGCCAGCACCACGGCGTCAGCCGGCACGCGGTCGCCTTCCTGCAGATATATGATATCCTCGCGGACCACGTCGCGGCCGGAAATTCTAACCTGAACGCCGTCCCGTATCACCAGCGCGCGGGGGCTGGCGAGACAGCGCAGCGCGTCCAGCGCGTTCTCGGTTTTTTGTTCCTGATAAAAAGTTATGCCAATGACCACGATGACGAAAGTCATCAGCATTATGGCGTCCTTCACGTCGCCCAGAGCCAGATAGATAAGGCCGGAGGCGAGCAGCAGCAGCAACATGGGCTCTTTAAGCACATGTACTATTATGTTCAGTATGGTCTGTTTTTTCTGGGCGGGAAGTTCATTGTGGCCCTCTTCGGCAAGGCGCCGCGCGGCTTGCTCGCCGGTAAGCCCTTGTGCGGAGACAAGTAGATCATTGATGTCAGGCATTGTGTATTCCTTCGAGATGTTTGTATCGTACCGTGTGTTTTTTTATCCGGTTATTCCGGGTGCGCGCTTCAACCTATGCCGGAACGTAAGCGGTCTTGCGGCGAGCAATCTATCATCGGGCTCGCTATGATATGGAAAAGTATAGCACCGCGCGAGCAATTCTGTAAAATAGATAATTTAGTATAATATCATCTATTAAAACTATGATTGCTATAAATTACCATCATCTGTACTACTTTTATGTGATCGCCAGGGAGGGCACCATCAGTAAGGCCTGTAAAAAGCTTCTCCTGGCCCAATCCACGCTGAGCGCCCAGCTTAGCCAGTTGGAAAAAGCGCTGGGCCGTAGACTTTTTGACCGGAAAAATCAGCGGCTGCATCTTACCGACGACGGTCGGATGGTTCTGGATTACGCGCAAAGCATATTCAGGATGGGGCAGGAACTGCAGGACACCCTTAAAGACCGGCCTGTCAGCGGAAGGCTGGAAATACAGCTTGGAGTCCTGAGCGGAACCCCTCACGCGTACGGTCACGCGCTGCTTGAGTTTGTTTTAAAGGAATTCCCGCATGCGCATATCGACGCAAAGGAGGGCAGTATAGACGATCTTGTTTCAGAATTGCGCGAGCAAAGGCTGGATGTAATCCTGACTGATGTAAGTATCCGGACCCCGGAGCACGACGTGATAGACAATCATCTGGTCGGCAAGATCCCGATCGTGTTCGCGGCGTCTCGCAGGGTGGCCAGTCGTTACAGGCGGATACCGCAGGACCTCAACGGCGCTCCCCTCATTCTCCCGTCTTTGCCCAGGCAGGCCTATCACCACATTCAGGATCTTCTTACACAGTGGAACGTTAAGGTTAATGTGGTGGCGGAAGTACAAGATGTGGAATTGGCGCGCCGTTTGGCCATCTCCGGGCACGGTATCGCTCCCATTAACGCGTATACGGCGTCCGCCGGCATTTCGGAAAAAGCGTTGACCATCCTTGGGGACGGCAAGTCTTTCGGTCTTTATGAGTCTGTCTTTCTTGTAACGCAAAAACGAAAATGGCCAAATCTCATACTGGAACGCATATTGAAAAAATTCCGCCTCCGCTCCCGGATACTGTGATTTCCCGAAAGTCTAACCTTTGAACGCCAGGACCGCTAACTTGTAGCAGACGGCAGATATCAGGGCCGCCGCCGGGATCGTTATTATCCAGGCCCAGACTATCTGCCCCGCTATTCCCCACTTAACCGCTCGGATGCTCTTGATAGTTCCAACGCCCACTATGGCTCCGGTTATGGTATGGGTGGTGCTTATCGGCACGCCCATAGCGGAAGCGCCGAACAGCACCATAGACGCGCCTAACTCCGCGCAGAAACCATCCACGGGGCGCAGCTTGGATAGTTTGTTGCCCATAGTCTTAACTATGCGCCAGCCGCCGGACATCGTGCCCAGGGCTATCGCTGCGTGGCAAGCCAAAACCAGCCAAAGCGGCACGTTGAATTCCGGACCAAGGTAGCCCGCGCTGAATAACAGGCCCGCTATTATGCCCATGGTCTTCTGCGCGTCGTTGCCGCCGTGCCCCAGACTGTAAGCCGCCGCGGACAAGAGCTGTCCCTTGCGGAATAAGTGGTCAACCTTCGCCGGAGTGGAACGCGCGAAGAGGTTGTATATTATTGTTCCCAGCGTCATCCCCAGCAGCATTCCCACCAGCGGAGAAATAACTATAAACGCTAGAGTTTTTATTATGCCGTGCATCACCAGCGCGCCGGTGCCTGCTTTTACCAGAGCGGCGCCGATAAGTCCGCCCACCAGCGCGTGCGAAGAACTGGAGGGTATGCCGAAATACCAGGTTATGATATTCCATGAGCAGGCGCCCATCAGCGTGCCGAAGATGATATAGGCGTCCACCTGGGCGATATCAACTATGCCTTTGCCTATAGTTCCCGCCACATGCAGGCCGAAGACCGCGAACGCCACAAAGTTGAAGAACGCCGCCCAGAGCACCGCGTACCTGGGGGGAAGCACGCGGGTGGCCACTATAGTGGCTATAGAGTTGGCGGCGTCGTGGAAGCCGTTCAGAAAATCGAAGAACAGCGCCAGTGCCACCAGGAAGATTATGGCTATAAGCGTGCTATCCATTTTTCACCAGTATAGACTCGTTAACTTTCGCCACG
>CAIPTO010000001.1 GCA_903867985.1 uncultured Elusimicrobia bacterium | reverse complement strand
TCCCGCAAAAAAAACGGTGCAACAGCCAGTATTAAGCAGTCAGCCATCATGACATTTCTAAAAAACTTAAACCATGACATTTTAACTTGCTTGCAACAGTGCCAGTCCATTGTTTGTTTTTATAGGTTTTCATTTTGCTTTTTAAAAAGTAATATATTCCTAACTAAAAACAGGTGTGCGAAGTCAAAACAGCTTATAGGCAACGCCAGTATGCCGTCTGCCCGGCCAAATTGTTCTGCGTCCATATTGTTTCGCATCATTCTTAAACCGGCGGTCAAGGAGCCATAATGCCCATAGAAAAAACCCTCGTAATAATAAAACCCGACGGCATGAAACGCAAGCTTGCCGGCCTGGCCATAGACCGTCTGGACAACTCCGGCTTTGAAATGATCGGCGCGAAAATGGTTTCCGTAACCGATAAACTGGCGCGCGAGCACTACGCCCTGCTTGAAGGCCATGGCGTTTTTGCGGCAAAAGAAAAGTTTGAGCAGCTGATAAGCTTTATCAAAGGCGACTTTCACCGCGTGACAAAGCACAGGGTACTGGCCCTTGTTTATCAGGGCGAAAACGCGGTGAAGGGCGTGCGCGCCGTGGTAGGGGCGACCGACCCTGAGGACGCCGCGCCCGGAACGATACGAGGAGCCTTCGGCCGCATTTGCCATAAACACGGCTATTACGAAAATGTGGTACACGCTTCAGGCAATCCGGAAGAGGCGAAACGCGAAATTAAGATCTGGTTTGATCCAGGAGAAATACTGGAGGATTAGAAGACTAGCGGAGGGGACCGGCTGTAAAATCCAAAATCTTTAAAAGCTGATCCTCCGCTCCTGCGGTCTTCCGGCCGTACGATAAAATGTGAGCTTTATGAAATTCAGACCGCTTTTTTTTATTTCTGTTTTCTTCATATCGGGGACACTTAACGCCCAGACCGTGAACGAACCAAGGGTTGAGGAACGGATAACGCTGACCACGGATGACGGTTGGAAACTGAATGCGCGTTATCTCAGGGCGGCCGACAAAGCCCCCACCGTGGTACTGATCCACAGCCAAAAGAACGACCTAAACGAATGGAAGTTATGGTTCGACTATCTCAAGCGCTACGGATACGGCTATATCGCCATGGATCTCCGTGGACACGGCAACAGTTTCATAACACCCAGCGGCTCCACAACCACATATAAAACCTTCGCCGTCAGCGGCCCCAATAACGAATTCAACAAGATGATCCGCGATGTGGAGGCGGCCCTGGCGTATCTGTCCACTAATAGCGTGACAGGCGACAATATAATCCTGGCCGGATCTGCGCTTGGCGCGAATCTGGCCATTAAAGCCGCCGCTATACACCCGGAAATATCCATGACTGCCACTTTTTCTCCGGCCCTGAATGTGAACGATGTCCTTTCGGTTAATCCGCTTTACGCTTATGGCAGGCGGCCGCTGCTTCTGATGGCCGGCGCCAACCGCGCAAGACAGTACAAAGAATTCCAGCTTTTAAACGATATCGCCAAACTCAAATGCGGCAAAGAAAACGTCACGACCATGGTAGAGGCGTCGGGCTACGGAGCCGGTGAACTGATCACGAGATACAATATCCGCAGAATCTTCGACTGGTTCAAGAATCCCAGGCTGCCCCAGGTGGTGGAAGCGTCCACTCAGGCCGCACGGACCGACATTGCTCCCCTTGTTCAACCTGACGAGCAAAACCCGTCCGAAGAGTCGCCGCCGGAGGACCCCACCGTATATGAATGATAAATTCAAAAGATATGCCCTTCTGCCGACCGAGGCCAGCAACCCCCGCACCCGCGACCTGGACCGCCTCCCTTTAAAACGCGTGCTGCAGAAACTGAATTATGAAGACAGCCTTATCCACAGGGCGGTAGGCAAATCCATCCCCTCCATAGAAGAAGCGGCCCGCTTAATTTCAAAGGTGTATCTTGGAGGCGGCAGCGTGTTCTTTATCGGCGCGGGAACCAGCGGGCGTCTTGGCGTACTTGAAGCCGCCGAACTCCCCCCCACCTACGGCGTGGAGCCGGAACGCTTCCAGGCGCTCATGGCCGGAGGACCGATGGCGGTTTTTCATTCAAAAGAAGGGGCTGAAGATGTTTTCGAGAACGGCTTTAAGGAAATAAACAAGCTGGTAAAAAAAGGCGATGCGGTCATAGGCATCGCGGCCAGCGGCGTCACACCCTACGTGAAAGGCGGGCTCTCAGCAGGCAAAAAGGCCGGGGCCGGCACCGTGCTTATCACATGTAATCCCGGGGAACGGACTCCGGAAGCGCGCGTCACCGTGGCCTTGGGGGTGGGGCCTGAACCGATCTCGGGCTCAACCCGCATGAAATCAGGCACAGCCACCAAGCTGGCGCTGAATATGCTTACCACTTCAGCCATGATCATCAGCGGAAAGGTCTACCGCAACTGGATGGTAGATGTCAAAACCACCTCACAGAAACTTGTCCTGCGCGCTGAACGCATCACAGCCACGGTGGGAGAAGTGCCGCAGGAAGAGGCCCGCAGGCTCCTGGATATTACGGGCAACGACGTCAAAACCGCCATCGTAATGGCGCGGCGCGATATAGACGTAAACATGGCGCGCCTGCTCATCAAAAAACACAAGGGTTTCCTTAAAGCTATCCTTGGCTGAAGCCGCGATTTTCGCAGCACCCCTTAACGAGACCGCATCCCCCCTTAGCCGTCATATTATTTTTATCTCCGCCAGGCACCTGCGCGCAGTAAAACGCCCTTCTCAACTTTAAGGAAATTTATTTTTTCTGCGACATTTTTCGGGCGGCGGAAAATGCTAAATTATCATCTATGAAACTGATACTGGCCGCGCTGATTATATTTCTCCCGTTTTGCATCCGGGCCGAAGAAGTTCCCGGGAAAAAAACCACGGTGGAGGTGGAAGTTGATCCGTACTATACCAGCATCGGCCTTTATCGCAGCCTCACAGGCAAACCCATTCCGCATATGGGCGCCGCTCCGGAAATAGATATCTACAGGGAACTGATAAAAAATTTTTACAAGCCGCGCACGCTTGTGCTGGAAGCCAGCATAAACCCTCTTCCATATGCCGGAGCGCTTATCCGCAGACATCAACCGGCTTTCTACAATGACCTGCAGCTTACCAGCAACCTGAACGTGGTGGAGGCCGCTACGGCCGGCTTCGAGGAACCCTGGGCCATGTCCATGTTTTTCGGGAATGTCATCTCTTTTGACTCGATAAACAAGTCTTTTCAGGGCAAGCGCACCGGCTACTCCGGAATACTTATCAACGCCGGTAATTTGCACATCAAAAACAATGTTCTTATCCGCGATAATTGGTTTGAAATGGAAGGCAAGCTCAAAGGGGAACAGTATCTGGCGGACCGCACTTTGCGCTGGAGCTTCAGGGGCGGACTGAAGGCGCACGAGAATAAATTTATAGCGGACTCATTCTACCTGGGTTTCAGGCGCAGCCGGACCGACTTCGAGAATTCAAAAAGTTTCTGGCTTAACAACAGCGGGTTCGAATATGTCGCCGACTTCTCCCAGAAGAAACTTGAGCCGCTCAGGCATCTGTTCCTGGTGGAAAAGAAGTTCCCGGTGGGCAGGCGCAGCGTGTTAAACCTGGGCGCGGGCTTCGTCTGGACATCAAACAAAAAATACAGCGGCCCCCTTTCAGAGAAGGAGGCCGCCCATAACTCCTTCCAGTTCATCCTCAGACCCAATCTGGAATTTTAAACTTAACCAGGAACCGTTATGTGGAACTGATTAGCTTTGGACTGGTAAGCCACGGGCGGAATGAAGCGACACAATTCAAGTGTATTAACAGGATCCCCAGACCAAAATCGCGCTCCGGATGGTTTTGCTGCCTAAGGTTAAGGAAACGCCGGGCATTAAGCTGAGCGACCACGATGTGCGTAAGTTTTGCGCAGGGTACAGGACCCAGCTTTACTATCCTGCGTGCTCAAGCCAAAGCCGACCAGACGGCGTTACCTTTTTTCGCTGTGGTTTAATATTTCTCTGTCAGTTCAAGCAGAACGACCTCGTGCAGGCGGTCTATCTCGGCGGCCGGCGCGGTGTAATTATTCAGGATAGAAGTAAAAGTTAAAAGCCGGCCCTGCTTTGTCGTCAGATAACCCGCGTAGCTCCTTACCCCGCTCAGCGAGCCTGACTTTATCTTCAGGAACTTTTCCAGTTTCGTGTTCACGCCCATCTTTTTGATGTGCCCGCTCGCGTCCGGATCCGCAGGAGATATGAGGGAATCCAAATAAACGTTGAAAAACTTCTTTTTTGAAAGCTTGGCTAAAAAAACCGTAAAATTGTCAGCGCTCACAAAATTTACACGTGACAAACCCGAAGCGTCCGCGAGGTTCAACTCCGACACCTCAACACCATTGTCGGCCATGTAATCCTTCAGGACGGCTATACCGTTGTCGGCCGTACCAGCTCGCCCCTTCGCCAGGGCCAGATGCCGCAGCAGCATCTCGGCGTACAGATTAAAACTGCGCTTATTAATGACAAAAACTATGTCTTTTAGCGGCGCGCCTTCGGTTTCGGCCAGAAACCCGGCGGCGCCGTAATCCTTATCAGATTTAAGCTTTGAAGGTTTGCCGCTGACTTTTAGGCCGTGGTCGTTGAGATAATCGCTGAATTTCTGCGCGGTGAACAACGCCGGATCAGGGATGGAACCCCTTATGACGAACTCGGCCGGGCCCTGGGGTATCGTCCCCCGCAGCGTAGCAGCGTACTGCTCCGGGAAATTAAAAATATAACCGTTATCGCCAGATCCAGCCAGCCCGGTACGCATCAAGTTAGTAAAACGCAGGTCCGGAACCTTCGGTTCGGCACGCAGAAGTTCGACCGAATCCCCTGGATTGGCACCGGGCTTCAAATAAAGCTTATACAGGTTGTCATAAATGGCAAGCGCGGTCGGCTGCGCGGCGTAGTAGTTGCCGATATCCTCCCATTCCCAGGAGCCAGGTAAAGGCAGATCTTTAAAAAGTGAATCGTCACCAATAACAGAACCGTGTATTTCAACCACTCCGGCCGCCTTAAGCGCCAACCGCCATTTTTCGAATTCAGCCTCCGCTACGGGGGCGCCTTTTATCAGACCTGAACCGAAAGACGGGTCGCCGCCGCCCCTGATATATACGCCACCGTTCAAAACGCCTTTTGTTACCGTTCCATCAAGGTAAATCCGGGTTTTAAATTTTGCCTCAGGCCCCAAAATATCCAGCGCGGCCCCGGTAACGAACAGTTTTAAAATGCTGGCTGGAATCAGGTTGGAGGCATTATCGCATGAGACCAGTTCTTTGCCGGTCGCTGTCTCGCGCACGCTCAACCCCCAAAGCGAGTTCTTAAAACCCGGGCCGGAGATCTTCTCCCTGAATGTGCACGGCGCCCCGGCCGAAGTCCGGGCGGAAATAACCGGGAGTAAAAGCAGGACAATAAATATTTTTCTCATTTTCTTCCCCATTTTCTGGTTTTTAAGTTTCATCTCAACACTAGTGTCTGCCGTTCAATGTTCTTTTTTTGACCGCGGGTGCGTTTTATCATAAACTTCTTTCAGCCGCGAAAGTGATACATGGGTGTATATCTCGGTGGTCTGCAGATTCTTATGACCCAACATCTCCTGTACAGATTTCAAGTCGCAGCCTTTGTCAAGAAGATGGGTAGCGAAAGAATGCCGCAAAGAGTGCGGATTTACCGACCGGGTGAACCGGGCGCGGCGCGCCAGCCGTTTCACGATCAGGGCCAGACCATGATCCGAGAGGCGCGCGTTATTATGGTTCAAAAACAAAGGCATTGCCGGGGCCTGTGGTTTCGGTCGGACGCTTAAATACGCCCTGATGGCTTTCAAAGCCTTATCCCCAACCGGCACCAAGCGTTCCTTTGAGCCTTTACCCATGGCACGCACGAAACCTCCGTAAAAATCAATATCTCCGATATTCAGTCCGGCGGCCTCTGACCGGCGAAGGCCGCTGGAATACAAAAGCTCGAAGATAGCGTAGTCGCGCTCGGCGAACCTGTAGGATGGGTCTTCCTGCCTTACCATATCCGGGTTACCATAATCAGCCATCTTGCCCACTTCGCCTTCGCTGAGAAACTTAGGCAGGCGTTTTTCTTTTTTGGGCACGGTTATAAGCGCGAACGGATCGCCCTCCATGCCGCCTTCGGCGATGAGGTAGGAGATGAAGGAATGAATAGCCGAAATCTTGCGAAGCAGGGTGTTCCGTGAAACTTTATTTTCACTGATATATGCGATATAGCCGCGCATCAGCATGCGGTCCCAGAGCCCCGGCGCGTCGGCGTTATGGGCCGAGGCGTAGGACGCAAATTCCTCTATGTCGTATTTATAGGCTTTTACGGTGTGTTTTGAAAAGTTCCGCTGCGATCTAATATGCAGCAGAAATTTCTCCATCAGCAGATTCATGACTATAATTTTAGCACAATAATGAAGGGGCATAGATGACGTCGCCTCCGTGTCCGAAAGGCGTTTCTGCAACGCTAAACCGCTTTGCCTCTGAATTGCCAATGGGTCTTTGGGCCCAACTGCGCCAAGACCGCGGACACTGGCATTTTGTATAATGGTCAGTATACTACACGAAGGATTTACGCTTTTTCGCCTTTTGACGAGTTTATTGGAAACAAAAATGCAGATACGAAAATTATGGTTGGCGGCGGCGCTGCTGGTCGTTTACACTTTCCCGGTCTCAGCGTTTTCAAAAAACACCACCGCGGCGGACGAATTAAAAGAGAAAGTGAAAAATTTCTCGGTAATCTTTCCCGAACCCGCGGCTGAAGAAATAAACATCGCCAAAGCCGCCCCCCGGAGCAAAGCCCGCGCCGATTGGCGTAGCGCTGTCAAACTTTACCATGATAGTATTTTCAAACCCAAGCCCCAGCGCCGCGTGGATGTGACCGGCAGTTCCACGGTTATGCTGCAGGGCTTCTATTGGTACGCCGACAGCTATTGGTATAACCCGCCAAAAGGCTGGTGGGGAGTGCTGGCGAGGTACGCGCGCGAAGTCGGGCAGTCCGGTTTTGATCTGATCTGGTTTCCACCGGCTTCTAACGGCAGCTATTACCCTAACGAATGGTACAACCTGGATTCACAGTGGGGTACGAAAGACATGCTCGTCCAAGCGGTGAACGCCATGCACTCGGCCGGCGTCAAAGTTGTGGCCGACATCGTTCTCAACCACCGCAACGGCACAACCAACTGGCTGGATTTCAAGAATCCGGACTGGCCCACCACCGTAATAGTTAAAGATGATGAAGTTTGGTCCCAGCCCGGCTATTCGGACATGCCGCGCAGTCCGAACAACGATGAAGGACAGGGAGAACTCGGCTGCCGCGATCTTGACCACAGGGACGCGCAGGTCCGACAGGACACAAAGATCTTCCTGCGCTGGCTTAAGAATACCATAGGCTTTGACGGCTGGCGCTACGACATGGTGAAAGGTTTCAAACCTTACCATGTGGCAGATTATAATAAGGCCTCAAGTCCGGTCTTCTCCGTGGGCGAATATCTCGACGGGAACCGGCAGTTCATTGCCAACTGGATAGACGGTACAGATAATTCCTCCGACAAGACGGACGCATCAAGCGCTTTTGACTTCACCACGCGCTTCTCTCTAATCGCGGCCATAGAGGGCGACCGATATGAACTTTTGAACGATAATGGCGAACCGTCCGGCCTGATCGGCTGGTGGCCTTCAAAAGCCGTGACCTTTGTTGAAAGCCACGACACCTCGCCCCGCGACCCTGATTTCCTCAAGAACGCCCCGAAGTTATACCGCGATCAGCGCCTGATGGGCTACGCATACATCCTCACGCACCCCGGCATACCGTGCGTGTTCTGGCCGCACCTGTTCGACTGGGGCCCTTCCTACAAGGAACAGATCCAGGCCCTGGTGGCCGTGCGAAAGAACGCCGGCATAACATCAACGAGCGGGGTGCAGATAATATCCGCCACTAACGGCCTTTACGCGGCAATGGTGACAGGCAGGACCCAACGGGTAGCCTTGAAACTTGGCACGAACTGCGACTGGCAGCCGGGGACAGGCTGGACGCTGGCCACGAGCGGAGAGAAATACGCCGTCTGGACTCAAAACGCCAAATAACACCGTTGCACGGATTGCGCTGGCGTAAGTTTGTCAGGTAAGACGCAGACCCGATTACGATCTGAAGTCTATCCACTCAAATCAGTTACGAATCATGACCGAAGAATCTGAAAAAATACCGGATAAAACCGAAGCGCTCCTCCCGCAAAAGGCCGCCAAAATCGATAAAGATATTTTACACGCCCTCATGGCTTCAGTCTTTTTCTCCATGCTTGCGGCTTATCTCCAATTCAACATTATCCCTTACGGCGTATATATCCTTACGATAAGCCCCGCTTTGGCCGCCTGCCTGGCTTTTCTGTCGGCCCTCGGCTTGGGTATTGGGAAATTAATATCGGACAAACTTTCCGGCAGGGATATAGAGTTCGGCATAGTTCCGGTGGGAGCTTTTCTCTTGGCTGCGGCCCTCACAGCTTTGAATTTTATTCCGCCAAAACTTTTATCAGCGGCTCCAGTTATAATCCTTGCCGGCGTCGGGGGCGGCCTTTTCATGGCGCCCATTGACAGCTATATACAGCGCCGCGCCCGCGGCAACGCGGCGACCGCGTCATTAGCCGGCCGCGCTGGTCTGGCGGGTGCGCTTTTGGGCGGCGGGCTGGTTCTCCTGAATTATACCTTCGGTTTCACGGCGGGACAGGGCTTCGCGGTTATGGGCCTTATCACGCTGATCCTGACCGCCGTCTCGATAAGACTCCTGCCGGATTTTCTGCTTAGATTTCTAACCCTGGCGTTTACGCGCCTTCTTTACAAAATACGAGTAACAGGCCTTGAAAATATACCGTCCGAAGGGCCCGCGCTCCTGGTATGCAACCATACTTCTTACGCTGACGCCGTGATACTCATGGCCACACAGCGGCGCCGCCTGCGCTTTCTGATAACAAGGAATGTCTATGAAGGCTGGGCTCTGGCTACTCCGCTATTCAAGCTCCTGGGCTGTATCCCCATAGATATGAATGACCCGCCCAAAAAGATAATAGCCTCACTGCAAGCCGCGCGTAAAGCCATGGACGACGGATTCATGGCCGTAATCTTCGCCGAAGGAGCTCTCACCCGCACCGGCATGCTGAGGGAATTCCGTAAAGGCTTTACCAAGATAACGGAAAACAGCGGTTATCCGATAATTCCGGTTTATATAGGGGGCGCGTGGGGAACCCTTACCAGCTATTACCACCGCAGTTTTGTCAAAAGATGGAAAGGTTTTTCCCGGCACGAAGTTTCTGTTATTTTCGGCAATCCGCTGCCTTCAACATCTGGCACGGGCGAGGTGCGCCTGGCAGTAATGGAACTTTCCTGCGAATACTTTAACAGCCGGAAGTTTTTCCGACGGAGTTTAGGCCATGAGTTTATAAAAGCGGCCAGAGAAAACTGGAATCTGCCCGTAGTGACGGATTCCGCCGGCAACAGCCTAACCTACGGAGCCTTGCTTATCGGCGCACTGGAATTCTCGGCTTGCATAAAAAAAAGGACGAAGAATAGTGAAAATGTAGGGCTGCTGCTTCCCCCTTCCGCGGCAGGAGTTTTAGCCAACCTCGCCGTCACTCTGACCGGCAGAGTACCGGTGAATCTTGATCCCTCGGCCGCTGACGCGGCATTCAGCTCCGCGATCGCTCAATGCGGAATACAAACCATAGTAACTTCAAGGGCCTTTCTGGACAAGCGCCACCCGCCATTACCTGAGGGTTCAATTATATACATCGATGACCTTGCAGCCAAGCCGGCAGGACTTATTTCCGCGCTGAAAGCCAGGATGGCGCCGGCAGCCTGGCTTAAGGAAGGGTCAGACCCGGGCGCGGATGAAACAGCCGCTATTGTTTTCTCTTCCGGTTCCACCGGAGTCCCTAAAGGCATCATGCTTAGCCACCATAATATACTTTCAAATATTGAATCCCTGCGCATCGTTTTCGGTTTAACGGAAAAAGATAATCTGTGTTCCGCCCTGCCCTTATCACATCCTTTCGGCTACACGGCCTCGCTCTGGTATCCCATTCTTAGCGGAGCACCTGTCTGCTACCACTCCAACCCTCTGAACGCCGGCATTATCGCCCGCGAGGTCAGGGAGCGCCGGGCCACGGCGCTCTTCGCGACACCAGCTATGCTGCGACTCTACACCCGAAAGGCAAAAAGGGAAGATTTCGCATCGCTCCTCCACATGATCGTAGGCGCGGAAAAGCTCAAACCTGATCTCTCGGAGGCGTTCGAAAACAAATTCGGCCTGCGCCCGCTGGAGTGCTATGGGGCGGCGGAGCTGACGTCTGTGACTGCTTTATCAGTCCCTCACGCGGATAAGGACAGCGAGTTCCAGACAGGGTGGAAAGAGCGCAGCGTCGGATTGCCCCTGCCAGGGGTGGCAATGAAAGTAGTGACCCCGGACACTTACCAATTGATGCCCGCCGGCAGTGAAGGAATTCTTATGGTAAAAGGCCCCAATGTTATGAAGGGCTATCTAAACAGGCCGGGCCTCACTGCCGAAGTCGTGAAAGACGGCTGGTATCTGACGGGTGACATGGCCAGAATAGACGAGAACGGCTTCGTGATAATAGAAGACCGCGCTTCACGTTTCACGCTGATAGACGGCGGGATGGTGCCGCACCTGGCGGTAGAGGAAGCGCTCCAGGACGGGCTCGGCCTGACCAAGCGCGTAGTGGCGGTCGCCTCCGTGCCGAACGGGAAAGAAGGCGAAAAGCTGGCAGTATTATATTGCGCCGGAGAAGCCGGCCACCTGCGCTCTATCATAGCCGCAAGCTCACTGCCGCTTTCCTGGCGTCCGCTCGACGAAGATTATCATAAAGTGGACCGCATACCGATCATCGGCGGCAAATTAGACCTTCAGGCCGTAAAACTGAAAGCCTTAGAACTGTGCCAGCCGCCAAGCCGCCCTGACCTGCGCGCGCCATAAAAAACCCGCCGGCCTTTTAAAAGCCCGGCGGGAAATCCTTCAAACAGTCGCCCATAATCACATAACGCCACAATCTTACAATCCGCGGCCCGGGCCCTCCCGGTATATCGACATCCGGACTACACCGGTGCCAGCGAACATCACGCTTTGGGCTTGGCGCCGTTTATTATCTGCTCAACTTCCGGGTCAGTTACCTTTTCAATATTGCGGCACCGGGGAAAGCCGGAGCAGGCCAGAAAATAGCCCCGCGTGCTTTTACGCAGAAGCATCTTATTCTTATTGCACTTGGTGCATATCTTTTCGATCGGGATGGGCTTGAACACGTCTATCTTATTACCTTCCCTATCCAGAGGCACCTTACCTTTGCAACTGGGGAACCGGGAACAGGAGAGATACTTCCCGAACTTACTTTCGCGCATGACCATAAGACTGAGACAGAGCGGACATTTCTCGTTTGTTTTGACCACATTGGGACGGGATTTGACCATGTCGGTCTCGGCCTTGGCCAGGTTCCTGGCGAACGGGCCGTAGAATTCTTTTATCATCTTAAGCCAATTTATGGCGCCGTCGGCGATATCGTCCAGCTTGTCTTCTATGGAGGCGGTGTAAGAAATATCCATAATATCCGGAAAAAAACCCTTAAGCTTTTCCGTGACAAGCGCTCCAAGTTCGGTTATAAGCAGTTTCCGGTCTTTCTCGCGCTTGATATAGCCGCGGTCAACGATATTCCTTATGATGACCGAGTAGGTGGACGGGCGGCCGATGCCGTGCTTTTCAAGCGTCTTAATGATGCTGGCCTCGTTGTAGTTAGGCGGCGGGCTGGTCTTATGGGCCTTGGTCATCACATCCTTAAGGATGAGCCTGTCACCTTCTTTAAGGGGCGGTATGATTGATTCCTCATCCTCCTCCTCGTCCGTGACTTCCTCCTCTTTCTCTTCGCGGTAGACCTTCAGGTAGCCCTCAAATTTTATGGTGCGGCCGCTGGTCCGAAGCACGGCGACGCCTTTGTCGTCAGTTATCTCAACGCTGACGGAATCAAATACTGCATCTTCCATCTGGCTGGCGACGAACCTCCGCCAGATGAGGTCGTAAAGTCTGGCCTGCTCGGCGGTCAGGAATGAATTCATTTCCTCCGGCCTGCGATAAATAGAAGTCGGATGGATGGCCTCGTGGGCTTCCTGCGCTCCTTTGACCTTTTTGAGGTAGATCGGAGGCTTAGCCGGGGCAAAATCCTTGCCGTATATCTCGGTTACAAATTTAACGGTTTCTTTTTGTATCTCTGAAGAAACATTAAACGAATCGGTTCTCATGTAGGTTATAAGACCGGCGCGCTCTCCGCCAAGTTCTACGCCCTCATACAGACTCTGGGCAACCTTCATGGTGCGGTCGGATGAAAAGCCAAGTTTATTGTACGCATCCTGCTGGAGGGTACTGGTAATAAACGGCGGTTTGGGTTTTTGTTTTACCGCTTTGGATTCTATCCTGGAAACCGTTAGAACAGAGTTACGAAGCAGCGTGGCCGCTTCGACCGTATCTTCCATTTTTTTAAAGACAGACGTCTTGTAGCGGTAATCCTCGGCGAACAGCTTCAAAAGGACGGTTTGTTCCACCGGCTTTGAGTGCCAGCGAACGAGCCTGGCTTCGAAATCCTTCGGATCCGTATCCTTGGCAAGTTTAGCGGACAACGTATAGTAGTCTTCCCCCGTGAAAGCGGCTATCTCCAGGGCGCGCTCCGCCACCAGGCGCACAGTCACCGACTGCACACGCCCGGCCGAAAGACCGCTCTTTATTTTAGCCCACAGCAGCGGAGAAAGTTTGTAACCTACCAGGCGGTCCGTGACGCGACGCGCCTGCTGGGCATTCACAAGATTAAGGTCAAGTTCGCGCGGAGACTTAAGCGAAGTTTCTATGGCCTGCTTGGTTATCTCGTGAAAGCTGATGCGTTGGAATTTAGATTTATCGGCGCTCATGGCCTCGCGCAGATGCCAGGAAATGGCTTCGCCTTCCCGGTCCGGGTCGGTGGCAAGGTAAATAGCGTCGGCGTTCTTGGCCAGCGTGTTAAGTTCGGGTATGATCTTCTTGGCCCTGTCTATGAGCACATATTTAGGGGTGAATTCGTGTTCCACATCCACGCCTAATTCATCCTTCGGAAGATCGCGCACATGTCCGTAGGAACTGCGCACGACATAATCAGCGCTCAGAAACCGGCTTATGGTTTTTTCTTTGGTGGGAGACTCCACGATTACCAGAGTTTTTTTAGCCTTAAGCTTCGCGGCTTTCTCCGGTTTCCCGGTCTTTTCGGGCTTCTCGCTTTTTACCGGTTTTCCCGTCTTTTCGGTCTTTTCAGTTGCCATAATATATAAATCCCTATTCCCTGTTTCCCGGCGCAGGTTAAATCCTTGAAAGGACTCCTCTATGCGCCAAGGTTAAATAAATTAACGAAGGTATATTTTATCCTTTTTTACGGGCCAAGGCGACAATATTATAGATATTAGCGCTAAAACCGCCATTTGCTTCAGAAGTTTCTTTCTGGCTAATCGCGGCTTTCTGTACGATACCTTTTAAACTTTAAGTTTGTATTTATCCGCGATCTGGGTGATTATGGAAGAAGCCTCAAGTTCAAAGAGCGCGGCGGCCGCGCGCTGCACGGTCCAACTGAAGGCGCCGACCAGACCGTCAACTGTCAATCCTTCCCCACCCCCTGCTATAGCGCCGTAGGCGGCATTGGCGTCCGGCGAGAGACTGCAGAGTTTCCCGCAAGCACCCTCCTCTTCTTTACGGGACCGGCGGGTCGGAACCAGACCGAACAAAACATCAGCCGGCAACGCGGCTATAACATCAACCGCATCCTCAACCATAGCGGCGCCGTTCTTTATCAGCATATTGGGGCCGCGACTCATCACACTATCCACCGGACCCGGCAGGGCCAGAACTTCACGTCCCTGCTCCAACGCGGCCTTGGCGGTTATCAGCGAGCCCGACTTAAAATCCCCCTCAATAACCACTGTGACATAAGAGAGGCCGGAGATTATGCGGTTGCGTCTGGGGAAATGCGCAGACAGGGGTCCGTCATCCATCGGGAACTCGGATACCAGCGCCCCGCCGCTCTCAAGAATCCTTTCGGCAAGCTTTGTATTTTCGTGCGGATATACCATGTTCAGGCCGGTGCCCATCACAGCCCAGGTCAGCCCGCCGGATTTGACCGCAGCGTCGTGGGCCACGGTGTCCACGCCGCGGGCCAGGCCGCTTACAACGGTAAGTCCGGCTTTTACCAGCTCGCGCGACAGCCTGGCCGCGCTGCGCGCACCGTAATCCGTAGGTTTACGCGTGCCTACGATGCCCACGGGCACGCCGCCGGATCCCAGATTCCCCTTAACGTAAAGGGCGAGGGGCGGATCATATATGGTTTTAAGGAGAGCCGGGAAATCTTCGTCAAGCGCGGTTAACACCCGTACGCCGGCTTTGCGCGCGGCTTCAAACTCTTTATACGGGTCCGCGGCCGCTAGATCTGCGGTAAAATTTTCGGCGGTTTCCGGCGAAAGTCCGCCGTCGGCGGAGAGATCTGCGGAACTTTTGGAGAGAACTTCCCGGGCCCCGCCGTAGACCTTTATCAGCCTTAAGAGCCAATCGGTCCGCATGCAGGAAACTGCGTTCAGCCGGACGCGAGCCATCGACTCTTCTTCTGTTTTCACGGTCATACTCACCCCCCCAAACTTTATGGCATGAGCCCTAAAGTTTGCCATAAGCCATATGCTTTAGGCCATACGCAGAAAAGCCGGCATAAGCTGTATACCATAGGCGTATGGCATCGTTATTTCATTATTACCTGCCCGCTGTCCACAGAGGTGTTTGATTTTATGACGCGGGCCTTAACGATGTTTTTTTTCACACTCAGCACTTCCAGAATCCCTGTCTTCTGAAGTTCAAGGCCGAGTTTCTTATTGGTCTTCTTATCATAAGCTGTGGCGCCCATAATATAGGCGGATATGATCTCACCGGGCCGGAACAGCGCGGGTTTTCTGACCTTTATACGCACACGGTCTCCGGGCACGGTCAGACTGTCATTTTCTGCGTCAGTCCCGTCATTAATCTTGGAGATTATTACGCCGTCCGCCTTCCAATTCTTAGGCACTACTGTTGCGGGGCCGACAGCCCATTCTCTCTGGTCCACTGGCATCTCCATGGAAGGATCCATGGTCTCAAAATCAGGGGCCTTGACCTTTGCGGACACGGGGGAGGAAACTTCTCCGACACTCACGGAAGCCGTGTCAGCAGCTTTTTCAGTGTAAATCTCCGCCGTTTCTTCCGGCACTGAGATTACTGTCTCAGTCATTTCCGGGATCGTTATCTCATCGCTGGGATAGATAAGATTCGGGTTCGCGATCTTATCGAGATTGGCGTTATATATTTTCTCCCACTTAAAAGGGTCGCCGTAGTATTTATCTGAAATACCCCACAGAGTTTCACCCTTAGAAACCTCATGTTTTTTTACCACTTCAGGCTTCCCCGACAGCCGCACAGGCTGAGCCCCTGAAGAAGCGGCCAGCGAAATAATTACTCCGACAGTCATAAACAGTTTCATTAGTTCCTCCATAACGACAGTGATTATAGTCAGCGTCCAGCGGTCAGTGAATGAAATAATTTTATAATGCTTTAAAATTATCGTCACTAAACACTAGTCACAATCTTCAGTACTACGCCACCAATTCGGCGGTCTTATCCAGGGCCCGGTACTGCATGGCTTCAATAATATGCCCCTTCTTAAGTTCGCGCGAAGCGTCCAGATCCGCGATAGTGCGCGAGAGTTTGAGTATCTTATCCAGGGATCTCGCGGAAAAACCCATTTTATTCATGGCGGTCTCAAGCAGGCCGGACGCGCCGGCAGGGAGACGGCAGTGTTCGCGCAATTCACGTACGCCCATGAAAGCGTTGGCGCGCACACCCGAATCCCTGAATCTTTTACGCTGGATATCCATCGCCGCGGACACCCTGTCAGACACTTGAAGAGAAGTCTCCCCCCTCGGTATAGCCTCCCAGTCGGCAAACTTCAAGGGACTGAGCTGCAGGTGCATGTCGATGCGATCCATTATAGGGCCGGAAACTTTTGCCCGGTACTTGTGAACCTGCAGCGGCGTACACGAGCATTCCCTGACCGAGTGACCGAAATAGCCGCACGGACACGGGTTCATGGCCGCCAACAACAGGCATCTGGCCGGATAAACAACGGTTTCCTTTACCCGGGAAACAGTAACCTTCCACGATTCAAGCGGCTCCCTTAAGGACTCAATAGCCGGCCTGGAAAACTCAGTAAATTCATCCAGGAACAACACCCCGTTATGAGCAAGAGACACTTCGCCCGGCCTGGGATTAGTGCCGCCTCCTATCAGGGCGGCGTCCGAGATGGTATGGTGCGGCTCGCGGAATGGCCGCTCGGTCACGAGGCGGGAAGACTTTATCAGGCCGCTGACCGAATAAATTTTGGTAACTTCCAGCGCCTCCTCATCAGTCAGCGGCGGCAAAATGGAAGCGAAGCGCCGGGCCAGCATGCTCTTACCCGTTCCTGGAGGGCCTATCATTATGACATTGTGCCCGCCTGCGGCTGCTATCTCAAGCGCTCGCTTGGCAAAAGCCTGGCTCTTAACTTCTGAAAAATCTCCCGTGACGGATACGATCCTCTCCCGTTCCGCCCTGAGGCAGGCCGGAATCTCAGTATCGCCGTTAATCCAGTCCAAGACCTCCTTAAGACTGGAGGCGCCAAGGCATTCAAGGCCGCTAAGGGCCGCTTCCGCGGAATTATCGCGCGGGACGATAATGGTAGTCCGCGCGCCCGCTTTCTTAAGAGACAAGAGCATCGGCAGAACGCCAACCACCGGTCGCAGCGTCCCATCCAGCGCCAATTCTCCTATGAATACGGAGGTTTCAAGCCTGCCGCAAGCGCCTTTGCCGACTTTGCCCGAGGCGGCCAGCACGCCCAGCGCTATGGGCAGATCAAAATGAGTGCCCGTCTTTTTCACTTCGGCCGGCGCAAGATTTACAGTAATTCTTTTTATCGGGAAGTCGAAGCCGGAATTTCTCACCGCTGCCACCACCCGGTCCTTAGATTCTTTTATACCGGCGTCCGGCAATCCCACTACGGCATAAGACGGCAAACCCGCCGCAATATCCACTTCAACCCTTATATTGAAACCGTCTATGCCCCTGAGCCCCAAGGTACGAAGCTTTGACAGCATGTGCCCCCCTCAAAAACTTCCGCAATAAGCCCTAAGCTTCAGGCCATACACAGAAATATTATATAGACTCACCCCGACAGCGTACTGTCGGGTTCGGTTTACGGGTTTACAGCTGATTTTCAAAGAACGTTCTGCCGACGGCTTACAAATCTATTTGTATATGCGCAGATCCGCTATGCGGGTTTATTTAGACATCCGGCAAATATCCTTCGCTTTTGGCGAGCCGCCCGCGGCTTTTACCAGTCTGGCTATAGAGCAGTCGCCCATGTCTCCGCAGTAGCGCTGAACCTCCACGGCTCCCAGGTATTCTTCCCTGTACCCGATAACAAGGTTGGACTGAGGGTTGCGTATCTCGGCGCCCTGGCTGTAGCAATCCAGTTTCATTCCGGCGGTGACACCGGAATCCTGACCCGCGTTCAGATAAATATCTTCTCCGGAAGCGTCGGCGATCATGCATGACCACGCTTTCTTGTTGAGCTGGCTGTCAATATTAGTAACGAACTGCACGATGGCGGCGCGCAGAGCTTCGCCCTCGATTGTTTCATCATAGCCGCCCTTGGTACCCATACCCAGAAAAGACCCCTTTTTGGACTTGGCCTGCCCCTTGCCGGAGTCGGCCATTAACACCTGTCCGCTCTGAGTATCCACAAGCCTGATATCCACGGTGACATCCGCCACTTGTTTTTTGGTCTGACTGATAAGATAATCCGACCCCTCGGTTTTCGTGCCGAACTGTGAAACAGCGCCGACCACAATGGCTTCAAGGCCCAGTATACGCCCCACCTGAGCCGCAGTCTGGGGATCCGTCATGCCCTGACTCTGAAACTTCTGCTCCTGCATTATCTTTTCCATGCGGTCGCGCTCCACCACAATAAATTTTCCGGACTTCGTAAGTTCGGTCACAAGGATGTCCGTGGCGGCGCCTCCGAGACGGCCCTGGCCGTAAGCGGTCTTATTGGCAAACTCCACCACGCCGATACGGCGTTTAGGGCCGGTATACTTGGATGCGACTTTCTCCGTTTCTTCTACGCTGAGCGCCTGCTGCATCTTCACGGTTTTAGAGGGCGAACAGGCCGCCGCAAGCATGAACACGGCCACAATACCCGCGCAGCCGCCGTAACAAAGGATTGTGGCTATCTGGCGGCCGGTCGGAACAAGTTTATTTTTATTCATTTTATTTCTCCATTTAGTAACAGCGTTAGGCGGATACATAATATCCGCGCATCTTCACCTTTGTGGCAGCCGGTCAAATATCCGATCAAGAGCCTTCTCGGATTCGGGCCAGAGCGGATGCTTGAGCATATTCTGCGCTAGTTTCACCGCACTGTTGATTATAAACTCCTGTTTAGCCTCTTCCTTGTCCAGATAAATTTTCAGATCCTTCCCGATCCCCCCGGCCTCAAATAATATCTCTCCCGTGGAAGCAGAAACAACCTTAAGCCGGAGTTTAACTTGTTTTCGAATAACGAAACCAAGATTTTGAAAAGTAAAATCCTCCAGTACTCCATAGCACAGGAGATCGGCGCCGAAAGCCGCTCCAATATCGGCCGGCTTGACCGCGGCTAATTGCCCCCCATCAGTTATACCCAGGGCACGCAAACGTTCGTCCGCTTCCCCGATATCAAATGGCGTGTAACCGCGGCCGGTAAATCGTTTCGCGGCCGCCTCCCTTATAAGTGCGGGAGCGGAAACGTCATTGGAAAAGTTTTCAAATGGCAGCATTACAATGCGCCCGTCGTTCGCGGAGTTCAACGCCGGCGAAACGATATATGCTCCGGCTCCGGCACAGGCGCTGAAAACTGCCAGGAGCGGCGCCAGTAAGGTCTTACAACGGAATAAGCCGGAGTTGCTCCCAAGTTTTTTCAATAGCCGCCTCACAGACCTCTACCGGATAACTGAGAATACGGCCTCAAACTGACTCACGCTTTCAAGTTCCAGGTTGAAAACCCCGGTCCGAAGCAAAGCGCTGGAAAATTCCTGCGGGTCTGGACGCACTGGAATTACGGTAATAACAGCTTCCCCGCTTGAATAGCTCTCCAGCGCGGCGCCGGCGATTTCCATTGCGTCTACCGCGGACATCAGTTTGCGCGCGTCCTCTATACCTTTGAGGCCCTTCACGCGCAGCGTAAGCGGCGTTTCCGGCTTTATAAATTTGTCGGCTTTTGAGAAAGCTTCAGCGCCCAGCATTTCCCCGGAGGATGCCAGGGCCTTTCTGAAAGCCCCCTCTTCGGCCGCATCCAAAGCGTTGGATTGGCTGGAAATCTCCAGCAGAAGCCGGCGGGTGCCTGCTTCATATATCTTCAGCTCGGCCTTAGCGCGGGCGGGATAGAAACCGGCCTGCGGCCCCTGCGCGGCGCCCATCGGGTCGGCTTCGGCGCGGCCGATAAATACCAGATCAGCTCCGGAAGCGCGGGCCGCCTCGAAGAAGGAGTTTTCATCCTTTGAGTTCTTAAGCGCCATAGTGTCCAGGAAACGGACAGACGTCTTACGGACAAGATAATCTGAAAAAGCCAGGCCCGCGTCGCGGTACGGAGAAGCCCCCGTCCTGAAATACTCGTCAAGCATAAGGGCGCCGGAAACGCCGGCCCCGGGCACCTCAAAAAGCGCCAGCCCTCTGAGAGCTGAAGCGACCTTGTCTACATACACATAAGATTGGATATTCACACGGTAGAATGCCCCTTCGCGCCGTTCGGAAAGTAGATTGTATTTTTTCACATACATCGCCGGATTCTTGAGCAGGTTCCGTTTGAATATGTCATATCTTTCAGTTTTGGACCGGGGACCCATAAACAGGTCGGCCACCGCCTCTATCGCGTTTTTCTGGGCCTCGGTCACGGCTGCGTCGACCGTGGAAGACAGGTCCCGATCGTTGTAGGGCGCTAAGCCGGCAGTTTCAACAGTCTCAACGCTGCCTTCCCCCGCCGGTCGCACGGTCCTGCCGGCACAGGAAACCAGCAAGCCGAACGCCGCTGCCACAGCGATAATTCTCAAATTGGTTTTCATAAAAATCTCCTTTTATGTGCCGCAGTCCTTATAATTCGCGCTCAAATTCTTGATCCAAACCGGCGACTCACTTCGGGGCAAGACCGTGCCGGGCTTTGGCCACCGGAATCGCGAACAGGAATTTAGATCCGGCGCCCGGCTTGGACTCCAGCCAGATCTTACCCTCGTGCTTTTCCACCACCGACTTAGAGATCGCGAGGCCCAGACCCGTGCCGGGCACCTGATTGGCGCTCGATTTTCCTCGGTAAAATTTATCAAATATCAGTTTCTGTTCTTCAACAGGTATCCCGGGGCCGTTGTCTTCAACACAAACCACTACCGCCTCGCCTTTGTCATATCCGCTGACACTGACCCTCGCCCCGGCACCGGAATACTTTATAGCGTTGATCAACAGGTTGTCCACGACCTGGCTTATCCATCTGGGATCGGCGTATACAGGGGGAAGGTTGCGAGCGACAGCCGAGGAAAGTGAGATGTTTTTTTCTTTGGCCTTAATCAGCATGCTGGAAACGGAATTTCGTATCAGACCCTCAAGGCTCACAATAGAGAATTCCATTTCCACCTTGCCGTTCAGGCGCGAGATGTCCAGAAGGTTGGAGATGAGATGCGTGAGCCGGTTGACCGACTGGTCGACAATGGTGAGAAAGCTCATCTGTTGTTCATTCAACGCTCCGGATTCTCCGCTCATGATTACGGAAATAAAACCTTTTATGGTTGTCAAAGGAGTCTTGAGTTCATGGCTTACTGTTGAAAGGAATTCATCTTTCATCCTGTTCATCTGGGCCAGTTCTGCGGCGGTCTTGGAAAGATTGTCATAAAGAGTGACCATTTCCATGATGATGGCCAATTCGTCCGCGATGATAGTCAGGAACTCAAGCTGGTCCTGGGTAAAGAAATCCCGGTGGCGCGAGCCCACGCGCAATACCCCTGCGACCCGGCCGTGGAGTGAAATCGGCACCAGCATCATGGAGCGGATATTCCAAAGCTTGGCGTACTGGGCCTGGACCTCGGGATCGTTCTGTGCGTCCGGCGTAATAAAAGGTTTGCGGCTGAGGAAAGTGCGCACTGAGGCGGATGTTACATTGCCTACGGGAACGCTATACTGCATACGCTCCGAATCAGTTACTCCAAAGGAACCGGGGCTGATAACAAGCTCGTTTCTGGATTCGTCGAAAAGCATGCAGGCGACGACGTCGGCGTCCACCATTTTAGCCACAACATTAAGAATTGCTGTAGTCCCGACCTTGACATCCTTTTCCTCGCCGGTGACCTTGGTCACCACTTCGTAAAGCGCGTGGCGCTCCTTGGCGCGCTGAATCAGGCGGGAGCCGGCCATATCCAGTTCCTTCACTACGGAACTTAACTCGCTCTTGAGCTGGTCATTCTCCTTCTTGCCGGAAAAAACTTTTTCAGAAGTCTTATGTATCGCGTTAAGTTGAGCGGTGACAAAACGGAGATACTGTACGGCGGCGTCAAAATGCCGGGTGCCGGAGTCGCCGAAGACCATTATGCGTCTGGCCCGGCCCCCGGTCTGCATGAACGGGACAGCAAGGGCGGCCTTGATGCCGAAAACACGGAATAATTCCACCGCGCCGGGGTCGGTTTCCCCAGAAACGGAGTCAAGTATCACGGTCTCTCCCTCCGCCGCACACCGGTCAAAGACCTCCCATTTATAGCCGGTCATGAGCTTAGGTTCGGTCTTTATATTTTTCAGGTAATTGACAAGTTTCCACTGATCTTGCGCGGCTTCAAACACAAGCATGGAACTGTCCGGAAAAACTTTGTGGATCTTTATGAGGTAATAGCTGGTAATATCCCCGTAATTCTCCTCAGATTCCGGGATATATATGTGATCCAGCACTTCCTTGGAAAAGGCCGTAAAGCGATTAAAGACTTTTTCAAGCCCGCGCGAACGGCCCTCAAGCGGGAGGACATACTGGAATTTAATGTACCAGTAAACCGCGAATGAACCAGCGGCCGCGAGTATAAGGGAAAAAACAAATTCATTCATTGAAATCGTGTCCTAAAGCAAAACCATAACAGGCCTGCCGGCCTCTTATAGAAGATCCATAAGGGTTTTGGTGTATGTTGCCTGAGATTTTATCCGGCCGTACTGTATCCAGGCGCCTTTTAACATAAAACTTTCAAGGATCTTTATTGTAATGTGCCGGAACTCGGCCTCCTGCGCGCCCAGAGCCGAGGTCGGCTGGGGACCAAGTATAATGACCCCATTAACCTTGTGTTCGCTGGCTAAACTGCCGATTTTAAAAGGGGTTCCATAGAGTTCATCCGGACTGTATTCTTCCATGAAAACCTGCTGCCACTCCACTCTCAATCCCAGTTCCGCGGAGCGTTCATGCGTCCTGTAAAGAGCGTACTGCGCCTCCCGCTTCATACCCTTGGGATAGAATATTCCCCATTTGAACCAGGAATTCGCGGAGAGAGGTTTCCAGCCCGAGGCCTTGTCGCATTCGGCCTCCGTAAGAGCGCCGCCGCTCGCTGTTTCACTTAACCCCAGCAGGATATCCAGAAGCGTCGCGTGCGAAGCCGGCTCTGTGTTAATCATGAATTTTTCAAGCTTCTTCATTCCCTCCAGCGCCCGGATAGCCTCCCCGAAGGGTGTACCTTTGTCTACGAAAATATTGCCTATCTCAGTATCCGAAAGTTTTATATCCATGCCCTGCAGCAGTTGGGTCAGTATAACCTTGTAGGTTTGGGGATCCGGGGACTTCAAATCCACCATCCAGCCCTGCGTGAACTGGAAACCGACGGCCTCCTCCAGCCCGCCCAGCGACTTCGGCGGGAACACCGAGGTAACCAGAATCTGTTTGTTCTTGGTCATGAACTCATTGAGCCATTTGGAGATATACTTCCTGTTGGTGTCGGTCAGCATCAGGAGATGAATGTCGTCTACGATAAGAACCTTAACGTTAGAAATAATTTCATCCAATTTTCCGATGGTGCCGTCTTTGACAGCGATGTCCACGCTCTTTGACAGTTTAATACCGTTCGTGACGAAGATTTTGTCCTGGCCGATGGAAGAGGACAGGCCGTAGGATATGGCATGTACAAAATGCGTCTTACCCGTACCCGGCACTCCGAAGATCAGAAGCGGATTGTATATCATGCCGGGGTTTTCAACCACGGCCATAGCGGCCGCGTGGGCAAAACGGTTATGGGAACCGGAAATTAACGTCTTAAAACTGCATGTCGGCACGAGCGGCAGCTCCACCGACCACCTGGTTTTGCCATGTGAGGAAACAGAGGGCTTAGGAGCCTCCTGCGGCTGAATGGCCGCTTTAGGTTTTTCCTCCGGTTTTGTTATCTCAGCTTTTATCCTGGAACTGGAGGCCGGGACGAACGGCAGCCCGTGGCTGGTAATAAAGGCCGGCGGGGCGGCTTCAGGCTCTTTTGCCTTGGGAGCCGGGCTCGGCTGCGGGGAAATTTCGGCCGCCGGGCTCCTAGGCGCGGAGACATCAGCCGCAGGCGTGATAAGCTCGTCAAAATCGGTTTTTATCTTCGGGCGCGGCGGCTCGAAGGGCTCGGGCGCGGCGGTCGCCGCCTTGACCGAGGCCATGGGCGGCGTGGTATCAGATGGGGCGCTTAGCTCTGACGCAAGCTCTTTTATTTTTCCGATAGTATCCGGTTTTAGTTTTGAAAGGTAGATGACAAAGTCAAAATCTCCGGAAGTCTTTTCCGGCCTGGAACAGATGGCGCCAAGCTTTTTGACCACAAGAAAAACATCCCTCATATCCCCTTTTATGAGAAGCTTGTGCCTGGCCGAATTCTTTTCGCCGGGAGCGGGCGCGATATCCCATTTCTTTATCATAAAAAATCTATTTCAGGATTAACTCCGTCACAATGTCCAACGCGGCGGAATGGGTGAAAGCCGCCCGAGGCAAGTGCCTGAAGAACACTCCGCCCGCGGTAAAAACATTCTCCATTTCGTAAATATTCTCCTGTGGTATATTGCCCATGCAGATCAACCCGGCGGCGCCAGCGTCCGCGACCTTCTGCATATAAACGTTGCCGCTGACCCCCGGAGCGCAAACCAGGACAAAGCCCCGCTTAATAAACATCGGTTTTGAAGGAGACTTAAGGCAGATGGAATCCAACTCCTTCAGCACTTCGGCGCAGAGAGCTGAGTCTTCCTGGGCGTAGATGAAAGCTATAGTGCGAACGCGTTCCGTAGGTATGCCATCCGGCACCGGCCGCTCCGCCAGGGGAACAAGGTCCGCGTCTTCGCCCGAAGCCGCTACGGAACCAGCGGCAGCTTCGTAAATAACCGTCTTCGCCTCTTCCGGCCTGGCGGGAGCCGGGGAAAAAACTATCGTTTTATCGTTGTCGCCCGGCGCCGCGGCGGGAGAGTGAGAATTAAAAACCGGGTTCCGCTCTATCACTGAGCCCGGCTTATCAGGCGCAGGCTCGTTTGCTTTAAGGGTGAACTGGCTCGGAGAAGACCGCTCTAACCGCGGCTCTGCTCCGGCGGCTCCGGTTTCGGGGACCGCAGATTCCTGTTTCACAGGTTCAGTCTGGACTGGCAGAATTATCTCCGCGGCTTCGGCCGGTTTGGAAGGCTCATCTTTTCCAAGGTTTTCTTCTTTGTTATTCATTGTTCCCCCTTTTTCATCCGCACTCACAACGTCCGGCGCGATTACAATATTCCCCGAATCCGGACCCGTGGCAGACTGAGGCTCCGCCTCCGGCACGACCAAGGCTGATCCAATCCGCTCAAGGACCGGCCCCGGCTGAATTAAAACATCGTCCGCCGATGCCGCCGCAGACACCGGTTCAACCTGTTTCTCATATCCCTCGGCTGAACCGACGGCGTCAACATTAACATTTCCTTCATTCTCAAATTCAACATCAGCTCCCGGCTTTTCAACCGGCAGAGCTTCTTTCTGCAAAAGCCCTATCAGCGTGTCTATATCCGGTACTCCGAAATCCCTGGTGCTTTCAAAAACTACTGAGGTTTTTTCATCTTCCTCTTTTTCAGGGTCAGGTTTGAAAGCGTTTTCAATAGCGGCTTCGTCTTTCTTCAGGGTCTTGAAATTGAAGATAGGGATATTTTCAACATCAGACAACTGGCGCTTTAATTCCATGTCACCGGGAATCTGACATGAGGCTTCAGGATCTATCTCCGGCGTCACGGGGCCGGGGGTCAACCCAAGCGGCTCAATTGGAGAAACAGCGGGTTCCGGCAGCGTGGCACGGTGCTCAGTCATTTCCGGATCAGGCTGGTCGCTCCGGGAAAACATATATTCTCCC